>NZ_JCANTR010000014.1:0-121316 GCF_059568575.1 Flavisolibacter ginsengiterrae DSM 18136
ACATAGGGGTTTTGAACTGAGAGGGATTTTCAAAAACTTGCAGCTATTAAAACCAATATCACATGGCAAAGCAAGTAGGATACGTTACAGCAACAGGAACCGTGGATGGTGACATCAACTTTTATAAGGATGTGGAATGGGGATTTTTGGTAAGAATGCTTCCAGGCGTAAGCAGTAAGCGCTTCTGGAATGATCCTGCCTTTGAAGGAAGCCGCAGAAGCGCAGAAAGGTTTGGTACAGGCAATATCATCTCTTCGATCATCTACCGCTTTGTACCGGTTAAAAGAAGGTACAGGCAGTTGTTTAAACAGGTAAGAACCATAGCCATTGTTTGTTTAAAGCAGGGAATGGATAAGCCAGGGGTATTCACAGCCCTGCATACCTTCCTTACTGAGCAAAAGCGTACTTCCTTAACCCAGGAGCAGTTTACACTCCTTCTCTCTTCCTTTGAACAGGAGCTGGCAGGAAGGCTGAAAGAGCCAAAGCCCCAAAAGGAAAAGAAGATGAAGAACAAGCTGGAGATCACAGTGAAAGCACCCCTGAGTGCAGAAGACACTGAGTACTTACAATTATACATGGATGATTATGACTGGACCATCAGGTTTCAGGGAGAGTTTCCAGCGGATTACCAAATACCTTTCTTTCTCCTTAAACATGCTGTTTAAGGAAGTTTGTAGTTTGTAGTGTGTAGTTTGTAGTTCTTTAGGTCAAACGGAACTATTATTTGCGGTTATTCTTTAGGTCAAACAATTGCTTTAGGTTGGAGAGGTTGAAATACAGGCTATCTGAATACACAACTGATGGTACCATTAACCAACAAGGCGTGCCTACGGCACGCTATGGAATCTTATGCTTTTTGGCTACCGACAAGATGTCCCGATGGGACATAGTTTAGGACATACCATTTCATTTGAATACCAATTATAAGAGGATTAAAATATGCCGACTTACTCTATTGACAGGCGCACAAAGCGTACAATGGCGTTGCCTATTCATGTTCCATAGGAACATTTTGTGGGTAGAAAATAACAATGAAAATGTAACAGCGTGCCGTAGGTACGCCTTGTGGGTTGATTTATAATTTTATGGAATAAAGATTGGACCGCAAACTGTAAACACTGATTTTCTGTCATCCTGACGAAGGAAGGATCTTTGGACTGCATTAATACAACGTGATTGCGATTAAAAGTTTATGACTTTTCAAGATAAAGTTGCAATTCTAAAATTGCAGGTAACTGCAATGCATAAACGACATAGATCTAAGTTTTACTTTTTCCTTATAGCTCTATCACCTGGTAGGATACATAAGTGTTCTTTCCCTTTTTTTGTGAATAGGCTACCAGGTATTTATTTGCTTCAAGCGTAGTAATTACCGGGTAACTGGATGAGCCGGAATCGGACGTGATGTATTTTTTCATGAGGTACTTTCCGTCCTGGTTTCTTTTCTCTATACCAATCCTTTTATTGACGCTGGTATCTGTTTTTATGGTTTCATCCCATGTGATCATGAGATTGCCTTCAGCACTGGAAGTCATTTGTGGATGAGAGCCCATTGCACTAATAGATTCAGGCTTGGAAAAGCTAAGGCCATTGTCCGTTGACCGGTTATAAAAGCAACCCTTGTTATTCCCCCCGGTAAACCAGGCAAAGTGAATGCCTGTTTTGTTTTCAGTCATGGCGGGCCCGGTATGTGGGCAGGCATGTAAAACCCAGTTGTCCTGGCTGATCCTTTGTGGTTGTGAAAAGTTCCTGCCACCATCTGTTGATACAATATGAACCATGTCCCTGATGCTGTCCTGGATAATTCCACGGTACAGCACATGCACCTGGCCATGCGTATCAACAAACAGGTCAGTACGGCAACACTGGCAGCAAGGCTGGCTGATCAACCTGCCAGGAACGAAGCCTGACCTTCCATTGGTGGAAGCAAAGTACAGAGCAGAACCTTCCTTATCAGTTGTTTTACGGTTGTCAAGCCATATGATACCTATTTCTCCATTTTTTAATAAGGCAACATCATAATAGCGTTGATCATAACTTTTCTGATCATTCACTAATGGATTTGAAGAAGACCAGGTTTTTCCCCCGTCAAATGACTGGCTATAATAGACCAGCCCGGAATATTTATTATTTGGATTGGGATTAGCCGCACCCCATAGTGCCATGATCTCCCCGGAAGGTTTAAAAATAATCTTTGGAAGATTCTCTGAATGTGGCTCAATGTTAGTGCTAGTCGGTATCTCTGTGGCAGGTCCAAAAGTTTTGCCATGATCCGGTGAAACCGCGTAACAAAATACATTGGATGAATCATTCCTTGATCTTACCCAACTTATGACCACATTACCCTTGTCATCTTTTGCCAGGTAAGGACATTGCCCGGGTATTGAATCTACCTGGAGGGAGTTTTCAATATTGCCGGCTAGTTTATTATCGACTGATTGGCAGGATGCCAGGCAAGTAATGGTTATCCCCAATAAGTATAGTAATCTTTTCATTTTTTTGAATTGAACAGGTTCGCCAAATCATAGGATACACCCACATTAAAATTTCTTGGTTCTGCCAGGGTATAACTATAACCCGAGGCGCTCTTAGTAGAGATGTACGAATAATAATTATTTGTGGCATTCATGATATTCAACCATACATCCAGATCTTTCAGTTTATAGCCGGCACGGATATTCAAAACATTATAACCCGAATACTTAACCGTGTTCTTAGGGTCCATAAAATAACTTCCTATTCTTTGCCATTCAGCACCCAGTCTTAATCCGTTGACAAAAGAAGGCTTGTACCATATCTCCGCATTATGCATCCATTTGGGTGCATTGTTCATTTCATTTCCATTGTAACTGCTTCCTTTTTCTATGAAGTCTACAAAGGTATGCTGGCTATAGGCACCACTAACCCTGATTGTTAGGTCTTTAACAGGTGTGCCATTCAAACCAAATTCGATTCCTCGGTGCTGTGTTTTGCCTGCGTTCTGGTTCTCTGTAGATCCATCATCCAGTTTTACAGAAATCACTTCATTGGTGCCTTCCAGCAGGTAGGCACTGAGGTCAGCACTCAATTTATTTTTAATGATCTCAGCCCATCCGCCCAGTTCATAATTATAAAATAGGGAAGGACTCAGGGTTGGCACTTTTACACCGGTGTACATCTCTGTTACCTGGGGCGGAACAAAGCCCTGGCTGTAATTGGCATAGATCCCTGTTTTGGAAGAAAGACTATAGGTAAACCCGATCTTGGGACTAAATCTTTTAAAGTAGTTTGTTGTATCCGGGGAACCACTGAATGCTGATGGGTTGAGGGCATTATTAAATCCGTAATGAAAAAGATCAAAGCGCATGGATGCCACTATGCGTAACTTTTCTATCGGGCTACATTCGAAATTGGTAAATGCAGCGTAGTTATTGATCCTCGTAGCATAATTGGTCAATATGCTGTCGGTAGCCCGGTAACCTGTATATTTTTTGGTATTGGTATCTTTTTGGATACGGATATAAGCTGCATTATAATTGGAAGGACTCAGGTCCATGCTAAACCCTCCCAATAGAACTGCTTTCTTCCAGTCAAGGTTTTGTTTGTGCTGTATTGTAAAAGCATAAGAATGAAAGCTGCTGACATTGATCTCACCATGGGCCAGGCTTTTATCGCCTTTATATGTACCGTTAACTTTTTTGTAATCATCCTTTATGCGATAATTGGGATTTTGGCCAATAGCGTTTTCCCTGTAAATAATGGTAGCGGTGGTTTTGCTATGATCGTTCCAGTTCTGCGTTAGGGAAGAGCGATACCTGGTGGCATTTACTTTCCGGTAAGTGAAGGTTTGTGGGTTGATAAATTTCATGGTAGTGAACATAGTACTATCCACACCACTGGGCATATCGCTGTAATAATTAAGATAGGTGAGGCTGTTGGATAAATTGGTTTTGTTACTAAAGTTATAATCAGCTCTTGCAGTAAAGGTCGCCTTATGAAAATCTGAATATTCCATAAAGCTGTTCTTCTTATCAGCATAATAGCCACTTAAGGCAAAGCCCCATTTTCCCTGGGCTACGCTGCCCTGAAATTCAGCTCGCTTATACCCAATATTATTTCCCTGAAGGGAAAGCTTTACAACAGGGATAGCTGTTGGTGCAATGGTGATGAAATTAACCACTCCGCCAATAGCTTCACTTCCATATAAAGAGGAAGAAGGACCTTTGATCACCTCAATGCTTTTAACTGCTGCCATGTTCATTTCCAAGACGGCATTATGGTTGAACAAGCCTGTGGTTCTTACAGGAATGCCATCTTCCAGGTAAAGGAACAGGCTTTTGGTAGTCATAGGCTGCCTGATGCTCATTTGGTGTTGTTCGTTGCCAAGGTTTACCATGTTCACACCACTTACTTTATTCAACACCTGGTCCACAGTAGTGGCCCGGGTTTCCTGGATCAACCGGGTATCAATTTTTGAAATGGCAATGGGAGCCTGCGATCTTTTAACAGCATCACCGCGGGTGGCTGAGATGACAACCTCATTCATTGTACCGTTAGAAGGAACCAGGTAGACCATCCGGGCTGAGGTCAATATTTCCATGGGTTTATACCCTATAGATGTAACATTTAGTTTTTGGCAATCCTTGCATTTCATTTGAAATTCACCTGCAGCATTGGTAGTACATCCACACATGCAGGCATTGTCAATGCAATGAATAGTTGCTCCCTGTATGGGTTCTTTGGTGATGGCATCAATGATCTTTCCAGTGGCTGTTGTTTGAGCAATGCTTTGAAAGCAGGTAAATATGGATATGAATAAAAGGGTAAGCCTGGAGGTAACAGACATAACTATAGTTTGTTTTGAGTCTTTAAACAGAAAATAAATACGAAGAGTAGCTGAACTTTCAGGAAAGTGAAGGAGGATGGAATATGCTACTCACAGGCGACTCGTATTTGCCTGGATAAATGTGGGTAGGAGGGTTTGACCTGTTGCCTCCAGGGTTATTGAATTCAAATAACCGCATGGAATGAAAAAAAACGATGTCCTGGAACTTGGCCTTTCCCTGGTTGTTATTATTGGATGAATTTTGTTTTTCTTCTTCCGCCAGTTTTTTCATTAACTGGCATTTGCCATTGCAATGAAGCTTTGGTCTTGATTTGTTGATACAGAGGTTTTTTGAGATGTATTCCTTATTGATCTCATAGTCTGCCATTATGATCCACTTACTGAAGGATTGCAGTAAGGTGACCAGCGAAAGAAGTATGACAGCCAGGGTTTTCATTTCAGACGCAAATATCCTTTATTAATCATCTGGAAAAATTTAGTCTTACTCATCCTGAAACATGATTTTAATCATACTTATATGAATGCTTAAAATATTCCTTCCAGTTAATGGAATAATAAAATGGCAATTAAATGATGGAAATCAGTAAGCATTTCTTTTTTCAATAGCAGACTTAGATGTCCTTTTTCTCAAATTTGCGTATGGTTCAGGAACAGCTGAAAATCCAGGAGATGGATCATATAGACAATCGCTTAGAGAGGTTACAGTGCCGGTTAATAAGATTGTCATTTATTAATTTATTGATTATATCAGGAATTGGGCTGCTGGTTCGAACGCTGCCATTTATTGACCATTTTCCCCTGGAGTATAAAAATCTCCTGCATGGTCATTCGCATTTTGCCTTTGGCGGCTGGGTAATGCCTGCGCTTGTTGCTTTAGTGATAAAGTATTTTCCCGGGTTGGTAAACAAGATCTCTTATAAACACTGGCACAATATTGCCATGCTAATGATGGCATCAGCTTATGGCATGTTATTGAGCTTCCCTGTACAGGGATATAAAGCGGTAAGCATTACATTTTCTACTTTGTCCATTTTATCTGGCTATTACCTGGCTATAGTGTTGTGGAAAGCTTTAAGAAAGTCTACAACATCAGTTTCACATCGTTTTCTTCAATGGGGATTATTCTATATGGCCATTTCAGCCATTGGTCCATTTGCCACAGGTCCATTGATTGTAATGGGCAAGCAATCAACCCCAATTTACTTCGACTCCATCTATTTTTATTTGCATTTTCAATACAATGGCCTTTTTACATTTTTTATCCTGGCATTGTTATACAAAAGGCTGGAGGATTTGGGTAAGGGAATGTATGGACCTAAAGTATTTGCTTATTTAAATATGGCGTGTATACCTACGTATGCATTGTCTGTTGTTTGGGACCAGCCATCTATTCTATTTAATATGATCGGGGGTATGGGTGCTGTGCTACAATTAATGGCATTATTTTATTTCGCCAGGGATATAGCCGCAGCAGGCCTGGTTAAAAGAGAGGGTATTATATTAAAACTATCAATAGTGGCGTTTGCAGCTAAGCTATTGTTGCAACTGGCAAGTGCTTTCCCCTATTTTGCCTTATTAGGTTATCATCAAAGGAACCTGGTGATCGCTTATTTACATCTTATTCTTTTGGGATTTGTAAGCCTGTTTATTTTTTCCAGGGTCTTTGATGGCGTTCAGCTCAATAAACAATCAAGACTAGGTTATAGCTTCTTCCTGTTTGGTTTTATAGCTACTGAATTACTATTGGTATTCAGCCCGTTTGTTGATATACCTAACATAACAGGATTGCTGTTATTATTCACATTCTTTTTTCCGGTAGGTATCTTATACATGAACTATAGCCTGGGAAAGAGCTTACAATTCCGTTTCCATTTCAACTAAGCTATTGGAATCTTTGACCAGTGCGAGGTTGTGGTCCTTTTTAAGAATAAGAGACAGTACCGTGATAATAAGTATGGCAAGTCCTATCAAAATGCCTATGCCGCTAATGGCAAATATTTTGAAGAATGGTTCGCAATTCTTCATCATTTGAGCAAATGCCTTATTATCTAACCTTGCAGAGATCTTAACAAGCCCGCTTCCGATAAGTGAGGTCCAGAACACTATCAAAGAGATATTGGTGACCATAATGCCTTTCCCGATTATTGAACTTTTATGTTGCAATGCGCCGGGCTTTTGTTGCTGAAGAATATAAAACACAGAGGCAAAGAGTAGCATGGTATTGATGCCAATAGTGGTTCCCATGGCATGAGCAACGGTTATATGTGTGCCATGCGTATAGAAATTTAATGCAGGTATGGAAATGACTATCGCAGCTCCCAGGTTCAGGAAGATCCATAAGTCGGCAAATGATAGAAACCTGAATGGTATGGAATGATAAAATCGTAGTGTATTGGAGATGGTTTTTCTGAATTGGAACAGCAGGTGTCCAAAGATCAACAATTCAGTCATGCTGATCACATAGGCAACGGTCTTTACCCAGGGGGCAGCAGGTACTATATAGGTATGATGTCCCCAGTTAAACATCAAATTCACAAATCCCAGGAAGAAAAAGAAATAGGCCAGGCGGGAGTGCGCAATTTTCCTGTCAGCTTTTAACTGTTCCATGAGATAGAGGCTGGTGCCATAAACAAGCATATTCCAGCTCCCAACCATAGACCCTAATGCTTTCCATTGAACCGTAATATCCCTGGTGATATTGTTATTGAAATGGTCAAATACCCACAAATAGCTTTCTGACAAGGTGATATAAAAAAAGACAATTCCTATGGTCCAGCTGAAGTAATAAACGGGCGCTGTTTTAAAAACAGGACGGAGTGTTCCAAAAAAATTAACGACAAATGGCAACCAACTGGCAGCAATAAACAGACCCATAAAAGGTGGAAACTCCAGGTATTCTCTTCCGCCAAAGTAACCCAGGAAAAAAGCTATAACTATAGAAAGAGAGGTAAATACCTGTAGCCAAAAGTGAAGCCATGCGCCAGAAGGCCAGTATAATTTGCTGTGGGACAAACGGGGCAGGTAATAATATAAACCACCTTGAGCCGCAGTAAAGATCCATGAAATGGCGAGGTAAACATGCAGGGGTCTTGTTTTTTGAAAGGCCAGGTAGTTATACAAGAATTTAGGCAGGAGGTATTGCAGGCTACCCAAAACACCAAAAGTTAAACCAAGCAACAGGTAGGACACTGCCATAGCCAAAAAAGCAAGTGCAACCTTATCGGTCTTAAAGCTTTGCTTGATATAGCTGTTACCTAATTCCGGGCTTAATTGGGGTGGCTGTTGTGTCAACATATTTTAAATAGGCCATGAGAGCCTCAATTTGTTCTTCTTTGAATTGAAATGCCGGCATGCGGTTACCTCCCGATACAAGCATGGCTTTGATAAGCATTTTCCCCCTGTGCGGATCGGACCATGCCGTGGTTAGATCAGGACCTAGGTAGCCACCCAGGCCATATATCTGGTGACATGACTGGCAATTATATTGCTGGTAGATCTGTTTGCCCTCGCTCACCATTTGTTGTGTGGCGGCAGGAACAATGATATCACTTGCCGTACCACGTGTGTAAATGAACCCGGTGTAAATGATGAAGGTTGCAAAAAGGATACAGGCAATAATAATCTTTGTCATTGCAAAGTTTTATGAACAATTCCTGCCATTTATTTACAGGTCTTTTTTATTAAAGGAACGAATGGCAATGGTCAATGGTACCAGCATCCATATTACCAGTATACCGAGTGTATAGATCATGCCCGTGCTGCTACCAAGGAAGTCTTTATACATGGCACCTGTATAACCCATAAGAGCACTTATATCCATATTCAACATGATAAAGATGCGCCCGAGGTCCACCGGGTTTAGCGAGGACAAGACCAGTGTGATCTTTTCAAGGGGGTAATCACTAAAGGCAAATAAAATAAGCAGTACCAGCCCATCGTAGATCAGTGCAAAGTAGAACCACAATAAAAGTGCTACACCAATGCCCCGGGCCTTATCTTTTGACTTTACGGAGGCAAGAAAAGCGAGCGAGGTAAAGATCAGTGTCAGCAGGCTGCCTATCAATAAAAGGGAGACTCCCGTATCATTGAAATTGTAAATGCATACCGGAACCCCTACACCAATCAGGAAAGCTGTAACAAGTGATGAACTGATGCCGGCATATTCACTCAAAAGCACTTTCTTGCGGCTAATTGGTTGTGTCAGCATCAATTCAATAAACTCATAGGAATTGTACCAGTGAATAGTGGAGAAGATCATACTAATAAGTGGGACAACGATCAATACTATGTTGAGCAGGCTTAACATAGCTTTCGAGCTGTTCTCTTCCATCTGGAAGAGAGATATAGATACGATAAACAGGAATGCTGTATACCCGAGCATTACCCGGTTTCTTAGAATATCGTACAGAACATATTTTGATATCTTGAGCATATAAATTTTTATTTTAACCTCAACTTCTGTTTAGGGTAGACATTGGTGTTAATGGATCTATGTTGCAATCTTTAAATAACTAACTTCCTTTTTCTGGAGCCCGTTTTTCATCATATGGGCTATGATCTTGGTTAATTTTTCTTCACCTGTCTGTTTTTGCAGTTCACTCATTGATTTGAAGAATATTTCTTTTCCATCCTGCAGGTACATTACATCTGTCGTTATTTCTTCCAGGTCAGTCAGCACATGTGATGTGATAAGTATCAGTTTATTCTTTTCTTTTTCAACCAGGATCTTCTCTTTCAATATTTCTGATGACAATGGGTCAAGGCCTGCAGTTGGCTCATCTAAAATCAGGACCTCAGGATCAAAAAGAAAGGCAATGGCAGCACTCACTTTTTGTCTTGTGCCTCCTGATAAGGCACGCATGGATTTATCAAGAATGGTATCAAGCTTAAACTTGAAATATAACTCTTCATCTAAAACTTTATTTGAACTACGCAGGTTCTTCAGCATGCTGAATAACTGGCCTATCTTCATATTATCAGGGTACCTGCCAATCTGGGGCATATACCCAATGTTGCTTCTGTAGGCAACATCTTCTGTTACCGGAACACTGTTGAATGTGATCAGTCCATTGTCTGGTCTTACCAGTCCAAGAATAGATTTGATGAGGGTGGTTTTACCTGAACCATTTGGTCCTATCAGGGAAATGACCTGTCCCTTATTGAACTCAGCATTGATGTTATCTAATGCCTGGAGCTTTTTGAATCTTTTGTTGATATTCTGAATAGAGATCATAGTGATAAAGGTTTCATTAAAGGTTTACTGTCTGTCATGTTTTCGGGGGTAAGGCTTGGTATTGCCTTTTCTGCTTTGTCCAAAAGTGATACCATAAAGCTGCGTAATAAAATGACAGCATTTGGATTTTGTTCTATAACCATGGAGTACATGCTGACAGGATGATAGGGCACGTCACCAACCACATCTTTATTCATATCATAGCCTTCATATTTATCCCAATAGTTATTATAAAACTCATTCAACATCAGCGTGCCGTTTGTGGCTACATCAAAAGTGTTTCCCTGGAAATTATTGTGATGAACCGTATTGTCATTGCAACTGGCCTGGATGCGTAGCGCCCAGCCATTGCCCCTATAGGAATTCAATTGCACATCAATGCGGTTAGTACTTTCCATTACAATGCCCGCTGTATTTTGAACAAACTGGTTCTGGATTATAGTTCCATCAGAGATCTCTTTTAACAATAAGCCATAGGCACTGCCGCCCCAGTTATTTTCAAAGACATTTCTTTGCATCAGCACATGGTGCGAATACATCACTGCCACACCTGCACCATTATTATTAAAAGTGTTTTCCAGGTACGCGTCATTGTTGGAAAACATAAAGTGCAGGCCATAACGGATATTATTATGGCTGTTATTCTGTTGTATAATGGAGTTGGTAACAAATTCGAAATAAATGCCATCCCTGTGCCCCTGGATATCATTGCTTTCCACCACCATATTGTTACATTTCCAAAGGTGGATGCCATTGCCTGATGTTTGTTCAGTTTTGGGAGTACCCACAATTGTATTTCCAATGATCAGTCCTTCCGAGGCATTGGCAAAATGAATGGCAAAATAGGTATGGGTGAAGGAGTTATTTTCTATAATAATATTTTTTGCATCTATCACACCAATGGCAGCGAAATCATTGGTGCTGGAGTATCCGGCATTGCGGAATTCAATTCCTTTTATTACAGCGCCGTCTGTGCTTACTGTAAGTATCTCGTACCTGTTCTCTCCATCGAGGATAGGTGCATTAACGCCTATTAAAAAAATGGGTTTGTTAATAATGATGTTTCCTTCTTTGTAAACACCTTGTTGCAAAAGGATGGAATCTTTATTGGCGGCCATTGCAATGGCCTTGCGCAGGGAAGTTATAATTTGATTTTTACCTACTATGATCGTTTTTGCCGTGGAGGCATAAAATGAGAATAGTAAGAGTATGGTTAGAATTCGTTTCATTTCGTTGGTGTATCTTCTTCTAAAGCGATGCGGACAATTTTGTCCAGTTCTCAACAATCCCGTTGATTTCTTTTGCTGTTTTTTGAGCTGCCTGCTCATTGGCAAAGGCGGCTGCATTACTGTTCATTGGGCTTTTCAATTGTGGGCTAACCACGAAAAAAGTAGATTCAGCTTTTAAGAATGTATGGGGGCTTTCATAATTTACAAAGGCAGTCTGTGCTACATCTTCCTTCTTCACTGTATTTGATTTCATAAAATTGGCCAGGCAATGCGCATCATCAAATTTGTAAACTCTTCCTTTCTTTGTAATGACCTCCCCGCCAAATCTGGCATCCATGATTGTCATTTTGCAATCATCACAATTGTCTTTACCAATATTAAAAGCTGTAGGTTGTGCATTACAGGAAGAAAGTAATACAAGCAGCATACCAACTGCAGGAATGGTTTTTTTCATGATGGAAACAGGTCTCATTTTCTTTGTGCGGTATAACTCAAAGAAATACACAAGGAAAAAAAGTATGCCTACACCAATCACAACCCATCCGCCTACATCCGGGTAAGAATACGCATCAAAATTCAAAAGGGTTTTGTGCCCGATCAGAGGAGGCTGATAGTAAAGACCGGGAACCTGTATAGCAGCTTTGGGATCAAGGTTGTGTCCATAATCATATCCCCATTTATAAAAGTCGACCATGGCAGCAATGCCGCCTAATACTGTAAGTATAAGGTAGTAGAATAGGAGTTTGCGGCGTCCGGCAATGGCAACCAGAAGACCTAAGGCTATAAAGAAACCAACTATATAAACCAGGAATCCAAACTCAGGAAACATCTCTGCCTTTATATGTTTCATGCCTATGTAGTGATTCAAACCATTAATGATATCCACCTGGCCTGTTATCTTGTTCAGCCATATATTCATGGTCAAACCTTCAGGGTACTGTGGCGCAATCAGGAATATAAACCAAACAGGGAGAAAGAATGTAGCTATTAAAGCAAGGGATCCTATAGCAATAATGATTCTGGAAGGGAGGCTCATCTTAGACATACTACGCTTATTTAAAACTTCCGGGAAACTCCCCGCCCTAAAGCGGGGTTTTCCGGAAAGATGTTGATACAATCAAAGTTCTATTTGGCAGGCGGTAGCAGAACTGCATCAATAACATGAATAATGCCATTGGAAGCCGGGATGGATGCTATTATAGTAGCTGAATTGTTGATCATCACTTTGCCATCTTTTTTGCTGATGGTAATATTGCCACCATTTACTTCGTTCAACGTTTGGCCATCCTGCATCAGGTCCGTATTTAAACTGCCAACATATACATGGTATTGCAGGATGTCCTGCAATTTTTCTTTGTTCTCTGGTTTCATCAGATCTTCAACAGTCCCTTTAGGTAATTTATCAAAAGCTGCATTGGTAGGAGCAAAAACAGTGAACGGTCCCGCATTTGATAATGCGTCTACCAACTGAGCCTGTTTGATTGCGGCTACGAGTGTAGTATGGTCTTTTGATGAAGCAGCAACCTTAACCACATCCTTTGCTGATTCATTATCCTGAACGGCTGACTGGCCGGCAGCAGGGGTAGCTTCAGTAGTTTCTGTTTGTGTTGTTGGAGTTGCTGTGTTATTGCAGGAGCTCAAAATAAGAACTGCTGCCAATAGGGAAAAGTTGAACATCTTTTTCATATAAATAGTTTTGGTAAGGGGCCTGCTTTGGCCAGGCCCCTGGATAATTATGGTTTAACTGTTTTGGTTGTTGAGTCAGCAGGTGGATAATTCTTACCAGTGCTGAACAGTAAAGCAACATTGCTTCCTTTTGGAGACACTCTCAAATATCCCTGCATTTCCTGGTGTAATGCTGAACAGAAGTCGGTGCAATAGAAAGGAAAGATTCCTACCTTGTCAGCAATGAATTTTAAAGTTTGTGTTTCACCAGGCATGATCAGTATTTCAGCATTGTTTGCATTTTTAATAGCAAAGCCATGTGGAACATCCCAATCCTGCTCAAGGTTGGTAACGTGGAAATAAACAACATCTCCCTGTTTGATACCTTCAATGTTATCAGGGGTAAGGTGACTCCTGATAGCCGTCATATATACATGGACATCAGTGCCATTGCGTACCACTTTTGTTTGTGCTTCACCTTTAGCAACATATGGATTTTGGTTTTCTTCTATCTTGTAGATCTTAACACTATTATTCCTGATCTTATCTGCAGGAATTCCTTCTGCATAGTGCGGCTCACCTACGGTTGGGAAGTCAAGGATCATCTTCATTTTGTCGCCACTGATATCATATAATTGTGCGCTTTGAGCCAGCTCTGGTCCTGTTGGCAGGTAACGGTCCTTGGTTATCTTATTGTAGGCGACCATATACTTACCATAAGGTTTTCTTGTAGGTCCGCCCATAACGCTTAAGTGACCAATAGAATAATAGGTAGGTACCCTGTCAAGCACCTTTACATCTTTAATATTCCATTTAACGATCTCTGAAGAAACGAACATGGAGGTATAGGCATTACCATTATTGTCAAATTCTGTATGCAAAGGGCCCAGACCTGGTTTTTGAACTTCACCATGTAATACTGCTTCATATTTAAGAATGGGGAAACCATCAAATGTGCCATCAAAAGTTTTATTGGCGATAGCCTGCTGGATCTTGGTAAAGGAAAATACCGGGATCAATGCGGCCAGTTTACCAGAGCCTACTATATACTCACCTGTGGGATCAACGTCTGTTCCATGGGGTGATTTAGGGCAAGGGATGAAATAGATCATATCAGGGCAATCCTTCGGATCTAACATCAATACCTGCTTTTCAATAGTGGAGGTAGCCTGGTGTTTCACTTCATCATACACATTGTGTGCATATTCTGCCGGAACCATTTTGCCTTTACCTGCTTTAGCATATGCTTCGGCTTTTTTCCAGTTCACAGCCATAATGAAGTCCTTATCTTTTGCTGATGCATTAACTTCCAAAAGCGTGTTTGCTTTTTCAGAGTTATAGCAGCTAAAGAAGAACCAGTCATGTGATTTTCCTTTTCCTGCACGGGAAAGGTCAAAGTTGACACCAGGTGTTAAGATCTGGAAGGCAATGTTCATACGTCCGGTGGAAGAATCCACCTTCACAAAGCTGATGGTTCCTTTGAAGTTTTGTTTATAGGTATTGATTGGAACATCCTGGTTACCCTGGATCGGAACGCTAAAGCGTGTTCCTGCAATAGTATATTCAGTGTTCTCCGTAATAAAAGGAGAGGAGTGGTTACCGGCACTGTTAGGTATCTCCATGATCTCTGCAGTGCGGAATGTTTTCAGATCCACACGGGCAATACGGGGAGTATTGTTTCCATTGGCAAATGCCCAACGACCATCATGCTCGCCATTCGTTGTGGATAATGCAATGTGGTGCAGGTCGTCCCAGGGCACAAATCCATGGGAGGTGTTTAGCATCGGTTTTGTTTCTTCACTAAACCCCCAACCATTTTCTGCAAAAGCCGAAAATACAGGGATAATGCGTAATAAACGACCTGAAGGAATGCCGTAAACACTCATTTGGCCATTGAAGCCACCAGATACGAAATCGTAGAATTCGTCGTACTTACCTGGAGCAACGTAAACTTTGGAGGCCGCATCACCGCTGATAGCAGCTTCGGCGCCTTTAGGTTTACAGCTGTTTAGTGAAACAGCTGCTATGGCCGTTATGGCCATAGTTGATAAAAATCTGCTTGAAGTGGTATTCATTTTTGAAAGATTAAATTTTTAATGATTGTGTTTATTTCTCTCCGTCGTTGCTCCGTTGAAATTCCAATACTTTCCTGGCTTCATCCGTAGTGAGGTTCTGGTTTGGCATGCGTACCAAACATTCTTCCAGTAATTTTTGAGCTGCGGGATCTTTTTCCAGCATCATGTCCACATTAGTGATCATATTCATGATCCATTCAGGTTTTCTTTGCTTAGTAACTCCTTTCCAACCCGGGCCCACCAATTTTTCATCTGTTAGCTTGTGGCAACTTTGGCATTTTACATCGTAAATAGCCTTTCCATCAGCTACCCATTGAGCATTAAGAGGATTGGTAATTTGAATATCTCCGGGTTTGATTTCCTTACCATGAACTTCGGTTTGGTTGCTGGTAAGTTCTTGTGTGTCCAAAGGGTCTTTATGGCTGGGTGTTTTGTCAACGCAGGCAATAAAGAACATTGTTGAAACTACAATTAGTGAAGTGGCCCAAATTGTTTTTTTCTTCATGTTGCAATTTTTGTTTTTCTCAAAAGAGACATCTATGTCTAATATGGCAAAATTATTTTCCCCCTTTTCCTTGGGTAGTGATGGCAATCATTGATGAAGATGATATTAATCACGTTTTCCGATTTTGGCACGATATGATGAAAGTCATGTTTTGCAATAGAAGTATTGGAATACTTTTATTCTCTAAATTTAATCATTTTAGATATGCAAACAATTGATAGCCTTTTTGTACCAGAGCTGGCCCCGGCTCAAAAGCATCCTACAGTATTAAAGAAATTTGATGATCTGCAAATCGGAGAATCTTTCCTGTTGATCAATGATCATGACCCTATTCCGCTTTATTATGAAATGAAAGCTGAAAAAGGAGATGTGTTTACCTGGAAGAAAGTTGAAAACGGGCCTGAGGTGTGGAAAGTGGAGATCTCTAAAACCGGGGTAAGTGCAGTACCAACAACAGTCGTGAAAGAGAATAACATAGAAAGTGTGCAGGATAATTTTGTATTGAATGTTACACTTATTGAGCCCAGGTTAAAACATCCAACGATCTTTAAACATTTTGATGCCTTGAAACCAGGCCAGGCTTTCCAGATATTAAATGATCATGATCCGAAACCTTTATATTATCAAATGCTTGGTGAGAGAGGTAATGTTTTCAGCTGGGAATATTTGGAAAAGGGCCCATGGTGGAGAATTCAGATACGGAAAAATGATGGAGAGGTTGAAACATTAGGTGAAATAGCTACGAAAGACCTTCGTAAAGCCGAGATATTTAAAAAATATGGCCTTGACTTTTGCTGTGGAGGCAAGAAAACGGTTAGACAGGCTTGCGCAGATAAAGGAATTGACGCTACAAAAGTCGAGGAAGAATTACAAAATGCAGAAGTGGCGGCATTTACAAGACCATTGCCATATAATGACTGGAGCTTAAGCTTCCTGGCGGATTATATTGTAAATACACACCATAGTTATGTTACAAAGACTTTGCCTGAGTTAAGGACCTATGCCACTAAAGTGGCCAAAGTTCATGGTGCGCATCATCCAGAATTGGTGCCTGTAAGTCAACTGGTAGAAGATATTAATGAGGAGCTGACCAGTCATATGGTTAAAGAAGAAAGCATTCTTTTTCCTTTTATTAAACAATTGGAAACGGCTAAAATCAATGGCAAAAACCTGGAGCCTACTGGTTTTGGTACTGTTCAGAATCCAATAAATATGATGGAGCATGAGCATGAAGAGGTTGGCAAAAATCTTGAAAAGATCAGGGTGCTGACAAACAATTATGCGGTACCGGAAGATGCCTGTGCGAGCTATCAATTATTATTTAAAATGCTCGAAGAATTTGAATCTGACCTTTTTATTCATATTCATTTGGAAAACAACATATTATTTCCAAAAGCTTTAAAGATGGAAAAGCAATAGTGTTTAACAATTTCCTGGCAGCGGGGATCAAGTACCCTGACTGCCAGGATCAATTTCTTCCTGATGTTTGCGCAATAAGTAATGAATAAAATTTTCTGAATTGAAGCCGCGGTTATTATATGTATTGTTTTTTGCTCTAATTCTCTCATGTAATAACAATACAACCATAAAGGAAGGGGCGAAAGAACCAGATTCAGAGCAACATCAGCACGGGGTTTTAGCTGATTCCGTTC
Source organism: Flavisolibacter ginsengiterrae DSM 18136 (assembly GCF_059568575.1). Lineage (NCBI taxonomy): Bacteria > Pseudomonadati > Bacteroidota > Chitinophagia > Chitinophagales > Chitinophagaceae > Flavisolibacter > Flavisolibacter ginsengiterrae. Next base: position 17,185 of record NZ_JCANTR010000014.1, read on the forward strand.
ATCTGGACCAGGGTAAAAAATGGAAGAGTGATGCGGTTACAAATGAAAATATTTCTTCTTTACAACAAATAGTTGGACAGCTTAAACAAATTAAAAATCCAGGTTTACAGGCGTACAATGAGGCGGGAGCACAAATGCAGAAGCAATTGGATAAATTGATCAGTGATTGCAGAATGAAGGGAGCTGACCATGAAGCACTACATACATGGCTAACTCCTTTATTTATGAATATACCCTCGCTGGCGAAATCAAAAGATACAACTGAAGCCTCACAATTAATCGAAACAATTTATAGCCATGTCAACAGCTATACAAATTAATTTGAATTGCCATGACCATTAATTCCAATACTAAGATCGGCGCTATTTTAAAAGAGGAGCCTGGTGCGCTGGATGCTATTATAGAAATCAGTGCAAAGTTTGAGAAGCTTCGAAATCCTATACTACGCAAGCTTATGGCTGGAAGAACAAGTTTGGCCACAGCTTGTAAGTTTGGAGGTTGTGAACCAGAGGATTTCTACAAAAAACTTGAGCCTTTTGGTTTTAAAATTGACCGGTCATTTGTACCAAATGGAGAAGAGAAGAAGCTTGCGCCTGAATTTATGAGCTCTATAGTTTCCAGGCATTTGGTAGAGTTAGACGTTAGGCCTATTATAGCTTCAGGAGAGGATCCTCTTGGTATTATCCTAAGTAAGATAAAGTCAATAGAGCCTGGGGGTGTATTAAAAGTGATCAATAGTTTTGAGCCTACTCCGCTGATACTTTTATTGGAAAAGAAGGGTTTTGAAACTTATGTTCAAAACATAGATACAGATCATATTGAAACCTATTTTTCTAAAAAGGGAATAGCTACTGTATCTCTTTCTCCAGAGCCTCAAGCTAAAAATTATGGTTGGGATGAAGTGATTAAAAAATATGGTTCAAACATTCAAAGTATTGATGTACGCCAACTGGAAATGCCACAGCCTATGATGCATATTTTAACAGCTTTAGATAATATAACAGGTAATTCGGCCCTCCTGGTTTATCATAAGCGTATCCCGGTATTCCTTTTGCCTGAATTAGATCAAAGAGGGTTTGAATACAGGATCAAGGAAATTAGTGATAATGATGTGCAGCTTTTAATTTTCAGGAATTGAAATGAAAGTCCAAACTGTAAAAACGGAGCTGATTAAAAACACCACCTACAAGGTCGTCATTCCTTTTTATGTTTATGCCGCCCTTTCCTTTTTTGTTGCTACTATTTTGTTGTTTTGTTCCTACCATTCTTTTACTCAGCATTATTTTCAACCCAGGACACTGGCCATTACACATACCATGGCTTTAGGCTGGGGAACTATGATCATTCTGGGCGCGAGTCATCAATTGGTCCCCGTATTGATTGAAGCAAGACTGCATAGTACATTGCTGGCTTATTTATCCTTTGCAATGGCAGCAGTAGGTATCCCCATACTTGTCATTTCTTTTTTTACGTTTCATTTTGGATGGTTTGCTGTCACAGGGGCTTTGTTGATCAACGGAGCTGTATTGTTTTTTTTGATAAATATGGTATTATCCATCTGGAAGTCGCCAAATAAGAATGTGTATGCACTTTTTGTATTGACAGCAACTTTTTGGTTGATGATCACTACGCTTATTGGGCTACTCCTTGTCTGTAATTTTTCTCACCCTGTTTTGCCCGCCGCTTCCATACATTACCTTTCCCTACATGCGCATATCGGAATTATCGGTTGGTTTTTATTACTGGTGATGGGAGTTGGCTCGAGGCTTATTCCCATGTTCCTGATATCCAAATTTCATAACGACAGGTATCTATGGAGTATATATGGACTAACAAATGGCGCCCTGCTTGCATTTATAATACTATTCATCTTACAATCTGTAAGTATGTGGTACATGGTTCCGGTTAGTTCCTTACTTATAGCCTTAATACTGTTTGGCCGATTTTGTTACCTCGCATTTAAACAGCGTATCCGGAAAAATGTGGATGAGCAAATGAAAATATCCTTGCTCTCCATTACTATGATGGCTCTGCCAATGATATTCCTGGCTGTTCTGATAGGCTTTGTTTTAAGATCAGGCAACCAGGGTTCAAAAGAAATATTAGCCTATGGATTTTCCATATTTTTTGGATGGATAACTGCTATTATTTTCGGAATGACTTTTAAAACGCTGCCGTTCATAGTCTGGAACAAAATATATCATGATAAGGGCGGTATTGGGAAGACACCCAATCCAAAGGATCTTTTTAGTTCGCCTGTTTTTAACACTATGGCATTAACTTTTCTGGGAGGATTTATTTTGTTTATGGCTGGTATCTTAATTGTCAATTCTATGTTATTGCAAGTGGCTGCAGTATTATTGGTTATTGCATCTGCTCTTTATAATTGGAATGTAATGAAAATGCTGTTGCACAAACCTTTGATCAGATGAATGCAGTAATTACAAATAACGAGGAGAAATGCGCTATTGCCCTGGCATCATTGCATAATGTCATTGACCCTGAAATAGGTTTGAATATTGTGGACCTGGGTTTGATATACCAGGTAGATTTTGATGATGATACAACAGCTTGTTTTGTCTCTATGACCCTAACTACCCAATTCTGTCCTATGGGAGAGAGTATAAGGGATGGTGCTGTAAAAGCATTGCAACAAGCATTCCCTGGTCATGCAATAAATCTTGAACTGGTTTTTGATCCACCCTGGAGCACTGAAAAAGTTTCAGAACAAGGGCTAAAATATTTAAATGGTGAATAGATGTTGAGCTATACATGTAAGACGGCAATAAAAGCTGTTATATTCCTGGCTACAAAATATGATAAGGGCTATAAGCCGGGAATCAAAGAAATTGCAGAATATATTGATGCCAGCGAACATACCGTAGGTAAATTGTTGCAAATATTGGTAAAGCAACAGGTGGTCAATAGCCTTAAGGGCCCATCCGGTGGATTTTATATTACCAACCAGCAACTCAAACAGCCTATTATCAACATTGTAGAAGCGATTGATGGTAATGAGGCCTTTACTACATGTGGATTAGGTTTGAGTCGTTGTTCGGCAACCCATCCATGTCCTATACATAACAATTATAAAGAAGCCAGAGACATCCTTGAGAGAATATTCCGCAAAAATAAAGTAGTGGATCTATGCACGCCTGTTAGTAATGGATTGGCTTATTTATTTGGTTGATGAACTTTAAAATTAACAGTAATAATAGAAGATAGAATTATCCTTAAATATTCTGTGTGTATATTTGCACCTATTTTTTCAATTGATTGTAATCTCTAAAAATATTTTCCGTTGAATAGTAATTCTATTTGGCTTTTACTTCTTTATACCAATTATCTAAATGAAAAATTCCTCACCGCATAGCTTCCATATTCCTGTAATGGGCCTGGCTTACACTATTGATTCTCCCATCAAGGTGGCAAGATTTGGCATCGGTTCTGCCATATCGATTGTTGAAGACAGGTTGATCGAATTGATGAGGAGTCATTATTACCCTTTTATTAATGAGGCCTATATTCCTATTCCGACAAGTCAACCGGATTATCGAACAAAAAGAATCACTGACTACCTAAACCTGGTAAACAAGATTGTACTTCTGCAATTAGAAAGAATTCGCAACTCCGCATTTGAGGCAGGATCAGAAATAGTCAAATATTTTGAATTATTGCCAGAGGCAAGTCCTTTGAAACAAATGTATAATAAGGTAAGAAGCATTACTGACCCGGCTGAAAAATTGGAGCTGGAATCTTTTTTAAGGTCTAATGTTATTCCCGGGAGCATAGATGTGAATATCATGACCAAGATTGATAAGAACAATTATTCTAAAAATGGAGACCTTTTAGAAGATGGTTCTGATGCAATAACTGCCCTCAAAGGATATGCAAACAGCGATCTTTCCAATTCCTCTGTAATATTTTCAGCTGGTATGAATCCGCGGCTCTATAATTACCTTGAAAAATGCAATGAATTCCAACCTGACAAAAACGGTGTTTTTCAAAAACGGATCATTGTGAAAGTGAGTGATTACAGGTCTGCCCTGATCCAAAGCAAATACCTGGCTAAGAAGGGTATTTGGGTAAGTGAGTTCCGTATTGAGTCTGGGCTTAATTGCGGTGGTCATGCTTTTGCGACTGATGGATTTCTGATGGGACCGATTTTGGAAGAATTCAAGTCCAGGAAAGAGGAATTGGTGAATTCCGTATTTGATATTTATAAGAACGCTCTTGAGAAGAAAGGATTGGATGTGCCAGGTTGTGCACCCGCTATTTCTATTTCAGTCCAAGGTGGGATAGGTACGGCTGCAGAAGATGCGTTTTTACACGAGTATTATAATGTTGATAGTACAGGATGGGGCACACCATTCCTGTTAGTTCCCGAGGCAACAACAGTGGATGAGGCAACTTTAGAACTGTTATGTAATGCAAAGCAAGAGGATGTTTTGCTTAGTAATAATTCGCCATTGGGAGTAAGATTTCATTACCTGAAGGGAACTACTTCCCATTCAGAAAAACTGGAGCGAATAAAAAATGGCAAACCAGGAAGCCCTTGTACTGAAAAGCACCTGGAGTTTAATACAGAATTTACTGAAAAGCCTATTTGTACAGCCTCGTTCAAATACCAGAAATTAAAAATATCCCAATTAAACAAAATGGGATTACCTGAAATTGAATATCAAAAACAACTTAAGTCTGTACTTGATAAGGAATGTTTGTGTATAGGGTTGAGTAATGCGGCTGCTATTAATTATGACAAGACTTTGATTAAACATCTTGATGCAGTAACTATTTGCCCGGGTCCGAATATCATATATTTTTCTAAAAAGGTTTCTTTACAGACCATGGCTGACCATATTTATGGCAGAACTGATCTGCTGGAAGGTGTGGAACGTCCTCATATGTTCATCAATGAATTGAACCTCTATGTCAATTACCTGGAGGAAGAATTATCAGCGCAAGGATTATTGGATGATAAGAAAATTAAATTCTATACTTCCTTTATTGATAATTTAATGGCAGGTATATCCTATTATAATACCATCAACGAATCTCAGTTATTGAGTCATTCATTCCATCATTCACTTCAGGAGGAAACAATGAGGATTCAGTCCATGAGGGAAAAAATGGAGATGGCATCCTGTGAAAATTTTTGTGTATAAATAAGCCAATAACAATTAGAAATTAAGAATGGAAAAGGGAGATATTGTTGCAATTGAGGATATTAAACTCATGGTTGATTCTTTTTATGCAAAGGTTCGGGAGGATGACATGCTTTCGTTTATTTTCAACGATCGCATCCGCGATCGATGGCCTGAGCATCTGGAAAAAATGTATAGTTTTTGGCAAACTGTACTGCTTGATGAACATACTTATTTTGGCGCACCATTTCCGCCACATGGCACATTAGATATCAATTATACGCATTATGAACGATGGGTTGAATTATTTAATGAAACAGTTGACCACTTGTTTATAGGTAATATAGCCCAGGAAGCTAAATGGAGAGGACAGAAGATGGCGCAGATCTTCCTTGCCAGAACAGCGAATTATAAAAAACAGGTTACTGTTGAATGATTATGAAGGCAATTAGATGAATTGAAAAAAGGATAAATGTTCCCGTTAGACTTACTGGCACATTTTTTATGTCATAGTAATGTAAGAATGATAACTTTATATAAAACCAAAATCAAATAATATGACTCAGAAGAATTTTTTAGGATTGCTCCTTTGCGTTAGTATGGCTGTATTTGCTTCATGTAATTCCGGTGGTGAGAAAAAAGAAGAAAGCTCTACTTCCAATGAAACTGCAGCAAAAACCGGGGGTGGTAGCATAGCCTCTGAAGGATCAGATCCAAAAGGTATTGGACCTCATAAAAGTGTTGAGCTGACACATCCTCTTGATGAGAAAATGGTTGCTTCAGGTAAAGGAATCTATGATGTAAAATGTTCATCCTGTCATAAAACTACTGATGAGAAATTAGTTGGTCCGGGTTGGAAAGGTGTGACCGATAGAAGAACACCTGAGTGGATTATGAATTTCGTTACCAATACGGAAGAAATGATAGAAAAAGATTCTGCAGCTCAAAATATGCTCGAAGTCTGTCTGGTAAAAATGCCAAACCAGGGACTTACTGAAGCAGATGCAAGGTCAGTTTTAGAATTTATGCGTAATAATGATGGCAAAAAATAATTACCACTAATATTTGTTGAGGCTGTCTATACTAAGGCAGCCTCTTTTTTTTGCCTGGGAATATATTTATCCGCTACCAGGAATGAAATAAGAATGGTAGCTGCCCCAGTAAATAAAATGATGCTAACGCCCCATAATAGCCAGCTATACAATGAACTGTTTGTTTTAAATAATATTTCCAGTCCCTGCAGCATTAATAAACTTTCATTGGCAACAATGCCAACTCCAAAAAGTATAAAAGGTAACTTCATCTGCCTGTTTTTCCTGCTAAAAAAATTATTTTCTATAAGGCTGCTGAGAATATAAAAGCTTACAAAACCTAGAAAAACAAGGTGCAGGAACCCAATGATTACGGGTCGATTTCCATAGATGGCATTTCCAAGTTTGGGAAATATGGTTCCAACATTCAGCGCCATTTTTAAACCAAAAGAAAAAGCAGCAAGCTTCCACATATTTAATGCCAGACGGTGCTCATAAAAATCATCCCATGGGAAATCAACGATATATTTTACAAAATAAAAAAGGCTGATTAGGATCAAAACACACCCGATGCCAGCAATAATATATAAAATTGAACTATTATGCCAAAGCATCGAAAGAAACAAAGAGGGTAGAATTGAAAGGCAAAGGAATACGGCAAACTTCTTTGCATTCGCATTAATTGGAAAATCCTTTTTAACTACATGGTTTAAAACAAGTGTAAATACGGAAAGTGTAAAAAAACCATTGTATTGAAAATGCAGAAAGGTATAAATGGAATCCCTGTAGAGTAAGGAGTTGCCGGATTTAGATAATAATATATAAGACAACCCTAATGGTCCCAGGGAAGAAAGTAACATTGAGACTATGGCTGATACGCCTAAAATTTTCACAGTGCGATATGTAGAAGATCTAAGCAAATCATTCAGAAAATACCAGGCGAAGGCAAAGGATACCAGGATATAAAGTGAAGAAAAGAAAACGGTAAAGAGTGCATATCCAAAAAAAGGGAATAACAAACCCATTCCTAAGGAACTGATTTCAATACCGGCTAAAATCCAAATGTATTTTTTATGAAATACCGGAAGTACATTAAAAATAAGCAGTGTCATCAGACTTAAACCAACCCATCCACCAAAAGCAAAATGAGAATGAGCACTTAATACCTGGCGATAATCAATTAAAGGAATTGAGAAAACGATCTTGCTTCTAAGTGTAACTCCCAGCAGGGCAACAATACAAAGATTAACCAGGCATAGCCCGATCCAGAAAGATTTTTTACTCATCATGCAGTTGAAGATATTTAATCCGCCACAAATGCACCTGCGGCTCCCATCTCTGCATTTGCAAAAGAATGGTCTACAAATGTATATCTTCCTTTTTCAGGGAGAACAAATTCCATAATTGCACCTTGCGCCGGCCCAACCAGGGCTGCTTGCATTCCCACTAACTGATTGGCTGGGTTTCCGTCCTGCCATACTTTATCTAATATAGTTCCTATTACATGGAAGCTTGATATATTATTAGGACCAACATTCATAAAATAAACTCTTATCCTTTCTCCTGCCTTCACATGTATGGGATGTATCACATATTGTCCGACTTTACCATTAAAAGCTACCTGTGTCGGCTGCTTCCGCATAGCAATAGTAGTATCCGGAATATAATAATTGCCGGCATTCTTTAAATAATACTCATTTTGAACAATTGCAAACTCCTTGTCCACTTTTCCGGGGAATCCATCTTTAGGTTCTACTATGACCATACCCACCATTCCTGAGATCATGTGCAATAACACCATTGGAGTTCCGCAATGGTACATAAACACCCCAGGATAATTGGCGGTCCATGTAAAATGTATGGTTTCCCCGGGGAAGATAGTCCGGTACTTATCCTCTGGATTCACCATGGCCGCATGAAAGTCGATGGAGTGGGGCATAGGCTTCATATTCATATTCATGGACATATTCTGCATGGTATCCAGGGACCGGTCTGTCATTGAAAATTTAATGGTTTGACCTACACGTACCCTTAAAACCGGTCCTGGCAAAGAATCTCCGAATAGCCAGCCTGTAAAAGAAATACCTCTTGCCACCTGGAATAATTTATGAGTGACATCAATTTTAACTTCTACGGTGTCACTATCAATAAGTTTGGGCACCAGGGGCGCGTATGCCAACGGTCCTTTTAAATTTTCGTGGTTGGGTTCTTTTGTAACGACAGCTTTGGGAGAGCCGAAGACCTTATCCGTCTGATTGTTATTGTCTTTGTTATTTCTGCAGGATAGGATCGAGCTGATCACAAGGGAGAAAACAAGAAATTGTTTCATAGCTGATTTTGCAAAAAAAGCATGCCACTACATTATTTTAACCCGCATTATACATACTGATTGACCATCATCAACTCACGGGTTGACTTTTATCATCTTTATCCAGTCCGATTAAAAATATTTTTGATTTTGTGTAAAGTAGCATTATGATTTTTTCCAAGTCTTTTGGTTATGCGGTAAGAGGTTTGTTGTATATAGCCTGGAAACAGGAGGAGAAAAGCTATGTACAGGCAGGAGAGATAGCGGCCAACCTGGCAGCTCCCAAGCATTTTATGGGAAAGATCTTAAAAAACCTGGCAAAGAATGGAGTGCTTAATTCAGTTAAAGGACCCACAGGCGGCTTTACCACTAATAATCACTCTCTTGATATCTCCCTGTTGGAAATAATGGAAATAACAGAAGGCCTGTTAAGTTTTCATAACTGCGCATTAAGGTTAAAAGAATGTAATGCCAGCAACCCGTGCCCATTTCACACCCGCTTTGAAACTGTGAAAAGTAACCTTAGATCTGTTTTATCAGAAACTACTATCAGAGATCTTTTGAAAGAAAGTAAGGTCGACTTTGTGGACAGTATATCCACCAGTATTTCAGTACTAGATTAACCAGAGTTAACCAGTAAAGTTTCCAATCATGAAGAATTTTAGTATTGATCCAGGCAAAAGCATTGCGGATATTGTTCGGGAGGATTATCGCACTGCGGATACATTTAAAAAGTTTGGTATCAATTATTGTTGTGGGGGAAAGGTCACCCTAATAGATGCATGTCAATCGAGAAACCTGAATCTACAGGAGGTGCAGGCAGAACTTGAAAAATCCCGGAGGAGAGTTATTGTTTTCCACCAGTTGGATTATAATAGCTGGAAGGTGGATTTTCTCATAGATTATATCATTAATGTACATCATGCCTACCTGGATAGTACTATGCCAGTGCTGCTCGACCAGGTAACAACATTTGTAAATAATCACAAAAAACAATATCCATACTTACAGGATGTATTCAAGACCTTCGATCAATTGATCACCCAGTTGACAATTCATATTCGCCATGAAGAAGAGATCATCTTCCCCTATATGAAACAAGTTGATAATGCCTATAAAAGAAAGGAGTCTTATGGCAACCTTTTGGTTCGCACCCTCCGCAAGCCTTTGATCAACCACGAGGATGAACATCTGAAAATTGACGAGTTGTTTTTGAAATTAAGGAATCTCACTAATAACTATAATTTTCCTGCCGATGCCTGTACCAATCACCAGGTGATTTTTCATAAACTCGAAGAGTTTGATGATGATATGATACAGCATAAGTATCTTGAAGATGGTGTTCTTTTTCCTAAAGCCATGAAGATGGAAAAGGAGCTTTTGCAAATTCAATCATAACTAAAGTTTTAAAAAAAGAGAATTAGTGATAGGAATGATGCCACAGCTTTCCCGTGGGAAGGCCTCTGCTTTTGCCCTCCTGGCCTTTGCCGCGACACTCGTATGCAGTTACTTTTTACCTCATTATCTCATTATTTTAAATGGCTTGCTGGTTGTCATCTTCCTCTCCATTTTTGTACATACCACATGGTCCACAATTATAGCCGCTATTATTAGCCTTATTTCAGTAGTCTTGCACATTCTATTCAGGCGTTTTACTTCAATAGATCATGAAGAATGGAATAAGTATGCAATAATTGTTTTCCTGATTATTGTAACAACGTTTGTTGTTTTATATGTCAAAAAATTAATTTTGAAGATGCAGTTCGACAAATCGCATATGACCTCCTTATTTGAAAATGCCACTGAAGGACTGGTGGTAACTAATAGCGATGGAGATATTGTGCTGGTCAATCCTTCGGCTTGTCGCATGTTTGGATATGAACCCGAAGGGCTAATGGGTCAAAAGATAGAATTACTGATACCCAGCCATTACCGTAAGGCTCATATTAAATTGAGAGAAAGTTTTTACGATCAACCACAAAACAGGGTAATGGGCCATGGCCGTGACCTGCACGGGCAAAGAAGCGATGGACAAACATTCCCTGTAGAAGTGAGCCTAAGCACTTATACTCAAAATGATCAACGGTTTGTAATCGCTTTCATAGTTGATATCACTCATCGAAAAGAAATAGAAAGGAGCATGGTTCAGCAGCAAAAGCAGCTGGAGAAAGTGACTGATGAAATGAGGAAGTTGAATGCGGATCTGGAGGCTAAAGTGGAGGAGCGCACAGTTATTCTGAAAGAGGCACTTCAACGGCTGGAGCAATCCCAGGAAGAGCTAAGTGAAGCTCTTGATAAGGAACGGCAGCTCAATGAAATCAAAAGCCGCTTTGTATCTATGGCTTCACATGAATTCAGGACCCCATTAAGCACCGTGCTTTCTTCTGCGTCCTTATTGTCTAAATATACTACCACGGAGGAGCAGGACAAACGCAACCGCCATATAGAAAAGATCAAAGGTTCTGTAAAGCACCTGAATGATCTGCTCGAGGATTTTTTATCCCTGGGAAAACTGGATGAAGGGAAGATCGGCGCCATATTCGGTGAGCTCAACCTGAAAGATGTTGTTCATGATACGATTGAGGAATTAAAAGGTTTGATAAAGCCCGGGCAGAATGTTCAATACGATCACCAGGGAAAGGAGATCATTGAAAGTGATAAAAAGCTTATAAAAAACATTTTGATCAACTTGATCAGCAATGCCATTAAGTTTTCTGATAACAACAAAAATGTATATGTTGCCAGCCAGGTGAGCGACAGCCAGGCCATAATTTCCGTAAAAGACGAGGGGATTGGTATCTCTGATGAGGACCAGGAACACCTGTTTTCTTCTTTTTTCAGGGGTAAAAACGCCATGAACATCCAGGGAACAGGGCTTGGATTACATATAGTTAAGCGTTATCTTGACCTGTTAGGTGGTGATGTAGATTTACAAAGTGAATTAGGCAAGGGGACAATTATTACATTTACAATTCCTGTAAAATATTCATAAGCATGGAAAAAAGAGTTCTAGTTATAGATGATAACACTGATATCAGAGAAAATACTGCCGAAATTCTTGAATTGGCAGGATATAAAACCTTTACTGCCGAAAACGGTAAAAAGGGTGTAGAGGTAGCCATCAAAGAAAATCCTTCAGTTATTGTCTGTGATATTATGATGCCTGAACTTGATGGGTATGGTGTGCTGCATTTATTAAGGAAGAATCCGGAAACCCAGAATATTCCCTTTATTTTCCTGACAGCTAAAACAGAAAGAAGTGATTTCAGGAAGGGCATGGAAATGGGCGCAGATGATTACATTACCAAGCCATTCGAGGACATAGAGTTATTGAACGCTGTTGAAATGCGGTTGAAGAAGTCTGAGATTCTTAACCAGACCTATAATGCCACACCCCAGGGTCTCACCCAGTTTCTTAAAGATGTTAAGAGTACCGGTTTAATACAAAAGCTTTCCGAACAATACGACATTGAGAACTATGAGAAGAAACAGATGTTGTACCAGGAAGCAAAGCGTCCCCGCTTTTTATATTACCTTATGAAGGGCAAGGTCAAGGGATTCAAATCCCATGAAGATGGTAAGGAATATATCACCAATTTATACAGCGAGGGCGACTTCATTGGTTATACTGCACTCATTGAAGATTCCAATTACGATGACAGCACTTCTATTCTGGAAGATGCTGAGATCATGCAGATACCTAAAGAAGACTTTTTGCAAATGGTTTACAGTGATATCAGTATAGCTTCTAAATTCATCCATATCATTACGCAAAATGTAAAGGAAAAGGAAGAACGCCTGCTGAACCTTGCCTATAGCTCATTACGCAAGCGTGTAGCTAAAGCCCTGGTTGATATTGTAGGTAAGTTCAACCTTAAAGAGCAAATGAATCCAATTGAGATCTCAAGGGAAGATATAGCTCAATATGTTGGTACCGCAACAGAGTCATTGATCCGGACTTTAAGTGATTTTAAGGCCGAAAAGCTCATAGACATTAAAAGCGGTAAAATCATTGTAAATAATGTAGAGAAGCTCAAGAACCTGTTATATTAGTACAATGGGTTGCTTAAAAAGATAAGGGAAGAGGTTACCTCTTCCCTTATCTTTTTTATAACCAGTTTATAGATTAATAATCAAATTCCCTTCTGTGCATGTTCCACCTGATCCCAGCATAGATCACAAAAGTGTTGGCTGAAGTACCTAAGGCACTTTCCTTTCGGTATACCGCGTTGCTTTCGATGAATAAGTTCGGCTTTAATTCATAAGAAAGTAACAATGAAGCATAAGCGGTTTTGGTTTTTACTCCGGACCCTACGTTAAATCCATAGTCCTGTTTACGGTAAGGATCAACATTCGGCAAGAATATATTACCACCATAGCTCACATTGCCCGAATCCTTACCCTGCGTATAATAAATGGCTTTGGCTTTCACCATCCACTTCGCTGCAGGTTGATAGCGGGCTATTCCTATAATTTCCTGAAGGTTTGCCCCCTGGGGATGCGCCAATGGTTGATTATAGTGCGTATAGTTGGCAACTGAATCCCTGTGAGAATAAGTAAACGGACGTATGCGGTTACTTTCTATTTGCAGGTCAAGGTTTTTAATATTGAAGGCGTCTATATATTTAGCACCCAACTGGTAAGCAAATTTATTGGCCCACCAGCCTCTATGGGCTTTAATCTCTGAAAGTTTGAATTCATCCAGTAAAAGCTGCCCGTAAAACTGGAAACGATGCGCCGCATTGGCTTTGAAATCCAGGCCGGCCACTGAATTATCAAAACTTCCGTTTTGTTGTTCAATTGACCTGTAAAATATCACTGGGTTCAGGTAGCCGAATTCAAAATGATCCTTGCGGCCAAAAACAACACCTTCAAAAATGCCCACATTCAACCATTTGGTGATGCCCATATCCAGGTGGTGCATGGCCGCATATTTCTTGGGAATCAGTATGTCAGCTCCCAGGCGTTCGGCATTTTGTAATTCCATAAAAAGGTTCTGGTAATTAAATTTCCAGATCCTTGTATTTATTTTAAAGAATAATGCGCTATTGGAAAAATCGCTCAAGAAAAGAGAACGATAACCATTGCCAATAGAATTTTTATCATAGCCAAATGCGATATCAATGAACCTGGCAACATTTAGGGTGATATAACCCCTGGCGTCAAAATAATCATACCCAGTGCCTTTAAAATCTTTATAAAACCCTTCCCCAGGCACTGCTTTTCGCTCGTTCACCCATCGTTGAACATAATGTGGATCTCTTTCCTGGTTGTCCGTGACATAAGCTGCAAACCCAATTTTGTCTGCAATTCGTCCACGCAGGCTCACGCCCCTGGTATTTAAGAATATATGTTCGCTATTGTTTTTCTCTTTGCCTACATAATATTGAAAAACAGGATTTACAGCTAAAAAGAAATCTTTTGTATTTACCTCGTAAAAGGTGGCGGGGGTTTTGTAAAAATTCTTCCAAAAAGTTTTTTTGCTGGCAAACTGTGTTCTGTCACCAATTGCCCACTCCAGGTTGCTTAGGTTGGCAGTGTATAAATTGTATTGATCAACTTTTGATAATGCGGCAATAGAATCCAGCCGGTTAATTTCCGGGATCACTTGCCTGCGGCTAAATGGCCTGGTTTTCGAGAAGTTCAATATGGAATCTGTCTGTGCCTTTATTTCCAGTCTTTCTATCAGGATGTTTTCTTTGGCTCCCTGGGGTAAATAAGTGGTTTGCGAAAAAACAGGAATGGATATCAATAAAAAAAACAGTCTTACAAGGGTTTGTTTAAATTGCATGCAGGGAGTTTATCGTTTTTCAAATTATGCAAAAATACCTGATTAAAGATATTCATGTAGTGAATGAAGGAAGCATCCGCATTGGAGATGTATTGATTTCAAATAATAGAATAGAAAAGATCGGTTCCCGGATTTCAACTGAAGGCGCAGTCATTGAAATAGATGGTAGTGGAAAATACCTGTTGCCCGGTGTAATTGACGACCAGGTTCATTTCAGGGAACCAGGATTGACACACAAGGCGAACATATATACGGAAAGCAAGGCTGCTGTAGCAGGTGGAACTACCTCATTTATGGAAATGCCCAACACAGTGCCGGCTGTATTGACGCAGGAATTATTAGAAAATAAATATGGAATCGGCGCTCAAACCTCACTGGCGAACTATTCTTTTTTCATGGGTACTTCCAATGATAATGCTGAAGAAGTTTTAAAAACCAATGAAAAAAAGAATTCCGTTTGTGGGATCAAGATCTTCATGGGTTCTTCCACAGGCAATTTGCTGGTAGATAACTATCTTACCATAGACAGGATATTCAGGGAGAGCGAAGTGCTGATCGCTACTCACTGCGAGGAAGAAACCATGATCAGGGAAAATCTCCAAAGACTAAAGGCGGAAAAGGAAATATTAGAGCCTGCTGACCACCCGGTGATCCGCAATGATGAAGAATGCTTTGAATCTTCCTTTAAAGCAGTCCAATTAGCTAAAAAATATGGCACAAGGTTGCATATACTTCATATCAGTACAGAAAAAGAGTTAGTACTGTTTACCAATATGCTTCCTTTAAAGAGCAAAAGAATCACAGCGGAGGTTTGTGTCCATCATCTGCATTTTACCAGCGATGATTATACAAAATATGGAAACCTTATAAAATGTAATCCTGCTATCAAAGCTCCTAAAAACCGAAAAGCGCTCTGGGAAGCTTTATTGGATGATAGGTTGGATGTGATAGCTACCGATCATGCACCACATACCTGGGAGGAAAAAAATGAGCCTTATGAAAAGGCGCATGCCGGAATTCCCCTGGTTCAGCATTCCCTGCTCCTGATGCTTGATTACTATAAGCAAGGGCAAATTACGCTTGAAAAGATAGTTGAGAAAATGAGCCATGCAGTGGCTGATTGTTTCCAGGTAAAAGAACGGGGTTATATAAGAGAAGGTTATTTTGCCGACCTTGTAATTGTTGATTTGGGTGACACTACCACTGTTAGCATAAACAATATTCTTTCCAAATGTGGCTGGAGCCCTTTTGAAGGCAAAACATTTCCTTCTAAGATCACCCATACGTTCGTCAATGGAAATTTAGTTTATGGAAATGGTGCCTGGAATGAATCTATAAAGGGTCAACGGTTAGAGTTTGCCCGTGACTGATGCCAGTTCAGTGGCGAAGGTTAAATCAACAGCATTTTTTTCTATATTCATTGCCAATGCAGATAGACAAGGTCACTTTCAATGATATTGCCATTTTTCATACGGAAGAGGAATTCTCTATTTTTCACCGTCTCAATTTTACCCAGACCGTAGGCGGGAAGGAGTGGCTGCGACGCTTTTTCCTTGAACCTCACCATGACCTCAAGCGCATTACCGGGGTTCAAAATATCATCAAAACGTTTTTAGGTCGCATTGAGGAATGGCCCAAAGAAATAACCAATGGCACTGTGATCATGATGGATAAATTCCTTGATTACAACCTTGATCCTGTACCTGAGCATCCTACCACACTAAACAGCTTCTTATATAAGGTTCTACATCCGCAGGATTTTTCCATGGCGAGGTTTTCCGTCAAACATTTCTCAGATTTCTTCCGCGGTTTGAAAAAGATATTGCTGCTTTTATCTGAAACGGAGTTACCAGCCAATCTTAGTTTTTATATTGAAAGAATCAGAAAGATCCTGCATGAAAAGCCGCTAAAGGAATTGTCAGACACAGATGGTTCGGAAACTTTCTCAAACACGCAGGTTCTGTATTATGCTTATTTCCTGCGCAGGGATTATAAGACGGATATATTGGAACTGATAGATGTTTTCAGTCGGTTGGAAGCCTGGTATTCTATGGCCATGGCAGTTCACACCTATAATTTAAAATTCCCTGAGTTCATAATTTCCGAAGATCCCTATTTCCAGGCAGAAGGCCTTTATCATGTTATGCTGCAAACACCAACAGCCTATGACCTTGTATTGCAGCCAGATCAAAACTTTTTATTTCTGACAGGAGCTAACATGGCAGGGAAAAGCACTCTCATTAAGGCGGTAGGATCTTCGGTATTCCTGGCACATATTGGCATGGGGGTACCTGCCAGGCATATGAAACTTTCACTTTTTGATGGCCTGCTTACAAATATTAATGTGGCTGATAATATTGCAAAAGGGGAAAGCTATTTTTTCAATGAAGTGCAAAGGATCAAGAATACCATTTACAAGATCAATGATGGCAAAAAATGGCTGGTGCTTATAGATGAACTATTTAAAGGTACCAATGTACAGGACGCCATGAAATGTTCACTGGCTGTAATAAAAGGATTGATCAAAATAAAGAACTCCTTGTTTATTCTTTCCACCCACCTCTATGAAATAGCTGAAGAATTGAAGCCATTTCCCAATATATCATTCAAATATTTTGAGACGAATGTTATGGATGATCAATTAGATTTTACTTACCAGCTCAGGGAGGGTATAAGCAACGATCGTATAGGTTATGTCATCCTGAAAAGGGAGAAAGTGGTGGAAATGCTGGAAAAACTATAGATTCAATCCCAGCTATGATCCCTGCCGGCAAATTATTTCATTATTCAAACGCCTTATGATGCGCATTTTCCTGATTCTTATTCTTTTTGCAAAAGCACTGTCTGTAGATGCCCAGGGCATCGATGTGCAGCATTATAAATACGAAATCGAATTGTCCGATGCAACAAATGCCATTAAGGGGAGGGCCATTGTCACAGTAAAATTCCTGCAGGCATTGCCTGTACTTGAACTTGACCTGGTCTTTGGCCAGGATGAAAAAGGAATGTATGTTTTCCAGGTAAAGGAAGGAAGTAGTTTACTAAAATCCAGGCAGGCCAACGATAAATTGATCATAACGCTCGCAAAGCCTTCTGTAAAAGATGAGGTACGCACATTCGAGATCAACTATATGGGTACTCCGCAGGATGGCCTGATCATTTCTAAAAATAAATTCGGGGAACGTACCTTCTTTGCGGACAACTGGCCCAACAGGGCACATAACTGGATACCTTGTAATGATATTCCATCTGATAAAGCTACCGTTGAATTTGTTGTCACCGCTCCATCCCATTACCGCATTATTTCGAATGGTGTATTAAAAGAAGAAAAAGAAATTGGTAGTAATCAAAAAAGAACCTACTGGTCAGAAGATGTTCTTATTCCCACAAAAGTCATGGTAATCGGCGCAGCCGATTTTGCAGTGACCCGGGTAGATAATTCCTATCATATACCGGTAACAGCCTGGACCTATAAAGCCGATAGCGCAAAAGGAGCTTACGATTATTCCCTGGGTGATGATATACTGCATTTTTTCGAAAACTATATTGCGCCTTACCCCTTTAATAAGCTGGCTAATGTGGAATCCAAAACCATATTCGGAGGAATGGAAAATGCCAGTGCCATATTTTATGCTGAGAGCAGTGTTACAGGTAACCGGAGTTCTGAAGCGTTGATGGCGCATGAAATTGCACACCAATGGTTTGGAAATACAGCTACTGAAAAGAATTTTTCCCATTTGTGGTTAAGTGAGGGTTTTGCTACCTACCTCACAGATATGTATATCGAACAGAAATATGGGATTGATAGTTTTCAGAAGCGTATGCAGAATGAACGTGAAACGGTAATTGATTTTGTAAAGAATTTTGACCAGCCCGTAGTGGATACAGTAACCAGCCTTATGGACTTATTGAACGCTAACAGTTACCAGAAGGGGGCCTGGGTTCTTCATATGTTAAGAAATGAAGTGGGAGACAGTACTTTCAAAAAGATAATCCGCACTTATTATTCTACCTATAAGTTCAAGAATGCTGATACCAGGGACCTGGAAAAAGTTGCTGAGGATGTATCAGGCAAAGATCTGAAATGGTTTTTTGACCAGTGGCTCTACCAGCCAGGCATTCCGGAGTTGAAGATCGAAATGAAGACAGAAGGAGAGGACTTTAAACTGGAGATTACGCAGGGGAAAAAAATATTCAGGTTTCCTCTGGAGATTTCTATCATTGGCTCCAAATCTGGTACTATACATGAACGTTTATATATAGATAGCCAGGTAAAAGGGTTCAAATTAAAAGCTTCAGGACCCTTCCGGATAGTAGTGGATCCGGATAAAAAATTATTATATACAGAAATGAATTAATCGTTACTAAAAAAAGCTTCCCGTCGGGAAGCTTTTTTTAGTAAGGTTATGTTTTTATAAACTGTTTAAACCAACATTGTTACCGGGTTCTCCAGGTATTTCTTAAAGGTTTGAAGGAAAGAAGCTCCAACTGAACCATCTACGCTTCTGTGATCACAGCTTAAGGTGATCTTCATTACATTACTAACACCAAAACCTTCACCCTTGCGGACTACTATTTCTTTGATACGGCCTACAGCCATGATAGCACTGTCTGGCGGGTTAATGATGGCGGTAAATTCTTCTATATCCATCATACCCAAATTAGAGATGGTAAACGTGTTGCCGGTAAACTCATTGGGTTGCAGCTTTTTATTTCTTGCCTTGCCTGCCAGCTCTTTGCTTTCTGTGGCGATCTGGCTGAGTGTTTTCTGGTCTGCAAAACGAACTACCGGAACGATCAATCCATCTTCAATAGCTACGGCCACACCAATATGAATATGTTGGTATTGCCGGATAAAATCGCCCATCCAGGAGCTGTTTACTGCCGGGTGCTTACGTAGCGCCATTGCAGCTGCCTTCACTACCATATCATTGAAAGAGATCTTAACATCGCTAACCTCGTTCATCTGCGCTCTTGCTACCATGGCGTTATCCATGTTGATCTCCATGGTCAGGTAAAAATGCGGGGCGCTGAACTTGCTCTCGCCAAGGCGCTTGGCGATCACTTTGCGCATTTGCGAAACAGTAAGGTCTGTATGTCCTTCCTGTCCTGCAACTACAGGAGTTGTGGCTTGTGCTGCTGCTGGTGGGGCGGCAGCTTGCTGAGAAGGTTTGTAATTATCTATATCGTTTTTAGTAATTCTTCCATTGTCACCGGTTCCCTGTACCTGTGAAAGATCTATTCCTTTCTCACGGGCCAGTTGCCTGGCTAATGGTGAGGCCTTTATTCTTCCTTCGGGGGTTGTTGATTGGCTTGCAGGCTGTGAGGGTTGGGCTTGTGGCTGTGCTGGTTGAGGAGTAGCAGGGGCCGCCGCTGGCTGTTGTGGGGCAGTTTCCTGGGGTTGTGCTCCGCCTTTTGCTGCTTCTAAAATAGCATTGACATCTACTTTTCCTTCTTCGCCAATGATACATAGCAAATCGTTCACTGCTATCTTTTCTCCTGGTTGTGCACCCTGGTATAGAAGCTTGCCATTTTTGTAGCTTTCCAGCTCCATTGTGGCTTTATCAGTTTCTATATCAGCCAGAACATCACCTTTTTTAACCGTGTCACCCACTTTTTTATGCCAGGCAGAAATTACTCCTTCGGTCATGGTATCGCTCAGGCGGGGCATCAACACTACTTCTTCCATCTTGCTAATATCTATACCACTGCCTTTAGCTTCCGCTTGCGGCGCAGGAGCCGCTTGTTGTGAAGAAGCTGCCTGAGGTTGGGTTTGGGGTTGAGTGCTGACGGGGGCTGCTTCTTTTTGTTGACCTTTCCCCGAAACCATTCCGGAAATGTCTTCTCCGGGACTACCTACAATGGCCAGTAGGTCATCCACCTGTATTTTAGCTCCTTTATCACCACCAATATGAAGTAATGTTCCGTCCTTATAGCTTTCCAGCTCCATGGTGGCTTTATCCGTTTCTATTTCTGCTAGCAGGTCACCCTTTTTTACAGGGTCACCAATTTTTTTATGCCATGCTGCAATAACTCCTTCCGTCATCGTATCGCTCAGGCGTGGCATCAATATCACTTCGGCCATGATTCTTGTTCTGTTTATTTTGAGAGCCGAAATTAAAGCAAAACAGGGAAATAGAAGGAAATGAAGAAATGGCAGGTTGGGAAGTGTAAAACCTGTTCAAATGGTGATAATTATGAAACGGGAGAAAAAGTGCTATTGGTGTTGATAATCGGTATAGCCACAGGCCATGGCTATTTGAAACCAGTTAAGTTTTGGATTTTTTAAATGCAGCCAGTACGATCGGTTGAATCGTGAAATCCGAAGAAATGTTTTTGGGCTTACCCCAATTCTTTCATTAAGTTTCCGTTCCAGTTGCCTTGGGGAGAGGTACGCTTTTTGGGCCAACCAATCTATTGTGTGGTCGTGCTCCTTTACCGTTAGCATAAGCATACGGTCCACAGCTAGTAATTCTTTTTTTGAATGTAGAACCAGTTGACTAACAAATTCTTCTACAATCTGTATCATTTCAGAATAGGAATCTGTACTGCTTAACCGGTCATTTACCCTTTTTATTTCAGGCGGGAAAACAGTTTCTGCATCCAGGTCTTTATCGGTGAATTCTGTGAATGGTATGCCTGTAAGACGGTGTAAAGCCCCGGGCTTAAAGTCAACAAAAATGATCAATACTTCCGGATAACTGACATAGCGGTCAACCCTTGATGTAAACTGACCGGAGATAACTGATCGCCATTTTTTTAATTCCAGGTTATCCTTTAAATACCTGGCTGTTTCAAATCCCCTCACATAAAAGGTCAAACATTGTTCTGGCCTCGGTGGGAAGGGCTTCGCAGGTGGAATTATTCCGTTTTGAAAAACGAAATGGCGTAACCGGAATTGATAAATAAATTCCCTCAATGCTTCTGAAGGCAGAAAATCTCTTGAGATCATAATTTAAGCCGGTATTATTTATTTGTATTAATGCTTAACAGTTCTGGCTTTTGGATCCTGGCAAATCCATATTGTGCATAACTGTGATCAACCAGTTGCCATGATGCTCCGTCATGATTAAGTTTAAAAGCCCATTCCTCGGTGGACGATCATTTCCATCAGGAGTTCTTAATCCTTCAAGTATCCACCAGGCATCAACTGCTGCCACATCTGGCTTTATATGACGGATCTTGCTTTTGGTAATTTTTAGGATAGAGTGTGCCCAAATGGTTTTAAAGTGAGGGTCATGTTTTTCTTCTATAGCAAAACGGCCTTTGAAACAATCACCCATTACATTGGTGCAATCTGCATCTTCAGTAAAGACTTTCGAAAATTTTTTAGCATCATGCTCATTCCAACTTTCTACAAAACCATTCAACACATTCTCAATGCCTGCTTCGGAACTGCCTGTAACAAGACCGTTTACTGAGTTGAGGTACATGTCTCTTGTTTATATTAAAATAATGAATTATTGCCATAGAAAAAAGCATATAGAAAAATGAAGAAGATAAGTAAGCACTATTCATTTGGCCATAATATTATTACACTTTAAACTGGCTTGAAAGCCTTAACTTCAAAAATGATAGTAAATAAGATTGGAATAGGAGGTAGATTATATTATTTCAACCTCTTTTACATTACCGGTTCTTTTTAATACGCCCCAGCTTTGTAATTCACCTTTTACTGCCCGCCTTAGTGACTTAAACAATACCCACCACATTAACCACCTGTAGATCAGTCTTTGGGGAAACAACCAGATCAGCCGCGATAACCTTTCTTTTTCCATTCTGAAAGCAATGACAGCAATTCCGGCGTCAAAAAGCATAAATGCAAAGTAGTAAGGAATGATCTTTCCTGCATTCCCCGAAATTAATCCTACCACCATGAACAGGTCGGCAAAAGGGATGAAGGCAGGTATGATATATTGAAACAAGAGAATGTTCGGCATGGCAAGGCATCCCAGCCATTTGAACCTGCTATTGAAAAGTACATCTTTATGTTTCCAGAAAGTTTGCAATACACCAAAGCTCCACCTGAAACGTTGCTTGAGGAATTGCCTTGTTTTTTCTGGTGCTTCTGTCAAGGCTATAGCATTATTCTCATTCTTTATAACATAACCCGCACGAAGAATGCGTATGGTGAGATCACAATCTTCGGCCAATGTATCTGTAGTAAAGCCTCCGGCTTCTTCGATCGCTTTTTTTCTAAAAGCACCTATGGCACCTGGTACAACAGTGATAGCATTTACATGAGCAAAAGCCCTTCTGTCAAAGTTCTGGCTGCTGATATATTCAATCGCCTGCCATTTTGTTAACAGGTTCACTTCATTGCCCACCTTTACATTACCTGCAACAGCACCTATTTCCCCAGAAGGAATATTGCCTTCCGGAACCAGGAAATGTTTCATCAGCTGTGAGATGGCATCTGGTTTAAGCTTTGTATCAGCATCAATGCAAACCACGTATTCTGCATTGGATAAGGCAATGCCATGGTTGAGCGCTGAAGCTTTGCCTCCATTGGACTTTGTATATGCCTTAACCCTTGGATGATCTTTGAAAACATCTAATACCCTGGCATACGTATCATCATTACTGCCATCATCCACAAATATGATCTCATAATTCGTATAATCTGTTTTCAAAAGGTTTTGAAGAGAACTTACAATGTTTACTTCTTCGTTGTAAGCAGGTACAATAACAGAGACCAGCGGTGGATTTTTAATGATGGGAAGAGCAGCAGCCAGGGTGTTCTTTTCCAGCCTTCTTTCTTTGAGTGCCAGAAAAGCCATTAACAGTGTGCGTGCAATCGATAATAAAATAAATATGATAAACAGCGTAAATAATACAGTACCTATTAAATAAGTGGCTTCAAGGAAAACATAATTGGCTTCCAGCAGGTAATACCCGCTGCCTTTGGGTACAGGGGGCATGAGTTCATCTTTTTTCTTACCCAAAAGATCAGCAATGGTGGTAAAAGTGTAGCCCCTTCCCTTAAAATAGTCAATGATCTTTGGAAGGGCTTCCAGTGTAGCTCTCCTGCTTTCTCCCCCCGCATCATGTAATAGGATGATATTTCCACCTGTGGTTTTATCCTCCATTTCCAGCTCTTTCTTTCTTTTGATGGTCCGTTGAAATATAGAATCGGCATTTATGCCTGGTTCCCAGTCTAACGGATCAATAGATTCTCCCACATCCAGGTAATTTTTAGTCCTGGCGATAGCAACAGGAATCAATTCATCCAGTTTCTCCGGAGTAAAGTCGGCATTGTATGGAGCCCTGAATAATACAGTTGAGTGTCCGGTAACACATTCTATCAGCAGGCGCGTGGATTCCATCTCAATAACGGCGCGCCTGTGGCTTACTTCAGC
This sequence comes from Flavisolibacter ginsengiterrae DSM 18136, assembly GCF_059568575.1. Classification (NCBI taxonomy): domain Bacteria; kingdom Pseudomonadati; phylum Bacteroidota; class Chitinophagia; order Chitinophagales; family Chitinophagaceae; genus Flavisolibacter; species Flavisolibacter ginsengiterrae. The sequence continues at coordinate 40,818 of NZ_JCANTR010000014.1, forward strand.
TATATTGGGATGGGTGAAAGTATGATCGCCTATTTCATGACCCTCCCTGTAGATCCTTTTGAGAAGGGGAATATTATTTTCCCCATTCATGCCTACAATAAAGAAAGAGGCGGGCACATGTTTTTCCGATAGTACATCAAGTATCTTAGGCGTCCATGTAGGGTCTGGGCCATCATCGAATGTCAATACCAGTTTTTTCCTGTTGCGTGTAGTATCGCTTCCATTCCACCCGAATTTCTTAGCCATGAAAGAACTGGGAAGGTTATCATAATTTTCCTCTGAAATGAGGAGGTCTGTTGAATCGACCTCGGTTTGTATGCTTCCTTTTTTAGGCATGGCCAGCACATCCAGTACTTCACCAAAACCAGAATAGGTTACATTATCAGTTGACTGGATCTGGGAGAATACATCAAAATCAAAATGCTGTATAGAATCCTGGGAAAGGTTTTTATTATAAAAGTTCCAGATGCGATCATCTTCCGATCCCAATCTCCAAAGCGCAACTCCCGCCAATTCACTTTCGGTGGCAAAACGCATGGCGTTGAAAGTAGTGGCAGCATCAGTAAAATACGCCTGGTGAAGGATATTCTCATCGTCATAGTAAGAGAAACTGAGGTTATAGGTGTCATTGTCAAAGTCGATCTTAGCCTGTGCTTCCTTCGCCGCGCTTAATGCATCCTGGTAGGTCATGACAGCAACATCAGCAGGATCTGTTGCTGCTTCTTCCACAGGCCAGTCATATCCATATGCCGCCAACCCTAAAACGACTTTTTGGGATGGTATTTTTTTCAAGGCCTGATCCATGGCGGCTTCTATCCATTTTTGTTCTGCAATAGGTCCTGGTTTGGTACCTGACGAATACTCGTCATAGGCCATTACAAACAAAAAATCGTTAAAGCGGGATAGGGCTTCATAATTGTAGTCCTCATTAAAAGGAATAACATCCTGCGTGACCAGTAATTTTCTCGCATGAAGCTTTTCATATAATTCTTTCTGAAAGGCAACAAAAGATTCGTCAGATGTTTCTTTCAATTCCTCCAGGTCAATATTGACACCCGCAAATTTGTTCTTTTCCAGGATATTGATAAGGTCACTGATCAGTTTTTCCCTTTTTGCCCTGTTGTTGATGATCCGGTGCACGGATTCCCCATGGAAATTCTTATCCTTATTATAAAAATTAGATAGCATGGGTATGATGTTCACCCCAGCGTTCTTCATTACGGCCAGTCCGGCCGGATCAATTGTTGAATAAACAGTGTCTGCCTGTGGGTTGATAAATAACCATTCAGGGATCACCAGGTTCAACTTATGGATATTACGTTGTAATGAAATAAGCGATTGCTTGTTCCAGGTTACATAGAAAGCCGAGCGAATGCCGCAAGGCATGTTGTTATTAATGATATTCCGGTAACCCGGAGTGGTCTTCATTTTATAGGGAGCCTTATTGGTCAGATCTTTTTGATTGATATACTGACGGTATCCCTTATACTTTTTAGCCAGTTGACTATTCCTGGAAAGAAAATTCTGTTGTGCGGATAATGCTTGTTTATAGGAGCTTAATTGAGGAAGATTGGGCAGTTTTTCGGTGATAAACCAAATGATAATAGCGAGAAAAGCCACAGCAATAAAAAGAAAAAATACCCTGCTGCTCCATTTGAAACGTGTCCAGCGTGTGGACGTGCTGGTTTGAAAAATCTGGCGATTCTGCATAAATAACACCTATCTGCCAGCAAAGTTGACAATAGAGTTCGTTATAAGAATGGCAAATTCGGTGAATACCTTGTTAAATAAGCTATAATTGATTGTGAGACGGAATCTGTTTATTTGAATTCAATTAATAATCCAGTTCCAGTCTTAACCGGTCTCTTAATTCTTTAACCAGTGGAAATTGTTCTATGATCTTTTGGTATTGTTCCTTTGAACTCAATGGCCTGTCGGTTTCAATATGTTCAATAACACCTTCTTCCAAAACAATAATGAATTGAAGCTGTTTGTTTTGCAGTGCAGTTTGTAAAAACTCGCATGCCTTATTTCTTTCCAGTTCAAGGAACTTCTGGTTGATATTATTAGTTACAATGGCCTCAAAGCAGTTATTGTCTTTAATATTCAGCCTGGCTATTTCAAAGCTCTGCCAGGCAGGGTTCTTTGATGTCTTTAGATTGATTATGAACTTTTCCCAGGCTTCCCTCAGGGAAACTTCATCCAGGGGCTTGTCAGCGATCACCTCCATTCCGTTACCATTCCCGATCTTTTGACGAAGTGCATTAAGCGAGGAAAGTTTTTTTCCGTTAGCAGCCGGGGGAGTAACAGTCTTTGTTTCAACTGGGCTTATTGGTTCAGGAGGCGCATTATAAATTTCTTTTTTCTCTTCGACTATAGGCGCTGGCAATGGGGCAGGAGTTTCAATTATAAGTCTGGCCTCATTCCGTTTAGTTTTATTAGTTGATGGAGTTGTACCACCCGTTATTGGACTCTGTGCCAGAGGAGTAATGTTCCTGAAAGCAACGGATTTAGGACCATCAACTAGTTTTTTTTTATCAAGTCCGGCACCGTTGCTGGTAAGTTCGATAGCTTGCCGCAGATAACATAGCTTGATCAGCGCAAGCTCCACGTGCAATCTTTTATTCCTGGCCGACCGGAAATTGATCTCTGCTTCATTTAAAATATTCAATGCACTGACAAGGTATCCGGGTTCTGTTCTTTTGGCTGTTTCTGCATACCGTTGTCTGAAACTTTCCACAACTTCCAATAAACCGGCAACGCGCTCATCTTTACATATAAGCAGGTTGCGGATAAATTCTGCAAAACCATTGAGCACCATGTCTCCTTCGAACCCTTTTTTGTCTATGTCATCATATAATAACATAGCGCCTGCAAGGTCCTGGTTCAGCATGCAATCTACCAGCTTAAAATAATAGTCGGCATCCAGTATGTTCAGGTGTTCGATGGTATTTTCGTAGGTCACTTCACCGTTGGTAAAGCTTACTATTTTGTCAAGGATGCTTAATGCATCCCTCATGCATCCTTCACTTTTTTGAGAAATGAGTTGGAGCGCTGTTTCCTCAGCCCTTATATGTTCTTTGTTAGCTATTCCTTCCAGGTGGTCGACGGTATCCTGCAAGGTGATGCGCTTAAAATCAAAGATCTGGCACCGGCTTAATATAGTGGGTAGTATCTTATGTTTTTCAGTAGTAGCTAAAATAAATATAGCATAAGGGGGTGGCTCTTCCAGGGTTTTTAAAAAGGCATTAAAGGCGGCAGATGACAACATGTGCACCTCATCTATTATATATACCTTGTATTTCCCAGCCTGCGGTGCAAAACGAACCTGTTCCACTAAACTCCTTATATCCTCAACAGAGTTATTGCTGGCGGCATCCAGTTCGTGGATGTTCATCGAAGTGCCTTCATTGAACGAGCGGCAGGAATGACATTCATTGCAAGCCTCACCATCTTTGCTTGGATTTTCGCAATTTATGGTTTTAGCCAATATGCGTGCACAGGTGGTTTTACCAACACCTCTTGGTCCGCAAAATAAAAAAGCATGGGCAAGATGCCCTGATTTAATGGCGTTTTTTAAAGTAGTAGTGATATGATCCTGCCCAACTACCGTATCAAAAGTCTGGGGGCGGTATTTCCTGGCTGATACAATGAATTTTTCCATACAAACCTCGGTTGCTAAGGTAAAGGAATGGCTTCACAGATGGCACAGGTGTGAAAAGATTTAAGAATTGAAGCAGAAGCCTGTGGAGAAATATTTTCAATGAGCAGATCCGGGAATTAAATAAGATATATTAATTGTTATGGCATTAAATTTATCTGATAATGATCCCCTGTATGAAAAGAATTATTATAGCCTGCATGCCCGTTTTTTGTTTGATGCTTTCCTTGTCGGGCTTTTCCCAGCCGTTCGGAAAGGTCATAGAGCAATTAACTGTAAAAAGTACTGTTCTTAACCGGCCGGTAAGGTATACCGTATATCTTCCTTCAGATTACGAATCTTCTCAAAGGTCTTACCCGGTAGTTTATTTATTGCATGGCTATACCGACGATAATACAGGATGGCTCCAGTTTGGTGAGATCAACAGGTATGCCGACAAGTCTATCCAGGAAGGCGTTATTCCACCCATGATCATTGTTATGCCTAATGCAGATTCCAGCTGGTACATTAACTCATATGATGGAAAGGAGAATTACGAGGATTTTTTCATAAAAGAGTTCATGCCTGCTATTGAAAAAACTTACCGTATCAAGGCAGAGAAAAGATACAGGGGTATTGCAGGCCTTTCCATGGGCGGATATGGGACACTTAATTACGCTATGAAATATCCTCAACTTTTTGCCGCTGCTGCTCCTTTAAGTGCAGCAGTTTTCGATGATAGTGCCCTGGTTAATGCAGACCAGGAGAATTATGACAGGACTTTTGCCCAGCTATATGGACGTGGATTGAAAGGGGCTTCCCGCTTAAATCAATCATGGTATAATAATTCCATTCTCAAAATGGTGGCAACACGTAATCCCGATGATCTGAAAAAGGTCCGTTACTGGATCGATTGTGGCGACGACGACTTTTTAACTAAGGGCAATTGTCTTCTACATATTGCAATGGTTGAAAAACATATTCCGCACGAATTCAGGGTAAGGGATGGGGCGCATACCTGGACCTACTGGAGAACGGGAATTACTGATGCTTTGCAATTTATTGGTCAGAGCTTTCACCAGTAATTACCAATCTAATTACAGCCTGCTCTTACATCTTGCTTTATATAAAGTTGTAACTTAACCATACAGTTGACAACTGTTATGAGAAAGGGTTTATACATACTACTGCTCCTGGGGCTCTTTCAACTATTAAGTTTTCAATTGAAAGCACAGGTTCCTGAAACTACAGACTCACTAAGTGCTATGAAAGGCAACATAGCTAACAATTCAACTAATGGTGGAAATCCCAGGGAGGATGCGGGGGTTGCATTGAATATTGGCATGCAAACAAGGATCATGCAGCCAGCTATCCGCAACAATATGTTCAATAAAGGGTTTGGGGTTTCTATATTGGCTGTATACAATCCTTTTAAAAATGAAAGCATTTTCCGACTTGGCGGGGAAGGGGGATATACTTATTATGGCAGGTTCAAATACGGGGGATTAAAAACAAGCTATGGCATTGCCCACCTGGCACCGGTCATTCGCCTGCGTCCCGACATAGCTTCCCCGTTGGTTCCCTTTTTTGACATTTTTGCGGGTGGGGACTTTTATGTTTCTGATACCAAAGAAGACCTCGATGCATTAGAGACAATAGCAGGCATAGAATCTTATGATTTTAAAAGTACCATCAGTGCCAGTTTTGCCAAGGGCCTTGCTACGGGAGTAATGATTCGTTTCAATAAAAAGGCAACGTCAAGATTTTTATTAAGATTGTCTTATACCCGTGGCACAAGGATCAAATATGTTGACCGCAAAAGTGTTGACCCTGCAAATGGTTTCCTGCAAGGACGTGCACCCGTAGAATATTTTGCTATCCAGGTCGGCATTGCAGGAATTGGAAAATAAAATTTAATTATTTATGACAGGATAGGATGCCTGTGAAACTCTTTGGTACGGTCAAACAGATACCGGTAAGTTGCCAGTTTCCTGCTTGTGTAAACATCACCAAGTCCAAGTCCCACATTCAGCATTTTTGGATTGAAATCACCTATCCACTGCATCTCGTATTCTGTATATTCAAAGTCAGGTTTTAATACGTCTTTATAGGCTTCACCAATTATGAATGCATCTATGCCTTTTCCCTGGAACTCGGGCACTATACCAAAAACAAGACCGGTGAATTTTTTACAGGGCTTCGTTTTCTTAACCCACAGGAATTTTAGTTTATGAAGCAGGTCGAATTTGCCATCCAGGTATTTAAACCATTGGTTCAGATCCGGCAGGTTAATAAAAATCGCAATCGGGTTTTCTTTATGATAGGCAAACCATACGATCCTTTCATCCATAACAGGCTTCATCTTCTTAAACATCAGCATCACCTGTTCTTTCTTCAATTCTTTCAACCCTCCATGCCCTGCCCAGGCAGCATTATACACCGTCGCAAAATCAATTGCATACTTTTCAAGTCTTTTCTTCTCTATGCAACGCACACTAAATTCCGGATCATTATCAAACGGTGCATGACGTTCCAGCACCTTGGCAGACATTTGCTGCTTGGGATTCATGCCCAGGCATACCTGGTTAAAGAAAAGGCGGAAGCCATAAGTTTCAAATAACTCCTGGTAGTAGGGTGGATTGTAATTCATACAATACAAGGGTTCCTGGAAACCCTCAATCACCAATCCCCACCAACGATCCCTTTCTCCGAAATTAATAGGCCCATCCATTGCCTGCATGCCTTTTTGTAAGAGCCAATGTCTGGCAACATCAAATAACATATCTGCAGCTTCCTGGTTATGAATGCAGTCAAAAAAACCAATACCACCTACAGGAACATCATCTCCCTTGTTTTTGTACTTCTTATTGGTAAATGCGGCGATCCGGCCTATATACACATCATCCTGCTTTAGCAGCCACCTGGTTACTTCGCCAAAACGAAAGGTTTTGTTCTTGCCTGGATCAAAAATATCGTTGACATCCTTGTCAAGCGGCCTGATATAATTGGGATTATTTTGGTTCAGGTTTACATTGACTTCCAGGAATGCCTTTTTATGTGCTGGGGTACTTACTTCAACTAATTCCATTTGGGCCATGCCGCAAATGTAAAGGCAAGCTTTGTTTTTTTAATTAGTAAATAGGTAGCGGGCCATTTTTTCATCATGACCATATATATCATCCCTGAAGTTGATCTCTCCCTTTTCATCCACCCAGGCCGTGAAATATCCAACAAAAACCGGTACTGGTTTCTTTATTGTCACATACAATTCCTCTGTGCGGTTCATAGCTTCATCAATTTTTTCAGGGGTCCAGGGAGGTTGGTTACGCAACACCCATTGGGCCATTTTTAAAGGTTCATGTAACCTTATGCAGCCATGACTAAAAGCCCTGGTGTTTTGTTCAAACAAGGATTTGGCAGGCGTATCATGCAGGTAAATATTAAAACTGTTGGGGAATATGAATTTTACCTTCCCAAGTGCATTCCAGGGGCCAGGGGATTGTCGCACACCACCATTGAACCATTCCATATGATTATTTGCCAGGTAGTTTTTGTTGCGTTTCATTGCCGGCAGCACCTCTTTTTTTAATATGCCGGGCGGTACGTTCCAATAAGGCGCAAACACCACATATTTCATTGTGCCGGTAAAGATCACTGTCCGGTTTTGCGTAGTGCCAACTACTATATTCATTCCAAATGATGGATTGCCATCTTCAAAAACTGTAAGATAAAACTGGGGGATGTTAATGATAATAAAATCCCCTGTTGGTTGAGCCGGGACCCATCGCATGCGTTCCATATTGATCAGGATCTGCTTAATCCATGTTTCCATAGGCATGTTTAAATATTGCACTGTTTTGATGGTAGCTATACCATCATTTTTTAGCCCATGTCTTTTCTGAAATTGCGCAATAGCTTTTTGCAAGCCCTTTGAATAGATTTTGCCGGTATCGCCGGAATAATCACCTGAATAGTGTAACCGTTTTTTGATAGCCACCACTGCGCGATTTTGATCACCGGGTCTGTATTCTTTTTTTGGTATGGGAATGATCGGTAAACTGGAATCTTGCTTCCTATGATAATATTTTAATAATTTTTCTTTCAATAAGGCATATTGCCTGTTCACTGGTTCTCTAAACTGGGCATCTTTATTATTGGCAAATGAATCAAGAATAGCAACAGGATTTATACGTCTTCGGGGAATAAACCAGTTCAGATCATCCTGGTGCAACTTTATATTGCCCTGGTAAGCCCGTCTTGCATAACGCAGAAATGAAGCGCTGAATGCCATTTCCATAGCAAAGCGGTTGCTGTCGTTTTTTAAATAGCTTGCCCATTTTTTATCTGTACTATCCTGCAGTTCATTGATCAAAGAATTATAAACAGTGCTGTCGCCGGAATAGCTAATGTAGTCAGACAAAAGATTTTGGAAATTGTATGCCTGTTCATTAAACCCCTCAGAATTGATCCATGCATATTCATAATTCCTGCCTTTATAAAAATTACGTAATGCATTCTCCAGCGAATCATGCCATTTAGCCTTCAGCAGGAATTGCTCAAAAACAGTACTGTCAAAGAATAGGTCTGAATAGGAATTTGAAGGATTGATGGTTGTATCCCTTCTGATTTCTTTTGAAGTTGCAGGTGCATTTCTCCCGGAACAATATAACAGGAAAGCTGAAAACGTAATTAAACCAACTAAAAAGAAGGATGTGAAAAAGAAAATTCTCCTGGTGAATGGAGCTTTCATAAATACATACAGGAACCGGGGATTGGAAAACCATTCCTGTTCCTGTATGTAAATTTACAATTACCTGGCAGGTTCAGATTATAAAGCTGTCGTAAACATTTTATCTGCCAGCTTTTGATCATGGGAGTAAATATCATCCCTGAAATTTACCTGGCCATTATCATCTACCCATGCTGTATAGTAAGTAATAACAACCGGTACTGGCTTTTTTAGCTTAACAAACTTCTCTGTACCGCTGTACATTGCTTCGTTGATCTTTTCAGGTGTCCACTCCGAATTATCTTTAAGCAGGTAATTCGCCATTTTTTCAGGATCTGATAATCGGATGCATCCATGACTATAGGCTCTTTTATCCTTGTCGAACAAACTTTTAGCTGGGGTATCGTGAAAATAGATATTGAAGCTGTTGGGAAAAAGAAATTTCACCCTTCCCAAAGAATTCTTTTCTCCCGGTAGTTGCCTGATCTTGGGCAAACCGTCTTCTGTACCTATTTGCTCCATATTCTGGCTGGCCAGGTAATCGGGATTGGAGGCAAGTTTTGGCAATATTTCTTTTTCTACAATGCTGGGAGGAACATTCCAGTAAGGGCTAAAAACGATCTGGTTAAGGTCACCGCTGAACATCATAGTATTATGTCCTTCTTTGCCTACCACAACATTCATATCGAATGCTTTCTTGTTTCCTTCATACACATGCAAAACAAATTCAGGGATGTTTACCACAATCAGTTGGCCTGATGGTGTCGTTGGCATCCAGCGCATACGGCCCATATTCATCAGTATTTGTTCTACACGTTTTAATACGGGGACATTCATATCCTTTACCAGTTCCGCCGATACAGTTCCGGTTGGTGTATATCCCATGCGTGCCTGAAAAATGCGGACAGCATTTTCGAGTGTATCATTAAATACCCTGCTTGTATCATGCCCGACCATATCACCAGTAATTTGTAAACGTTTTTTAACCAGCGCCACGGCGGGATCAGTAGCTCCTTTCTTCAATGTTTTTTTAATACCCGTGATCTGTGGCCATCCACCTGCTTTGGCAATGTTATAATACTGGCCCAGTTTTACTTTTAATAGCTTATAGGGTTCGTTAACATCCTCGAAATATTTATTGTCCTTATGCTTTTTGTTAAGCAGGGAATCTGCAACCTGCATGATATCCACTTTTTTATAAGGAATGAACCGCTCCATTTCCTTGCGTTTCACATAGCCCTTATCAAAATTGTTCAGCATATACATTATGAAATGCTGGGTAAGTGTCAGTTCTGTATTAATGAAAGATTTATTGGTAGCACTTACTGAAAGATTTTCTTCTGCCACAAGCGCATCCATTCTTTTTTGCAGCGCTTTATCGCGTAATATGGTGTCGTTGTCATATGTGGTTACATAGTCATGAAGGTTCCAAAAACCAAGCGCTTGTTCTGTTAATCCATCTTTACTGAACCAGGCAAATTGATAGTTGCGTGCATTATAAAAACTGCGAACCCGGCGCTCCACGGAATCACTAAGCTTCTTTTCTTTAAAGAACTTTTCCATTTCCAGGCTATCCAAAAAAAGGCTGGAGTACGAATTTGATGGATTAATGCTATGGTCCCTTTTACTTACATTTTTCTGGCCAGCAGATTTTGCTTCATCATTGTCATTATCAGCATGTGTTCTCCCATTGCTCTGGCAGGAGGCAAAGAGGTTTCCAAGAATAGCGGCATATAAAATTAATCTCTTCATATTGTTGAGTTGTACAAACCACATGCCTTGAAATGTACTCAACAATAAAGGGTAAGGAACCCATCAATGCATCAATTTGCATGAATAAATGGGGAATTTTAGGGCTTGATCTTACTCAATAACCAGGCTCGGCACATTTATTTGAGCTTATACTTTCATCCTTATTATGGGAATTCAATAATTATTTTATTACGCAAATTCTTAAAATTGAATATATGTCAAAATGCAACTTTTCGATAGAGTTTTCAGGAACACCAGATGAAGTATTTATCCGGGCAAAGTCGGCAGTAGAAAAGCAAGGCGGCAGTTTTGCCGGGACAGCTGAAAACGGCAACTTTTCTATTAATGTTTTTGGTAATATCAGTGGCACTTATAGTGTATCAGGCCAACAATTACATATATCAATAGAAGAAAAACCCATAATGATCCCCTGCGCTGCAATTGAAAATGCGCTCAAAAGCCAGATTGGATAGAGAGCGATAAAGAGTTAAAAATTAACCATTTATATATTGCTGCGCACCTAAAATAATAACTGTTACCAATTCCTCTTTCTAACCTAAAACCATTAATTGACCTAAAGTATGACTACATAGAATAGTCCCGTTTGACCTAAAGAACTACAAACCACAAACCACAAACTACAAACTTTCTTACGCTGCATGCTTAAGCAAAAACAATGGTATCATATAATCCGGCGGAAAATCTCCTTCAAACCTAACCTTCCAGTTATAGTCATTCATGTATAGCTCCATGAACTCCTTGTCTTCATCACTAAAGGGTGCTTCCACTTTTATATCCAGCTTGTTCTTTAGCTTCTTTACCTTTTCGGGCTTTGGTTCTTTGAGCCTTTGATCCAGTTCCACTTCAAAGGAAGAAAGCAAAAGGGTAAACTGATCCTGGGTAAGGGAGATACGCTTCTGCTCTTCCAGGAAATGGTACAGGGCAGTAAATACTTCTCCTTTAGCCATTCCCTGCTTTAAACAGACAATGGCTATGGTCCTTACCTGTTTAAACAAATGCCTGTACCTTCTTTTAACCGGTACAAAGCGGTAGATGATGGAAGAGATGATATTGCCCATCCCAAACCTCTCAGCGCTTCTGCGGCTTCCTTCAAAGGCAGGATCACTCCAGTAGCGCCTGGAGTCCACTCCTGGCAGCAGTCGTACCAGGTAGCCCCATTCGGGGTCATAATAAAAGTTCACGTTATCATCCACTGTTCCTATTGCCTTGATATAACCTACTTGCTTAGCCATATAATATTGGTTTTATAGCTGCAAGTTTTTGAAAAACCACGGCAGTTCAAAACCACCATGGCCGTTTTGGCCGTTTTTGGCCGATTTGACCGGTTTTGTCCGCTTTTGGCCGCTGGAAAGGAAGGTTGAAAAGTTGACAGGTTAACAAGTTGAAAAGGAACAGCCACCCTGATAAACAAGGTTATAAATAAAGGATATCCAACCTAACTACTTCAACTTTCGACATTCCTTGTTCTATTGTTCTGCGGTTCTTCTTGTACTTTATCATATAGCAAAAGCCTATCAACTCTCTACCTATGCTATACTTAATGCGTGATGATCACGCAGTATCTATACTGGAGGTAGGTGTTTAATCGGGCGTTGACAGCGAGAAGGGTAGGCTGAGATGGTTTGAAGAGATGCCAGGTATTATAATTAATAAAATATGTTATTAACAGAACTCAAGAGGTTGGGTGAGGTAGCGAAATTTGAATAAAGCACAATATCCAATTCTGGGTTTCCAGGGTCATGGAGATTAATTAAAGCATTCCTCAATTCGTCCTAATTGTAAATAACTTGGGAAAATCATGTCTGCAGGGGTTAATATCTTGTATATTGTATTGGCAGATTAACGGTGTGCCCTTACCTTTGCAGCCGAAATTGAAAACCACCTCTTTTTAACCCAGTTTTCAATTTAAAATCTTCTTTTAAAAGCTATATATGGCAAAAGTTGGTAAGGTAAAACAAATCATTGGCGCCGTTGTGGATGTTCAGTTCCATGGCAGCCTTCCTGAAATTTATAATGCATTGGAAATAAAAAGGGACAATGGCGATACGCTGGTTCTCGAGGTGCAAAACCACCTGGGTGAAGATAGTGTACGTACTATTGCCATGGACGGTACTGAAGGCCTGACCCGTGGAGTTGATGTGGTAGATACAGGTTCGGCTATTAAAATGCCTGCCAGTGACCAGATCAAAGGCCGTCTTTTCAATGTAACTGGCGATCCTATTGATGGTTTGCCTGCAGTTTCAAAGGTTAATGGCCGCCCGATCCACGCAAAACCACCAGCTTTTGAAAATCTTTCAACAGCCACTGAAATATTATTTACCGGTATTAAGGTAATTGACCTGATCGAACCTTACTCCAAAGGTGGTAAGATCGGCTTGTTTGGTGGTGCAGGTGTTGGTAAAACGGTATTAATCCAGGAACTTATCAATAACATCGCTAAAGCTTATGCAGGGGTTTCTGTATTTGCCGGTGTGGGTGAAAGAACCCGTGAAGGAAATGACCTGATGCGTGAAATGATCGAAGCAGGTATCATGAACTATGGCGAGGCTTTCAAACACAGCATGGAAGAAGGTGGATGGGACCTGAGCAAGGTGAATATGGATGAACTGGCTGAATCAAAAGCCACCTTCGTTTTTGGACAAATGAATGAGCCGCCGGGAGCCCGTGCCCGTGTTGCCCTTTCGGGATTGACAATTGCAGAATATTATCGTGATGGTGATGGAACGGGTAAAGGCCGTGATATCCTCTTCTTCGTTGATAATATCTTCCGTTTCACACAAGCAGGTTCTGAGGTATCAGCCTTATTAGGTCGTATGCCTTCAGCCGTGGGTTACCAGCCAACGCTGGCTACTGAAATGGGCTTGATGCAGGAGCGTATTACCTCGACTAAAAATGGTTCTATTACATCTGTTCAGGCAGTATATGTACCTGCGGATGACCTTACCGATCCGGCTCCGGCAACAACATTTGCCCACCTGGATGCTACTACCGTATTATCCCGTAAGATCGCTGACCTGGGTATCTATCCAGCGGTGGATCCTTTGGATTCTACTTCTCGTATCCTGATGCCATCAGTGGTAGGTGAGGCGCACTACAATTGCGCTAACCGTGTAAAACTGATCTTACAACGTTATAAAGAACTGCAGGATATCATCGCGATCCTTGGTTTGGATGAGTTGAGTGATGAAGATAAACAAACTGTTGCCCGTGCAAGGAAGGTTCAGCGTTTCTTATCACAGCCTTTCCACGTAGCTGAAGCCTTCACAGGTTTGAAAGGTGTGTTGGTTCCAATTGAAGAAACTATTCGTGGTTTCAACATGATCATGGATGGTGAAGTGGATGAATACCCTGAAGCAGCCTTTAACCTTGTTGGTTCTATTGATGATGCCATTGAAAAAGGTAAGAAACTGATGGCGCAGGCGCAGGGATAAGTAAGTTTATAGTTTGAAGTTTGTGGTTTGTAGTTGTGCGTAAAATGCAATGGCATTTTCACTATAATAAATACATTCCTGAAGCAATAAGAAATGGTTGAGTAAAAGCAGCTATTTTCTAAAAACAAGAAACCAGAATCAGATCATGACTTTAGAAATATTAACCCCCGACAGGAAATTATTTAGTGGCGAGGTCTATGGTGTGCAGATGCCAGGAATAAGCGGTTCTTTTGAAGTGCTGGACAGGCATGCCCCATTGGTTAGTGCATTGAAAGCAGGACGATTGAAAGTATTGCGTGATAAACAAAATCACACCGCCAGTTATGATATCCAGGGTGGGTTTGTAGAAGTATTAAATAATAAGGTTACGGTTTTGGTGGAAGGCGCAACAATTCTCGAATAACAAATTTCTTTCTTTTATATTTTTATGAAGAGCTCCTCTAACGGGAGCTTTTTCTTTTATACATCATTCAATGCAGGCTGGCAGGCTCTTCATTTAGGTACTATGGCATATTCATTGCCAATTAATTAGTGCTGAAATGATATAATTATGAAGATTGCACAGATTGCACCATTATATGAAGCAGTGCCACCTAAATTATATGGTGGAACAGAAAGAGTGGTGCATTACCTGACTGAAGAACTGGTTCACCTGGATCATGATGTAACCTTGTTTGCGTCAGGGGATTCAAAAACAAGTGCCAGGTTAAGGCCCACTGTGCCAGAAGCCTTACGACTGAAAAAATGTGAAGATTCATTAGCGCCACATATCCTGCAGATAGAAGAAGTTCTAGACAGGGCTAATGAGTTTGACCTGATACATTTTCATACCGATTACCTGAATTTTCCTTTTACCAAAAATCTTGGAGTGCCGCATGTCACTACACTTCATGGAAAACTAAGTATTGCGGAATTGCAGCCATTATATGACAAGTTCAGGCATCAGCCCGTTATCTCAATTTCCAACAGCCAGCGCAAGCCCTTACCCCAGGCTAACTGGGTGGGTAATGTACACCATGGGTTGCCCTGCAATCTATTCAAGGCTGGAAAAGGAAAAGGTGGTTACCTGGCTTTTTTAGGGAGGGTTTCACCAGAGAAAGGTTTGGAAAATGCTATAGCCATAGCTACTTCGGCAGGCTTGCCATTGAAAGTGGCAGCCAAAATTGACAAAGCAGATGTAGAATATTATGAAGAAAATATCCGTGAGCTATTTGAGCATCCATTGGTGGAATATATTGGGGAGATCAATGAAAAGCAAAAAGAAAAATTCCTGGGTAATGCAATGGCCTTACTATTTCCCATCAATTGGGAAGAGCCTTTTGGAATGGTATTGATCGAAGCTATGGCATGTGGAACTCCTGTAATTGCGTTCAGAAGAGGTTCGGTTCCTGAGATCATTGAAGACGGTAAAAATGGTTTTATTGTTTCTACTAAAAAACAGGCAATTAAGGCTGTAGATCAATTGCACAAAATAGATAGAAAGGAAGTCCGCCTGTTTTTTGAAGAAAAGTTTTCTTCAATACGAATGGCCAATGACTATTTAAAGATCTATAAAAAGCTTGCTGAGAAGCCAAGAACAAAAGTGAAATCAATTTATCCTATAAGCGAAAGAAAACTTTCTGCTATTTAAACCAGAAGCTATGTTACCAAAAACGACAGTTGCAACAGAGGAAGATAAATTTCATATAGGTGGAGATATTATTTATGTAGATGACCGTACCCGCGTATTGAATCATTTCGATACGTTTGGCATATTTGATCAATGGGGTGACATTCACCCGCATGCAAGAAAGCTGCATGGGATTTATCATGAGGGTACACGTTTTTTGAACAGGCTTGAATTGCGTATCAATGGTCAAAAACCATTGTTATTGAGTTCGGCTATAAAAGAAAACAACCAGGTGCTTTCGGTTGATCTTACCAACCCGGCTTTTTCTGATTGCCATATGCCTGAAAATACTGTGCATATTTCTCGCAGCCAGTTTATCAGGAATGGTGTTTTTTATGAAGAAATCTTACTGGCCAATTACGGTCCTACCAAATGTGGTTTGAACCTGACCTTGCAATTTGGAAGTGATTTTAAAGACCTGTTTGAAATCCGGGGAATCGAAAGGAGGTTACAACAACCAAAATGTGAACTTCTTCCAGGTAATGAGAAAATAATATTCGAGTACACAGGTTTGGATGACATCACCAGGCGTGCAGAAGTGAAGTTTGAAGGTAACGGTTATCAAATTAAAAGGAATTTTTGCCTGTTTACACTTGATCTTGAACCCCAGGAAGTACAGCAAATTCATTATTCCATATTTTTTAATGCGGGTGACAGTGAGCTGGAAACGATAAAATATACGGAGGTAAAAAAGGCCATACGTGAAGAGCAACAAACCGCTCACCGCATTTTTGCAGACATAGTTACTTCCAATGAGCAATTCAATCATTGGGTGACGCGGTCAAAAGCTGACCTGTTGTCACTACTTTCTCAAACACGCTTTGGGATGTACCCCTATGCAGGCGTGCCCTGGTATAATACGGCCTTTGGCAGGGATGGAATCATTACTGCCATGGAAACTCTGTGGCTGGCACCGGAGATCAGCAAGAATGTATTATTGTTCCTGGCGCAGATGCAAGCCAGGGAAGTGAACCCTGAAAAAGATGCAGAACCGGGCAAGATATTGCATGAGACGCGTTCAGGAGAAATGGCGAATACGGGTGAAGTGCCTTTTGGAAAGTATTATGGAACAATCGATGCAACACCATTGTTCGTGATGCTGGCAGGTATGTATTATGAAAGAACACATGACAGGGAAACAATAGTGGAGATTTGGCCGAATATCAAAATGGCTTTATTCTGGATAGATGAATATGGTGATATCGACAAAGATGGATTTGTGGAATACATACATAAATCCGAGAATGGCTTAACCAACCAGGGATGGAAAGATTCGCATGATTCTGTAATGTACGAGAATGGTGACTTGTGTGAACCTCCGATAGCCTTATGCGAAGTGCAGGGGTATGTATACGCTGCAAAGAAATATGGGTCTTTACTGGCTGGCATTTTTGATGAAAATGAATTGTCTGAAAAGCTTTCCACTGAAGCCAGGCAACTCAAAAAACAATTCAATGAAAAATTCTGGGATTCTGAATTGGGATGTTACGTGCTAGCCCTTGATGGAAACAAGAATCCTTGCAGGGTTGTTTCTTCCAATGCCGGTCAATGCTTGTTTACAGGTATTGTAGAGGAAGATAAGGCCCGCATGCTGGCTGATACAATGATGCACGATAATATGTTTAGTGGCTGGGGGATCAGAACACTGGCAGAAGGGGAAAAAAGGTATAATCCCATGTCTTACCATAACGGCTCAATATGGCCCCATGACAATGCGTTGATTGCTTATGGACTTTCATTGTATGGCTTTCACGATGAGTCATTACGCATCATGAATGCATTATTTGATGCTTCCTTGTTCATCGATCTTCAACGGTTGCCGGAATTATATTGTGGTTTTGTAAGAAAGGCCAATGAAGGTCCAACGGCATACCCGGTAGCCTGCTCGCCACAGGCATGGTCTGTTACTGTTTTGTTTATGCTATTACAATCCTGTTTGAAGATCAGTATCAATGCGCGTACAAAAACGATTGTATTTAATAAGCCTGAACTACCGGCTTACCTGGAAAAGATCCATGTTTCTAAACTTAAGGTTGGTGAGAGTGAATTAAGTTTTGATGCATATCGCCATCAATTTGATATTGGTTTCAATGTGATTCAAAAACCACCGGGGTGGGAGGTGATCATTAAGAAATAATGCAAAAGCCCATTTTTATGGGCTTTATTTTTTATAGTCTATTGTTAATTTATGATTTAACTACCAGCGTTCCGGCCATTTTATCGTGCAGTGTTTGTTTCTTATCATCCCATAACATCATCAGGTAACCGATAAATAAAATAATCATTGACACATACTTACCGAAAAACCGGCCACTTGCATTGGCAAAGCTGATACGATGGCCATTCATATCTGTTACTTTAAGTCCCAAAGCTCGTTTGCCAATGGTAGCCTGGTTTTCGCCCGATTCAAGGAGTGCACTATATAACCAGTTGACGAGGATACTCACCACACTTCCTGACATGTTTCCCATTATAGATTGTAAAACATATGTTGGAATGATCAGGATAAATCCATCAAGAAGAGCTGCGGCAAACCGTTCCCAGAATGCTCCATAAACAATAGTTTGCTGAGGGAACAGGTCGGATGAAGGAGGGGGAGAAGAATAGTTTTGGTAATCCATTATCAATAAATTTTTCCCAAGAAAAGAATTCTTTTTTGAACCGAAAAGTAAAATTATAATATAATTAATTCAGTTGGGGATCTATTGGGAAGTTGATCATCATTTCGTATTCACCACCCAGGTGTTTTAAAGAATCTTTCCAGATCTCTTCTGCATTGGAATGGAAGACAAGGGTTCGCACCGCTTCTACAGTAAGCCAGGTCTTTTCATTCATTTCCGTTTCCAACTGGCCTGAGCTCCAGCCAGAATAGCCTATGTAAAAACGGATCTTTTCAGGATCTGCTTTACCACTATTGATCAGATCAACAACAGCATCAAAATCACCACCCCAGAAAATGCCCTTCATCACTTCCACGCCTCCTGGAATTTCCTCAGGGTAACGATGAAGAAAATGTATGGTATTCATCTGTACCGGGCCGCCATAATAAACAGGAAGCTTATGACCTTCCACTTCGGGTATGAGTTCATCCAGAGTATTTTCATACTGGCGGTTTAAAACAAATCCAATGGTACCATCTTCACGGTGTTCTGTCAAAAAAACAACAGTGCGCATGAAGTTGGGATCTTTAAGAAAAGGGTCGGCAATTAATAATACTCCTGTTGCTGGCTGTACCATAGGCTGACAATATGTGTTAAATATAATACATAACAATCTTATGCCACCGGGAATGAGGAGCACATCAATATTTTTGCAATCACGAATTTTTCACCATCTTGCTGTCAGTGAAAAGAATATTTCCTATCATATTAGTTTTAATAACGGTCTCTTTATTAGGGATCATATTTATTCAGTTGTCCTGGCTGAATAATATGGTGGCTCTGCGAAAGGACCAGGTAGAACAAAAAGTGGAAGAAATTGCCAAACAGGTAGGAGAAGACCTGGCCCAATATAAATCAGCACCCTTACCCAATAATTCTAAACCCTTTCCGGATTTAAATAATTTTTCCCTGGATTTTCCAAGGAGTTATAACGTTAGCCAGAGACTGACCACGCAGGAATTATATGAAAAGATTCGTTCCACGTTTGTGGCTCAGAAGATAGAAAATATTCCTTTCGAGTTTGCATTGGTGACTTTGAAAAATGATGCAATTGGACAGATAGAACGACAGTCAAATAATTTCACAAACTGGTACGAGGATTCTGCCAATTACTATCCAAAAGTATTTCCTGTAGTTCCTCTTAGTGCTTCAGCTGCTGAGAACCTTGCTGCCGATGAATGGATCATTATCGTAGTTCCTAACGTAACTGATATAGTGTATAAAAGTTTGAGGCTTCCTATTATCATAGCTATATTATTTACACTTGTAATTTGTGCTGCCTTCTACCTGACAATTCATACCATGCTGCGCCAGAAAAAGGTGAGTGAGATCAAGAATGATTTCATAAACAATATGACACATGAATTCAAGACGCCCATTGCCACCATATCACTGGCTGTAGATGCTATCAGGAATGAGAAAGTGCAAAGAGATACTCAAAAATTATCCTATTTCAGCGAGATCATAAAGGAAGAGAATCAACGCATGAACCGGCAGGTGGAAACTATTTTGAAATCAGCATTGATGGATAGGCAGGAAGTGCAACTGAATGTAAAGCCCTTGCATATTCATACGATCATAAGAGATGTTGCGGATAATTTCATGTTGCGTTTGCAGGAAAAACAGGGAACTCTTGAAATAAATCTCGATGCACCAAACGATCTCATAGAAGGTGACGAAGTGCATATGTCCAACCTCATAAATAACCTGATGGATAATGCAGTAAAATACTCCAAGGAAAATGTACCTCCCAGGATCTGTATATCTACTACTTCAAACCACAAAAAATTCATAATCAAGATCGAGGACAACGGTATAGGGATGACAAGGGAAACTGTTAAAAGGATCTTTGAGAAATTCTACCGTGCTCATACAGGTAATATTCACAACGTGAAAGGCTTTGGGCTAGGCCTAAGCTATGTTAAAACCGTTGTTGAAGGCCATGAAGGAACTATAAAAGCAGACAGCACTCCAGGAAAAGGAAGTTGTTTTACAATAGAACTGCCATTGAAACAATCATAAAAGGAGTTAATAATCGTATTTAAAGCATATTTCAGATTTAAGTCTTTGCAATAACAGTCTTAATTGTTTCTCCATAGCAAACTACTGTCGCCATAACTCAAAAACCGGTAATTGTTTTCAAGTGCATGGCTATATACTTTTTTCCAATTATCTCCAATAAAAGCTGCGATTAATAAAAGTAATGTAGACTGAGGCTGATGAAAATTAGTAATCAGGCCATGAGCCACCCTGAATTGGTAACCTGGAATGATGATGAGACTTGTCTGGCAATGCAGTTCATTTAAGCCTTTCTCATCCATCCATTCCAGTAAAAATTCAAAACTTTCTTTGGCTGAAATATTGGGCAATTGCTCTTCAATAGCATAAGCTTCCCATTGATCCAGTTTCAGCACTGAAGATGATGATAATTTTAATTTCAAACTTAGCCAGTACAAGCTTTCCAGGGTTCTTAATGATGTGGTTCCTGTAGCAATAATCCGGCTGGAATTGACAAGTTTTTGTATGACTTGTTTTTTGACACTGAATGGTTCAGCATGCATTATATGACCAGCAATAGTTTCAGATTTAACAGGCTTAAAAGTACCTGCGCCTACATGCAAAGTAACATAGTCATATGCAACATTTTTTTCTGCCAGTTGCTGAAAGGTGTTTTGAGTAAAATGCAACGCCGCTGTTGGGGCTGCTACAGATCCTTCCTCTTTGCTAAAAACTGTTTGATACCGTTCCCAATCCATTTGCTCAGCTTTTCTTTTAATATATGGTGGGAGAGGTATGGCTCCGGTTGCATGAAGTACCTCAACAAAAGATGATTCGTTATTCCAGCTGAATTCAATTAAAAAATAATCCTCTTTTTTCTCTATGTACCGGGCAGTTAAAGTTTGATTTCCATGTTCGCCAAAGGTTTTGGAAAGTACCTGTCCGTGTTTCCATTTGGATGCCCCACCTATAAGGCATTTCCAAATACTTTTTTCATGCTCTTGCATGGCCTGTTCAATAGATTGTTCAAATGGCTCCAGGCAAAATATTTCGATAATAGCGCCAGTTTCTTTTTGAAATAACAGCCGGGCTTCAATAACCCGGGTATTGTTGAGTATTAATGTGGAGCCCGGTTCGAGAAAGTTAGGAAGCTGGTTAAAAACAGAATCTATAATACTTCCATTTTTATAGATCAGAAGTTTTGATTGGTCGCGTTGAGGCAAAGGGAACTCTGCAATTCTCTCCGAAGGGAGCTCATAAGTATAGTTACTGATCAGGATTGAATCAGGTGAAATTTTCATAGTCTGTTCCTTAGGTATTAACATCTGGAATCATAAGATATGCACCGGGTTATGCACTTTAATTCAGGGTTTTCCACAGTCCATCCACACTGTTTTTGCTAAAATTAATTTCCACAGGCTGAAACCCTTATTCCATCTGGCTTTTATAAGGTTTGAACATGTGGAAAAATTAAACAATCGAAAAATGCTATTGCAAAGTGGGAAAAAGTGTTATTTTGTGTTAAAAGAGCCCCATTCCTCCAAACCATTGAAAATGACAGGTTTCCTAGGTGAATTCGAAGCTACTCTGGACGCAAAAGGTCGCTTTCTCCTACCTGCAGGCTTAAAGAAGCAACTGCCGGAAGGCGAAAATACACGTTTTGTTATCAACAGGGGAATCGAGAAATGCCTGAGCCTGTATCCTATACAAAGCTGGGAACCTCTTTTCGCCAGAATTAGCAGTTTAGATGATTTTGATCCTGATGTGAGAAAATTCAGAAGATTCTTTCTGAATGGTGCTATTGAAGTTGAGCTTGATTCAGCCGGAAGGCTTTTAATGCCTCCTAACCTGAAAGAATATGCCGAATTGTCCAAAGATATAGTGCTGGCATCTGCGGTCGATAAAATTGAGATCTGGTCCACGGAAAACTATAATAAGTTCTTTGAATCCTATTCGCCAAGTGACTTTAGTTCATTGGCAAAGCAGGTAATGGTAAAGAAAACAGATAAAGAACAGGGGATATAGCAATATATGTTACCAGTAAAACTTTCCTGTTTGCTATGAATGAATCTTACCATATCCCTGTTTTGCCTGTTGAGGTGATTGAAAGCCTCAACATTAAGCCCGCAGGAATTTATGTCGATTGCACATTTGGAGGTGGCGGACATTCCCGGCTGATTTTGGAAAAATTAGGGGAAAATGGCAGGTTGGTGGCCTTTGACCAGGATGCCGATGCCAAACAGAATCTCCCGGACGATGACCGGGTACTGTTCGTTCCACACAACTTTCGGCATTTACATCGATTTCTAAAGCTTAATGGGATAGAAAAGGTTGATGGAGTTTTGGCAGACCTTGGAGTAAGTAGCCACCAGTTTGATCAGGGAGAAAGGGGTTTTTCAACCCGTTTTGATGCGCCGATGGATATGCGGATGGATCAGCGGCAGGCAAAAACAGCTTATGATGTAGTGAATGAATACAGTGAGCAACAATTACACAAGTTATTTGAGCAATATGGCGAAGTAACCAATGCTAAAACATTGGCAAGGACCATTGCTGAGGTGAGAAAGACAACATCTCTGAAAAGTATCAATGGATTCAAGGCTGGGGTAAGCGCTATAGTAAAGGGAAATCCGAACAAATATTTTGCGCAGGTTTTCCAGGCGCTGCGCATAGAAGTGAATGATGAAATGGGGGCACTTAAGGAATTACTCGTTCAATTGCCTGAAGTATTAAAACCAGGAGGAAGAGCAGTGATCATCACTTTTCACTCTATTGAGGACAGGTTGGTGAAGATCTATTTCAGGGATAACAGTTTTGAGCTTCCGGAAGAAAATCCTTTTACCATGAGTGAAAAGGAAGTTACGCTGAAGCAGGTGAATAAAAAACCAATTGTGGCTTCACAGGAAGAATTGAAAAGGAACCCGAGGTCGAGGAGTGCTAAACTAAGAGTGGCGGAAAGGGTTTGAATAGAAAAAGAATAATAAAGGGCGGGGAATGATGGCCGCCCAGGTTAATAAATATCGAATGGTCATTTGATGATCAAAAAAAGTAACTGATGCCAGAGCTCAAAAAAGGAAGTGAAAAAAAGTACCGCTGGAAAAAATGGTTGAATTATCAATCCATTGTAAAGCAGGTTCCTTTTTTTGTTTTCCTTGCCCTGTTGGCGGTGGTTTATATCTATAACGGGCATTATGCAGATAAGACCATCAGGGAGATCAATAAAACAAGCAAAGAATTGAAAGAGCTCCAATACGAATACAAATCTGTTAAAGGAGATGTTTTGTTCAGGAGTAAGCAAAGTGAGTTGATAGAAGCGGTTAAGCCTTTAGGATTAAAGGAACTTACCACAGAACCAATGATATTGATTGATAGCACTAATTAATTAAAAACCAATTCCGTAACAACGGTCCAACTGAAAGAGTGGAGATAAAACGCGACATACTGTGGAGGGTGTACTTAAGCTTTCTTGGCGTGGTACTGCTGAGTTTCATAGTGTTAGGTCGTGCATTTTACATTCAGAATGTTGAGGGTGACCACTGGCGTAGCATGTCAGACAGTATGCACCAGCGTTTTGTGGAACTGGACGCAGAAAGGGGTACTATTTATAGTGAGGATGGCCAGATGTTAAGTACATCTGTTCCTTATTTTGACCTCTATATGGATTTTGGTGCAGATGGATTACGGGAAAAGAATGGTAAAAGATTTAAAGACAACCTGGATTCATTTGCTATATCTCTCTCGGGTATGTTCCCGGAAAAAACCTCCTCGGAATATAAGAAAGAACTGAAGCAGGCTTACAATGTAAAGGACAGGTATTACCTTATCAGGAAAGGCCTATCCTTTGAACAATACAAAGAATTTCGGGCTTTCCCATTAGTAAGATTAGGCAGAAATAAAAGCGGCATTATCGCAGAAGTAAAAAGCAGGCGTTTGAATCCATTTGGATTATTGGCCAAGAGGACTATTGGCCTTTCAAGGGATAATGCCCAGAATGTGGGTCTTGAACGAAGGTTTGATAGCCTGCTGAAAGGGACCACAGGTAAAAGGCTGGTTCGTTTTATTGCAGGTGGTGCAGCTGTTCCGGTGGAAGGATATGAAATAGATCCTGAAAATGGCAGGGATGTAATTACTACCCTGGATATCCAGATGCAGGATATTGTAGAATCAGCATTGATGAAAATGATGGTTCAAAGTGAGTCACAGTATGGAACCTGCCTGGTAATGGAAACAAAAACAGGCAAGATCAAGGCCATCGCCAACCTGGGAAGAGATAAGAATGGCGATTATGGTGAAAACCTGAATTACGCTCTCCAAACAACGGAACCCGGATCTACTATTAAACTGGCAACATTATTAGCGGTTTTGGATCATGGCACTTCAAATATCACTGACCTGGTTGAAGTTGGATCTACGGGAAATGCCTATGTTGGTGTAAGGAATGTAAATGATGCTGAACGGGCGCCCAAGCCTGTTATGACTGTTAGAGAATGTTTTGCGCACAGCTCTAATGTTGGTATGAGCAAAATAGCTTACAAGGCTTTTGCCAGTGAGCCCGACCTGTACAAGAACTACCTCCACAAATTTCATTTAGATAAAAGAACTGGTATTGACCTGGTGGGAGAGGATGCACCGGTGTTGCCACGCCTGAAACGTAACAGGGAAGGTCTTCATGCCATGATCACTGCCAGCTTCGGATATGCCATAGAAGTGAGTCCGCTCCATACCTTGATGTTGTATAATGCTATTGCCAATAATGGCAGGATGATGAAGCCCTACCTGGTTAACAGCATTCGCAATAATGGCGTAACAGTTAAAGAATTTGAACCAACTGTATTGGATGAAAATATTGCAAAGGAAAAAGTGGTAAAGGCCGCCCGCATCTGCATGGAAGCCGTAACCACCGAAGGAACCGCGAAAGATGTTTTTAAGGATTCTCCATTCCCGGTGGCTGGGAAAACAGGAACCGCACACGTGGCAGGTGGGGATATTAAATATTATGACGGCGTTTACCAGGCATCATTTGCCGGTTATTTTCCTGCCGACAAGCCTGAATATACATGCGTCGTCCTGATCAAGACCAGTGCTCATGCTCCATTGCACTATGGAGGACAATTGGCAGCACCTGTTTTTAAAGAGATTGCCAATAAGATTTATGCTATGTATGTACAGGGGAAAAAAGGAATGACCCTTCCTGTTACTGCCGATAGTTCTTTGTTTTCCTACGCAGGTTATACACCTGATGTAAGAAATGTATTTGAGCAGGTAAATATGAAGCCTGTGGATTCTGCCAGCAAAAATGACTGGAGCATCATTTACAGTAATAATTATAAACCTGTTATTAAAGGTAATCCTGTTTTTAAAAACCAGATGCCCGATCTCTATCATATGACGATGAAAGATGCATTGTATGAACTGGAGAACAGGAATATGAAAGTGGTGGTTAAAGGAAGGGGAAAAGTAGTAGCACAGGATATTGCCCCCGGAACAGCCATCAGTAAAGATCAAACGGTAACACTTTTATTTAATTAAGTGAAGAAATTAAGCGACATATTATATAAGGTTCAAACCACTGCACTGGCAGGAAAAACCGATATGGATATTACGGATGTCCAGATCGATTCCCGCAAAGTGAAGCCAGGAACTTGTTTTATCGCTGTCAAAGGTGCAGTTGCCGACGGGCATTTATTCATTGCCAAAGCAATTGAAGCAGGTGCTGTGGCTATTGTGTGCGAGGTGCTTCCTTCAGAGAGAAATGGTAATGTTACTTATGTTCAAACGGGCAATAGTGCAGAAGCTGCAGGGTTGATTGCTCATAATTTTTATGATAGCCCAACAACCCGATTTAAGTTGGTAGGTGTTACAGGCACAAATGGTAAAACAACCATTGCCACCCTGTTATATAAACTTTTTACTTCTCTTGGTTATAAATGTGGATTAGTAAGTACTGTAGAAAATATTATAGCAGGAAAGACCATTCCCTCGACGCATACAACTCCTGATGCCGTCAGTCTGAATGCTTTGTTACAACAAATGGCAGATGAAGGCTGCACTTTTGTTTTTATGGAGGTCAGTTCACATGCCGTTCACCAGAGAAGGATTGCGGGATTGGAATTTGCAGGTGGAATATTCAGCAATATCACTCACGATCACCTGGATTATCATCAAACTTTTGATGAATATATAAGGGTTAAGAAAGCTTTTTTTGATGGATTGCCAGCACAGGCATTTGCTATCACCAATCTTGATGATAAGAGAGGACCGGTGATGTTGCAAAATACTGTCGCCAAAAAGCTTTCTTATAGCCTTCGCACCATGGCTGATTTTAAAGGGAAGATCCTGGAGAACAGTCTTACCGGCTTGGTCATGATCATCAACGACCAGGAAGTTCATTTCAGGCTGATTGGAGAATTTAATGCCTACAACCTTCTGGCGGTATATGGAGCAGCTATTAACCTTGGAGAAGACAAATCGCATGTGCTGCAGGCCCTGAGCAATCTTACCGGAGCTGAAGGCAGATTTGACTACATCATTTCTTCAAAAGATAAAATAATAGGCATTGTTGATTATGCACACACACCAGATGCATTGGTTAATGTGCTGGATACTATAAAGAAATTAAAAAAAGGGTACGAACAGGTGATCACTGTAGTTGGCTGCGGAGGTGACAGGGATAAAACCAAAAGGCCGGTGATGGGAGAAGTGGCTTGTGAAAACAGTGATAAGGTAATTTTTACGAGTGACAATCCCCGCAGTGAAGATCCCGAAGCTATTTTAAAGGAAATGGAAGCAACGCTGAACACCGCTGCAAGACGCAAGTTTATTTCTATTGCCGACAGGAAGCAGGCTATAAAAACAGCAATAAGCATGGCGCAGCCGGAAGATATTTTGTTGATCGCAGGAAAGGGACATGAAAAATACCAGGAGATCAAAGGAGTGAAACATCACTTTGATGATAAAGAAGTTTTAATAGAAATGTTTGAAGTGTTGGGAAAATAAGAAACTGAATAGGTATTACAAATTAAATATTAAATAACAATGCTGTATCACTTTTTTGAATGGTTAAGAGCTGAGGATATACACTTCCCGGGAAGTGAACTATTCCGCTTTATCACCTTCAGGGTGTTAATGGCAGTTATTTTATCGTTATTGATCACCACATTTTTTGGGAAGATGCTGATCAACTACCTTATTAAAAAACAGGTAGGAGAGTCAGTGCGTGACCTGGGACTGCAGGGTGAGCAGCAAAAGAAGGGCACGCCTACAATGGGGGGTATCATAATCATATTGGCTATTCTTATCCCAACCTTGTTATTAGCAGATCTAAGCAAGGTATATGTACGCCTGATGATCTTCTGTACACTGTGGTTAGGTGCCATCGGCTTTATTGACGATTACCTGAAACTGAAGGCAAAGAAGATGGCCCAGCAAAAAGGCGTTGGCTATAAAAAGACAGATGCGGATGGATTAGCAGGCCGCTTTAAAATATTTGGGCAGGTAATGCTTGGGATCGTTGTTGGAGCCACACTATATTTCAATCCTAATGTGAAGATATGGAGAGAATACCAGGGAGCACCTTCAGCCATCGATACCACGGTGATAACAAAAAGAGTAAATGAAAAGGATAAATTTTTTGTACCGGCCAAATCCTTTGTGACCACTATCCCTTTTGTAAAAGGTCATGAATTCAATTACGCCAAATTATTGCCTGCAGGTTTACGCGACTATACCTGGGTATTGTATATTCTAATAGTCATTTTCATTGTTACAGCAGTATCCAATGGAGCGAATATAACAGATGGAATTGACGGGCTGGCAACAGGTACATCTGCAATCATGAGCGCCTGTCTTGGCATTTTTGCGTATGCAAGCGGCAGCCTGGTCTTTGCCGACTACCTGAATATCATGTACATACCCAACCTGGGGGAGCTATCCATATTCATTGGTGCAATGATTGGTGCCTGCGTGGGCTTTCTTTGGTACAATGCTTATCCTGCCCAGGTATTTATGGGCGATACAGGAAGCCTTACCCTGGGTGGCCTGATAGCAGCTATAGCCATTATCGTTCATAAAGAACTGTTGATACCGATTATATGCGGTGTATTCCTGGTAGAGAACCTGAGTGTAATGATCCAGGTGAGTTATTTCAAATACACCAAAAAGAAATATGGTGAAGGAAGAAGGATCTTTTTAATGAGTCCACTTCATCACCATTATCAAAAGTTAGGATACCATGAGTCCAAGATCGTAACCCGTTTTTGGATCGTCACCATATTGTGTTTTGTGTTATCGATAGTAACATTAAAACTCAGGTAAGAGATTTCTGAAAAACCACCTAGAGGACTATGAAAAACCAGGATGTCCGCAAGATTATTGAGATGCGAACAAATGTAATGCTGATGAAGAACCATTCCTTCCGTACACTGTAAAAATGATGATGGGGAAACGTTTGGTCATATTAGGAGGCGGAGAAAGCGGCGTAGGCGCGGCCTTGCTTGGTAAAAAAGAAGGCTATGATGTAGTGTTAATGGATGAAGGCTCTTTGAAAGATGTTTATCGTAATGAATTGCAAAAGGCAGGTATTGATTTTCTTGAAGGATCAATTGATTCCAAAAGGCTTTTCAGTGCAGATGAAGTGGTAAAAAGCCCTGGCATTCCTGAAAAGAATGAGTGGGTGAAAGCGTTGAGGCAGAGAAAAATTGCCATTATCAGCGAAATAGAACTCGCTTACCGGCATAAAGGAAATAGCGGGATAGTAGCTATTACAGGGAGTAATGGCAAATCAACAACCACTTCTCTTATTTATCACATCTGCAGGCATGCAGGTTTGGATTGTGCACTGGTTGGCAACATCGGATACTCTTTTGCAAGGCAGGTGTCGGAAGATCCAAAACAATGGTATGTAGCGGAGATCAGTTCTTTTCAACTGGACGATATCCAGACATTCAGGCCAGACATTGCAGTGTTGCTGAATATTACTGAAGATCATCTGGACAGGTATGATTACCAGTTTGAAAAGTACATCAGCAGCAAGTTCAGAATTACGATAAACCAAACACCATCAGATCATTTCATCTACAATCTGGATGATGAGGTGATCATGAATTATATAGAAAGAAATACGATTAACTCAATTCAATTACCGATCAGTATGAAGCAGAAAGTAGAAAAAGGCGGGTACATAAAGGACGACCAGATGCATGTGAATGTTTCTGGCGATGAACAACAAATGAGCATTTATGATTTTGCCCTGAAGGGTAAACACAATCAATTTAATACAATGGCAGCAAGTGTGGCGGGTGCAACCATGGATATTCGCAAGAATAAGATCCGGGAAGCGGTGCAAACTTTTGAGAACCTTGAGCACCGAATGGAATCGGTGTCTACAGTAAGAGGTGTTGAGTTTATCAATGACAGCAAGGCAACCAACGTAAATTCTACCTGGTATGCCCTTGAAAGCATGTCCAAGCCTACCATCCTGATACTTGGTGGTGTTGATAAAGGGAATGATTATACGTTGATTGCAGACCTGGTTCAGGAAAAGGTTAAAGCCATTGTTTGCATGGGTTTGGATAATACAAAGATCCATGAAGCTTTTGACCAAATGGTCAAGGTAATCGATACTGATAATGCCAATGATGCTGTTCTGAGTTCTTATTCACTGGCCCAACCTGGTGATATAGTTTTATTGAGCCCTGCCTGTGCTTCCTTTGATCTGTTTAAAAATTATGAAGACAGGGGAAAGCAATTCAAGGAAGCTGTAAGGAATCTATGATCTATTGTCATTGATCAAATTGGTAATTGAGTAATTGTGCTGAGTATATAAAGCTGAAATGAGTCAACAAGCTGACATAAAATTCTCTGATCTCGCGGGTATTAAAACCGCCAGGCTCCTGACAAAAACAAGGGGTGATAAAACCATATGGGCACTTGTGTTTCTTTTGGTGTTGATTTCCCTGCTGGTGGTGTATAGCGCCACAGGATCATTGGCTTATAAAATGTATAAGGGGAACACAGAAGTTTATTTGTTTAAACAAATAGCATTTATTGCTGTTGGTTTCTGTGTCATTTATTTTGCACACCGGGTCAACTATACTATTTATTCTCAGGTAGCTAAAATATTATTCCTGCTGTCCATCCCCCTTTTATTATATACACTTCTATTTGGGGTAACATTGAATGAAGGTAGTCGCTGGATAAAGTTGCCTATCATTAATATGACCATGCAAACCTCTGACCTGGCCAAACTGGCCCTGTTCATGTTCCTGGCAAGGTTGTTAAGCCGCAAGCAGAACAAAATAAAAGATTTTAAAAAAGGGTTTCTCCCTGTTATCCTTCCTGTTGCCGTAACCTGCATGTTGATAGCACCGGCCAATTTATCAACTGCCTTGTTGCTGGGTGCCAGCTGCATGTTGCTATTATTCATTGGGCGGGTAAGCACCAAACATTTAATGTTAACCATCAGTTGCGCAATGATACCTGTTGTGTTCCTGGTGATGGCTGCTGTGCTAAAACATAAATCTTCTGCGCGGGAAGAGGTAGCTGCAACAACAACCAAGAAGGAAAAATCAACTAAACTTTTTGCCCGGGTGGATACCTGGATCAGCAGGGTTGAAAACTTTATGTATGGCAGTAAGGAAGCAGATAATGATAATTCCTACCAGACCAACCAGGCTAAGATAGCTATTGCCAAAGGTGGGGCTTTTGGAAGAGGGCCTGGCAACAGCGAACAAAGGAATTTTCTGCCACAGGCTTACAACGATTTTATTTATGCCATCATTATTGAAGAGTACGGATTGATTGGGGGAGCTTTTATAATTTTTATATACCTGGTATTTCTTTATAGGAGTATCAGGCTTTTTAAAAAATGCCCGTATGCTTTTGGAGCCTTCCTGGCATTAGGATTAAGTTTCACCCTGGTTATTCAGGCTATGGCCAATATGGCTGTGAATGTGAACCTTTTCCCTGTAACCGGAGTGACCTTGCCATTGGTAAGTATGGGAGGAAGTAGTTTCCTGTTTACCTGTCTTTCAATAGGGATCATATTAAGTGTGGCAAGGAATGTAGAGCAACTGGAAGGGCGTAAAAAAATGGAAGCACTGGCTAAGGAAGAAGAATCGGAAGAGGAAACAGAAGAAGAACTGGAAGAGGAGCCCGAAGAAGTATAGTATATGGCAAAAGCGAAAAAGATAATCATTGCTGGTGGAGGAACAGGTGGACATATTTTCCCAGCGATAGCAATTGCCAATGCCATTAAAAAGCTGGAGCCTGGAATTGATATATTATTTGTTGGGGCCAAAGGGAAAATGGAAATGGAGAAAGTGCCGCAAGCGGGGTACAGGATCGAAGGGTTGGATATTGCAGGATTTAACAGGAGTTCTTTGATAAAAAATATTGGATTACCATTTAAACTTGTAAGAAGTTTTTTGCAGGTTCGAAAGATATTTAACCAGTTTCGGCCGGATGCAGTTGTTGGTGTTGGTGGGTATTCTTCTTTCCCGGTACTTCGTTTAGCGCAGGCAAGGAATATTCCCAGCTTCATACACGAGTCGAATTCATTTGCAGGTAAATCGAACATCCTTTTGGGTAAAAAAGCCACAAGAGTATTTGTGGCAACCGATGGCATGCAAAGATTCTTTCCACCTGAAAAGATCATTATTACCGGTAATCCTGTCAGGCCTGGAATTGTAAATGTTTCAACTATTGATAAAAATGAAGCATTGGAATTCTTTGGCTTGAAACCGGGAAAGAAAACAGTATTGGTCGTAGGAGGAAGCTTAGGCGCCCAATCCATCAATACTGCAATTTCAAAAGGACTGGAAAACTTAATAAATGCCGGCCTGCAATTGATATGGCAAACTGGAAAGATGAACGCAGATAAATGGAAAGAACAAACAGCCGACCATCCAACCGTCTGGGTCAATGATTTTATTACACGAATGGAGTTGGCCTATGCAGCTTCGGATATGGTAATATCCAGGGCAGGTGCAATGGCAATTGCCGAATTGTGTGTTGTAAAAAAGCCCGTTTTGTTCGTACCCTACCCATTTGCTGCGGAAGATCATCAGACTATGAATGCTATGAGCCTTGTTGAAAAACAAGCGGCACTCATGGTCAGAGATAATGAAGCCGTAGATAAAGTGGTGCCGGCAATTATTGCTTTGGCCAGTGATGAGAAAAAACAAACAGAATTGAAAAATAATATCAGCAAACACGCAGTCGTGGATGCAGATGAGCAAATAGCCCGCGAGATCATTAGATCAATAGGCGTGTAATTATAATAGACAGGATATAAATATTTTAAACAAACTGCTTATCAAAGAAAACAAAACATATGACCAGGGGGCGGGCATTGTACCTGCATCTTTATTAAAAAGTGGAGGTATCAGGTCTGTATACTTTATTGGTGTAGGAGGAATAGGTATGAGTGCCTTAGCCCGTTATTTCCATTCCCGTGGCATACAGGTAAGTGGTTATGACAAGACCCATACCGCTTTGACCATTGAGTTGGAAGCAGAAGGTATTGCCATTCATTATACTGAAGATGTCAACAGCATTCCTACAAATGCTGACCTGGTAGTGTATACACCAGCTGTGCCCAAAGACCATAAAGAACTGGTATTCTTCCAACAGAATAAGTATACAGTATTAAAACGGAGTGAAGTTTTAGGCGCCATCACAAATGAATCCTTCAACATTTGCGTGGCCGGTACTCATGGCAAAACAACGGTTTCTACCATGATCGCTCATATTTTACGCCATAGTGGTTTTGGATGTAATGCTTTTTTAGGTGGCATAGCTGTCAATTACCAAACTAATTTCTGGAGTAGTGATAAAGATGTATGTGTAATAGAGGCCGATGAATATGATCGTAGCTTCCTTAAACTCAGTCCTGATATTGCACTGATCACTTCTATGGATGCAGACCACCTGGATATTTATGGAGATGAAAGATCCATGGAGGATGCTTTTATCGCTTTCGGTGATAAAGTAAAAGAAGGTGGTTTGCTGCTTAGCAAGTTTGGATTAAAACGAATAAAAGAAGTAAAGACAGCCCGGAAGAAAAATTACAGCCTTCAGAATGAAGCGGCTAATGCTTTTGCCAGCAATATTAAGATACAGGATGGTGGTTATGTTTTTGATGCCCATCTCGAGGATAAAATCATACCTGCCATTCATATGAATATTGGTGGTATGCATAATGTTGAAAATGCCATAGCAGCCATTGCGGTGGCTAATGAATTGAAAATAGAGCCAGGAAAGATCACTGATGCTATTGGCGCTTTCAAAGGTGTGAGGCGGCGGTTTGAATATAGCATTCCTCCGGTAAAAAAGCAGGAAGGGGGATATGTGGCTCCTGTATTGATAGATGATTATGCGCATCACCCTGCAGAATTAAAAGCTTTATTAACAAGTGTGAAGAGCCTTTTCCCTCAACGCCTGGTGACAGCTATATTTCAGCCTCATTTATTTTCAAGGACCAGGGATTTTGCAGATGGTTTTGCTGAAGCATTATCTATTGCCCATACCGTGGTGTTATTGCCCATTTACCCTGCGCGTGAATTACCCATTGAAGGTGTTACTAGTGAGATTATACTGAAGAAGATCAACACTGAAGAAAAGGTATTGGTATCGAAAGAGGGACTTCTGGATTGGATGAGAGAACATGTGCAACATTTAAATAAAGAATTTGGTGAAGTGATAGTAATGGCTGGTGCCGGTGATATTGATGCACTGGTAGCATCCGTTAAAAATATTATTGAAGAAGGAAGTTGAAAAAGAAGCTGATCATAAAAAGAATATTGGTATTGGCAGCCTGGTTGCTGGTGATAGGAGGTATCACCACATTACTGGTTGCTGCAAACAGAAAGCAAACTGAACATGTTTGCAAAAGTGTGAACGTTTCTATAAAAGGTTCAGGTGAGAAATATTATATAGATAAGATTGATATTCTGAAACAGTTGGAAGGTGTATACCATGCCAGTTTGTTGAACAAGCCTTTAAAATCAATTTCACTGGTTACACTGGAGAAATCACTGGAGAAAGACCAATGGATAGGAGATGCTGAATTATATTTTGACAGGGAAGATGTATTGCATGTGATCATTGAAGAAAGAGTTCCGATTGCGAGGGTGTTTACTGTTGGCGGCCGTACATTCTATATGGATAGTTCAGGTCATCAGATGCCTGTATTGGATAAAACAGGTATCCGGGTTCCTGTGATCACAGGTTTTGTCAATTCAAAAAAATTCAATTCAAAAGATAGTGCATTGCTGGCCGATGTAAAGAAAATAGCCTGGTTTGTTTACAGCAATGAGTTCTGGAATGCCCAGGTAGGCCAGGTAGATATTACCGCTGAAAGAAAGTTTGAATTGATACCCGTTATTGGTGACCACATTATACGGCTTGGAAATGCGGACAACCTGGAGAACAAGATGTCGCGTGTACTTTTATTTTACAAACATGTGTTAAACAAAGTGGGGTTCAATAAGTACAGTGCAGTGGATGTTCAATTTGATGGACAAGTAGTGGGTGTAAATAAAGGTCCTGTTTCCAAAGTTGATTCTATACAATTACAGAAAAATATACGTGAGCTTTTGGAAAAGAGCACTATTCAGAATGTGTCTGAAGAAATGTTGCCGGAAGCCCGGGCAATGAGTGCTACAGATTCATTGAAAACTTTTGCAAAGGCCGATGCCAGCACTGAGCCTTTGAAACCCAATCCTATCCCTGCTAAAAACACTGATCCCGAAAAAATTGATGTGCCTGCTGCAAATAAAACGGTTGCAAGTGCACACAAAAATGAAATCAGTATCCCGGTAAAACCGAAAAAAGAACAACAGACGCATCAAAGGCCAAAAGCTGTGATGAAAAGAAAAGTTTGATAGTTGTCCTGTTAAGTATTTGCCTGCTGTTCTTAAAAAGAAAGGCAGTTCATGATCTTAACCATTCAACTGTTCGACCAAAACGCAAACAACTAAAAACAACATAGACATGAACAACGAGCAACCAATTATTGTGGGGCTTGACATTGGAACCACCAAAATTGCCGTCATTGCAGGACGAAAGAATGAATGGGGCAAGCTTGAGATCCTTGGCTTTGGCAAGTCCAACTCAAATGGGGTTAAACACGGACAGGTATTGAACATTGATGAAACCATCAAGGCTATTAAGCAAGCACTTGATGCCTGCTATGCGTCCAACCCTAACCTTGAAGTGAACGAGGTATACGTAGGTATTGCCGGTCACCACATCAAGAGTTTGCAAACACGTGGCGATATTGTACGTCATGACACGGAGAATGAGATCTCCCAAAAGGAAATTGACCAGCTGATAGCGGATCAGTACAAAACGTACATACCAGCCGGCGATCAGATCATCGATGTAATTCCACAGGAATACACCGTTGATAATTTTCAAAACATTGCCGATCCAATTGGTTATGGCGGTGTGAAGGTGGGAGCCAACTTCCATATTATTACCGGTGATAAGAATGCGATTCGCAATATCAACCGTTCTGTTGAAAAATCCGGGTTGATCACTAAAGACCTGGTATTACAACCTCTTGCATCTTCGGCGGCCGTAATGGCACAGGAAGATATGGAAGCAGGTGTGGCCATTGTTGATATTGGTGGTGGCACAACCGACCTTGCCGTTTTTTATGAAGGCATATTAAAACATACTGCCGTTATTCCGTTTGCTGGTGAAAATATTACCAATGATATTAAAACCGGACTGGGAGTATTAAAGACACAGGCCGAGCAAATGAAGGTGCAGTTTGGAAGTGCGCTTTCAAATGAAGCCAAAGCAAATGCCTACATTACCATTCCGGGGCTTCGTGGTATGCCGGCTAAAGAGATCAGTGTAAAGAACCTGGCCAATATAATCCAGGCGCGTATGAGCGAGATTCTCGATTTTGTAACTTATCATTTGAAACAAGTTGGATTAGATAATAAAATGTTGAATGGAGGTATCATTCTGACAGGAGGTGGATCACAGTTAAAACATTTGATACAATTAACAGAATATGTTACGGGACTCAACTGCCGCATAGGATTGCCAACAGAGCACCTGGCAGCCGGGCATATAGAAGAACTGGCTAAGCCCACGTATGCAACCTGTCTTGGATTGATACTAAAGGGATACGATGATTATGAGCATAACAGAAAGCAATTTGAACAAACTTTCAAATCTGTTTCCGTTCCGGATGCATTGCGTACGGAAGCTGAAGAATTGCCTGAAGAAGTAGAAGCTAATGGTAGCATAGTAACTACTGAAAGACGTAAAGGCATGAGTAACTTCTGGGGAAAGTTTAAAACAAGTTTAATTGAAATTTTCCGTGAGGAGGAAGATCACAACTTCTAGTTCTTAGTAATTGAGCATTATTCTCTGGTGTTGTATTTTTTAAAAAGACTTATACGAATTAATAAAAGAGGAAAAGTGGTAAGCTTTTTGACTGGAGAATAGCCTCGAAAAACAAACGGAAGTTTTAAATCAGAAACAAATCATCATCCATCTAAAATTCATTCATCCGTTGTTGCCCAATCAGTAACGACACAAATCAAAATCTTATGATACATTTTGATCTCCCTAAAGAGAAATCATCGATAATAAAAGTTATCGGCATTGGTGGTGGAGGCAGCAATGCTGTGAACCACATGTATTCTCAAAACATAGAGGGTGTCAACTTTATAATATGTAATACAGATGCCCAGGCTATTGCACAAAGCAATGTGCCCAATAAAGTGCAGCTTGGACCACACCTGACACAGGGCTTAGGTGCTGGTGCTAATCCTGAGATCGGCCGCCAGGCTACTGAAGAAAGCCTGGAAGAGATCAAGCGTATTCTTGAAGTGAATACTAAAATGGCTTTTGTAACTGCCGGAATGGGCGGTGGTACCGGTACCGGAGGAGCTCCCATAATTTCAAAGATCTGTAAGGATCTTGGCATCCTTACTGTTGGTATTGTTACCACACCTTTTTCTTACGAAGGCAAAAAAAGACAACAGCAGGCAGAAGAAGGTATCAAAAATTTAAAGCAGTATGTAGATACATTGCTGGTTATCAGTAATGACAAACTTCGTCACCAGTTTGGCAATCTCAAAATGCGCGAAGCGTTTTCAAGGGCTGATAATGTTTTGGCTACTGCAGCTAAATGCATCACGGACGTGATCAACAGCACAGGCCAGATCAACGTTGACTTTGCAGATGTTTGCACAGTTATGAAAAATGGTGGTGTTGCCATACTGGGTAATGCAGCTTGTGAAGGTGAAAACCGTGCGCAACGTGCCATTGAGGATGCATTGAACTCACCATTGCTGAATGATAACGAGATCCGTGGTGCTAAGTGGATCCTTATCAACATCAATTCAGCTGAAGGCGAGCACGAGTTTACCATGGATGAAGTTGAGATCATTCAAAATCATTTGTTAAGCCAGGCAGGTGAGAATACGGATGTGATCCTGGGATTGGGGTATGATAATACGCTGGGTAGCCAGATAGGTATTACTTTAATTGCAACAGGCTTCCAGCATAAGGATCCATTTACCCGCAGGGAGGCACCTCGCCAGGAAGCTCCTAAGCAACCTGAAAGGATAGTTATGACACTTGGAGAGCAGCCCATCCCAAAGCCTGAAGCCACCACCACTACCACCAAAGAAGATCTTTTGGCCCCCAGGCTGATAGATGAAAATACAATTGCTGAAGAAATTCCAATGCCGCAATTGCAGGATGCAGATTTTGATTTACATTTAGGTTCCTTGAACATGGTTGAAGAGAAAGAAGAAGAGCCAGAGGCTCCTGTTCATCTGCAATTAAAGATCAAGGATGAAGGTGCAGTTGCGGAGGAAGAAAAAAAGGAATTGGAGCGCAGGAAACAAGAGCTTGACGACCGTTTCGAAAGACTTCGCCAATCTATATTATCTACCGATAACCAGGCTACCAAGCCTGCACAAAATACTTCCCAGGCGTCTGCAGCGTCGGGAGGATATCTGGCCAGACCATCCAATATTTATGCGGAGTCCAAACCGGAAGTTTCAACTTCCAAACCTCCAGAAGAAAAACCGGTTCCGACACCTGTTGCAAAAATTGAAGATCCGGAAACCTTCGACATGCAGCTGGTGATACGTAACGACATTCCGAAAGCGGCGGATACTACTGCGAGCCA
This sequence comes from Flavisolibacter ginsengiterrae DSM 18136, assembly GCF_059568575.1. Classification (NCBI taxonomy): domain Bacteria; kingdom Pseudomonadati; phylum Bacteroidota; class Chitinophagia; order Chitinophagales; family Chitinophagaceae; genus Flavisolibacter; species Flavisolibacter ginsengiterrae. The sequence goes on from NZ_JCANTR010000014.1 coordinate 78,881, forward strand.
CCATACTCAAACACCTAACATTCCCCCAGTCGAGGAACCTGCTATGCAGGACGGGACGGAGGATCAAAAAAGGAGAGCAGCAGAACGATTACAAAAGTTGCGCAACTTGTCGTTCAACATTAATGCTGCGGATCCTAACAATGAGTTTGAAGCGGTTCCGGCGTATATCCGCCGCAATATGGAATTATACAACACAGTCTCCTCTGTTGAAAATTTCTATAGCAATTATACAGTTAAAGATGATGGTAAGAATAGTGCTACCATCAGTACCATCAACAGTTTCTTAGATGGTAAAAAGCCTGATTGATTTTCATGGTCATTCATCCTGTAAAGGATTATGACCTTATCTGTTCCAATGAAGCCACTGTCCTCCGTTGTTTAGGACACCAGAATAAGGCTTGTGTTTTTAGTTGTTCCCCCATCGTTTACGATGGGGGTTTTTTATGCTATCGGTTTTGAATAAAACAATAATTCTCTGTAGGGTAATAGGAGTTAAGTAAAAAATTTTATGCCTATCAAATAAATACAATGGATCAATCCTCGTCAGAGTTACTGACAAAGCCCATATACCCGTTGCAGGTTGGACAGTATAACTCTATAGCATCGGTAAGAATAAGTTCTTCCTGTTTTATATCGGTTCCTTTTCCCTGCCAGTTACATTTCGGGCAGGTTATATTCGGGGATAGGAGTACAGAAGGTGAATACACTTTATGCATGAACAGATCTTTTCAGTAAGTTTTGATTGCAATATAAAGTGCGAGTTTATTAAGAAAAATACCTATAAGTAAGTACTTTTTTGTTCACAGTATGAAAATTTTAGTAAATGGTGATAGGTGTTTTTTAATAACGCATTGGCATTCAATGGCTCTAACGTGCACGAATAAACTTGAAGTATCTATCCGATGTTAATCAAATAACTACAATTCTTATTTTATTTTTCTTCCAGCTCCGACCTATCTACTTTGTAGCTACTTCCTATCTACGCCTACCGTAGTGCCCTGATCGTCATGAAGTATTTATACCGCAGACAGGGAATAGATATGCGTTAGCCCCGGTAGCAATACACCAGATAGCAATTGACAAGGAGGCGACCTGGATATTGATAGGTTGAAATGAGTGGCAGAAAATTGGGTTAAAGATCCCGGCGGCTGTTAATACGAAAACATAATACCCATAACAACGTTGTGAGAATAATGGTATAAATGATATGGGGATTTATAGCTGCCAATGAGGACTTATAACTGGTTTCCCCCAGGCGTGCCAGGAAGGCTGGTACTGGTATTAACCTGTCAGATACTTCCAGGGGCATAAAACGAGCTATGTCATTTGCCTTAAATTTTGCAATACCTACAATGACCGGTTCAAGGATAATAAAATAAAATATAAAGATCCCTAATGATACAAAAGCTTTTCTTACCAGGAAGGCAATTAAAAATGCGATAGATAATTGCGAAAAAGCCTGCAAGGCAAATAGCCCAATATATTTAGAACCTGCCCAGATGGTTGAAGTGGATTCACCATTATTAAATAACCCAAGTACCAAAGCAACAAGCAAGTAAATGCCGGTTATCAAAACCGTTAATAATAACACATCGATAAACTTGCTGGTAATAAACTGTTTTCTACTCCAGCCATCAATGATGTTTTGTCTGTGAGTCTTATATGTATATTCATTAGTAATGAACATAATCACAACCACTGAAGGGATAAAAATGAATAATGAAGAAGCATAAGCAACAGTATGCCATACTTCCGGGAATGTAAAAGGATTACCAACAAGCATCTTAACCATCTGGCTAGTTGTATCGCCTTTGCTTACAACCTGCTGATAGATGTGATAAAATATATAATTAACGCCTGGGTAGGAAAGGGCTATAATGCCTGTCATCCACCAAAACGCCGGATACTTTCGAAGTTTAAGCCATTCAGTATATAAAAGACCTTTCATAATAAGCAGTATTAAGAATTATTCTATTTAATAGTTGAGAAAGAATATTAATTATTGGTTAGCTCAAAGAAGCGTGCTTCCAGTCTTTTCTTTTTGAGCATTAAATGTGATAGAACGATCCCCTGGCTGAAGCAGTACTTATTTATTTCTTCAGGATGCGCGTTCCCTTTTGGAAGTTTTAGGAGCACTGTGCCCTGTTCCATATTTACAATGATATCAGTTCCAAATTGTTTCAGGGCCGAGGCCAATGCCTGCAAATCAGGAGCTTTTAATTCTACCAGGTCTTCATCCATTAAAACATCGTCCACATTACCGGTGGTGAGCAATGTTCCGGATTTTAATATGGCAACATGTGTACATACTTTTTCAACTTCATCCAGTAAATGACTGGCCATGATAATGGTATGGCCATTATTTTTCAACTCCACTATCAGGTCCCTGATTTCTGCAATACCAACAGGATCAAGGCCATTTGTGGGCTCGTCCAGCACCAACACTTTTGGACTGCCTAAAAGTGCTGCAGCTATTGCCAGCCTTTGCTTCATGCCCAGGCTGTACGTATTGAAGCGGCTGTTGCGCCGGTCAAACAGGTTTACTTTTTTTAAGGCTATATCTATATCTTCCCGGTTTCCCCTCCCGCGTATACTTTGCGTGATCTTTAAATTATCAACAGCAGTGAGGTAATGATAAAAATTGGGCGTTTCAAGCAAAGAACCAATTCTTTTTCTTACGTCTGGTGAACCTGGATTACCAAACCACAAAAAATTTCCATTATTGGCTTTTAGTACATCCAGGATAATGCTTAACAATGTGGTTTTGCCACTGCCATTAGGTCCCAATATGCCAAAGACAGTTCCGGAGGGAACGTCAAAAGAAACATTCTTCAAAGCCTGTATTCGTCCATATGACTTCGAAATGCTATTAAGAGAAAGAACAGCGTTCATTATTCCATAATTTTTTTGAAGATAACCGGTAATCCTTGTTTCAGCAATTGGTTTTCCACCAAGAGGAATATTCCCTATACGAACCATCTTTTGCTTTCCTTTGTTGATAGAACAAATGAATTGTATGGCTACAATATTGGTCACGGGTGGTACAGGCCTGATAGGTTCAGCAATCACAAAAAAACTGGTTGAAAAAGGATACAAGGTAATTATATTAACAAGGGACAGAACCAACAAAAAAGAGACAGGTAACATATCGTATTCGGAATGGGACCCGTCCAAAGGATCTTACAATGCCCACCATTTTATGTCAGCAGATGCCATCATAAACCTGGCAGGAGCAAACATTGCGGAGAAGCGTTGGACTGCAGACCGTAAAAAGTTAATTGGTGACAGTCGCGTAAAAAGTGGCCAATTGATAGTTAAGGCTTTAAAAGAAGTTCCAAATAATATAACTACGGTTTTGAGCGCCTCAGCTATTGGTTATTATGGTCCAGACCAAAGCACAAAGAAGTCATTTGCTGAAACGGCTGAACCTTATACAGATTTTCTCGGCCAGACAGTAAACCAATGGGAACAATCTATTTCCCCTGTTAAAGATTTGGGCAAGCGGATTGTAATTTTCAGGACGGGAATTGTATTAAGCCGTGATGGAGGTGCATTCAGGGAATTTGAAAAACCTTTGCATTTTGGGATTGCATCCATACTTGGTAATGGTAAACAGGTAGTTAGCTGGATACACATTGAAGACCTTGTGCGAATGTATGTAACAGCTTTGGAAGATGATAGCTGGATGGGTACTTACAATGCAGTAGCCCCGGTACCTATTATTAATAAAGAGTTGATATTATCTATAGCAAGGCAAAAGAATAAGGTATTCCTGCCATTGCCTGTACCTTCATTTTTATTAAAAGCCTTATTGGGTGAAATGAGTATAGAGGTACTGAAAAGTACCACCGTAAGTTCAGCTAAAGCGGAACAGAAAGGGTTTGTTTTTCTATATCCTACAATAGATAAAGCTGTAGGTCAATTGTTGAAAAAATAGGATCAGAGATTGATCTCCGCATGATTCCAATGAAAAATATTGGTGAAACCTCCTATAATTGCTTTGTTATTCTGATAGCGCAACTTATGTAGTTTTAATTGTTCCACATCTTCCCTTCTCACCTTACGATACATGGGATGCATGGTGCCACCGGTAACACCAGCTGGTTTAGATGGATCATACTGAAATGGAGGATCAACCAGTGTTCCCCGGGGGTACATGATTCCAGGCACTCCTTGTCCACGAATATCAAGGAAAATTGGATGGTCAAGTCCCAGCGTATGGCCATACTCATGCGCAGCAGTTGTGGATCCTTCGTATAAGTTTTCCTGCAAAAAGTAGCCTGAATTGGAACCCAATCCATCTACAAATGAAATGTTGCCATGCACGAAGGATTCAATACGGAAATAATTATTGAGAGGGTCAGTATTTTGTAAAACTTCCAGTTGCTCAATGTCTTTTTTAAGTTCCGCACTGATGCGGAAGATCACTTGCAATGGTATATTGTTGACCTGGCAGAAAGCAGCAGGCTCGTTCCACATAGTTTCTATTTCAGCACGGATGCGCTCAGTGAGCATAACGTCAGCCACTGAACCATAGGTAATGATATGAGAGCGTATGATAATTGATCTTTCTTCCAGCCTTAATTCCGCCTCTCCCATATTATTGTTTTTCTAAGCAAGGTTAATTGCGGACAGGTTTTCCACCTTTGAGTACGCTCTGAATTCTTTCCAGGGTCTTCTTTTCTCCGCATAGCGATAAAAACGCTTCCCTTTCCAGGTCCAGCAAATATTGTTCGCTTACTAAAGTCTGTTCGCTCAGATCTCCACCACACATGACATAGGCCAGTTTTTTAGCCACTGTAACATCATGATCTGTGGCATAGTTGGCGCGCCACATGCCATGTATACCCGAATACAGTGCCCCCAGTGCGCTTCTTCCCAATACCCGTATATCTTTTCGTTGTGCGGGCATGCTATAACCACTGTCGTAGAATTCTATTACAGATTTTTTAGCTTCCATCACTCTGCGGTTTTGATTGACAACCACTTCGTCAAGTCCTTTTCTATAAATACCCAGGTCATAAGCTTCATATGCCGATGTGGCTACCTTAGCAGTTGCTATGGTGAGAAACCTGTTTTTCAAGGTAATAGTCTCGGGTTCGTCTTCATGCATTTCATCCGAAGCTCTAACTACAAACTCTTTTGTGCCACCACCACCTGGTATTAAACCGACCCCTAATTCAACCAGGCCGGTGTAAGTTTCGGCAGCTGCACACACTTTATCGCTATGAAGGCTCATCTCGCAGGCTCCGCCAAGCGCAAGTCCATGCGGCGCCACAACAACTGGTACAGAAGAATACCGGCAACGCATCATTGTATTTTGAAAAGCCCGGATAGCAAAGTCAAGTTCATCGTACTCCTGCTCAATAGCAAACATGAAAATCATGCCTACGTTGGCGCCGGCACTAAAGTTGGCACCTTCATTGGCAATTACAACTCCCTTAAAACTCTTTTCAGCCATTTCTATGGCTTTGCTGATTCCTGCCAACACATCTCCACCAATACTATTCATTTTGGTGTTCCATTGAATTCCAATCACATCATCCCCAATGTCGTAAATATTGGTAGTGCCATTTTTCCAAATGGTTTTATCCTTGAAGTTGCTAAGAATTATAAAATCTGTAGAACCCGGAATAGGTTTGTATGTTTTAAAAGAAGGGTCGTAAGTGTAGGTCTTTCCATTTTCTAATTTGTAAAAACTTTTATTTCCTGCAGCTAACATTTCCTCTACCCATGGTGCAACAGGATAGCCAGCGGTTTTCATAGCTTGTACCGTTTTTTCAACGCCTAAAGTATCCCAACTTTCAAAAGCTCCAATTTCCCATCCAAAACCTGCTTTCATGGCATCATCAATGCGGTACACTTCATCACTGATCTCAGGAATGCGGTGAGATATGTAAGAAAAAAGGCCATAATGGAAATGTCGGTAGAATTCTCCAGCTTTATCCTGCCCACTAACCAACATCTTTATGCGCTGCTTCAGGTCTTCAATTGGTTTGGCCGCATCCAATGATGCAAACCTGGGTTTTTGCCTTGGTTGATATTCCAGGGTTTTCAGGTCAAGATTAAAGATCTCTTTTTCTCCAGCAGGTCCTTTAACCTTTTTAAAAAATCCCTGACCTGTTTTATCTCCCAGCCAATTATTTTCTACTACCTTATTTAACCACGAAGGAATTTGAAACACATTTCTTTGTTCATCAACTTCGCAATTATCAAAAACCCCCTTGGCTACCTTTACCAATGTGTCTATGCCCACTACATCTGCAGTTCTGAAAGTAGCAGATTTAGGTCTGCCGATCAGGGGGCCGGTTAAGGTATCTACTTCATCTATTGTCAATCCTAATTTGTCAATTAACCCAAATATGGCCATCATGCCATAAACGCCAATACGATTCGCAATAAAAGCAGGGGTGTCTTTGGCAAGTACCGTTGTCTTTCCCAGGTACAGATCACCATAATGCATCAGGAAATCAACTACTGAAGGGTCGGTCTCTGGTGTAGGAATGATCTCGAGTAATCTAAGGTACCGGGGAGGATTGAAAAAATGGGTTCCACAAAAATGTCTTTTAAAATCTTCAGATCTTCCCTCGCTTAATAAATGAATGGGTATGCCTGAAGTGTTGGAAGTGATGAGTGTTCCGGGTTTACGGAAACCTTCCAGTTTTTCGTATAATGAGCGTTTGATATCCAACCGTTCTACTACCACTTCTATGATCCAGTCACATGAACCTGTTTCTTTAAGATCATCATCAAAATTCCCGGTAGTAATCCTTTTAATCACCTCTTTAGAATATACAGGAGAAGGATTGCTTTTAAGGGCTGCCTGCAATGAGTCATTAACTATCTTATTACGTACAGCCTTTTCCTGGGATGCTTTAGCATCGGAGGGAACTATGTCCAACAATATTACCTGAACACCAATGCCGGCAAAATGACATGCTATTCTTGAACCCATAACTCCACTCCCTAATACCGCAACCTTTTTGATAATTCTCTTACTCATAAAATTAGTTAGTTAAACAACTATTTAGAGTGAAGATACTGCAAAAAGGGAATAGAAAAGAGGAGATAAAACTCCCTGCAATGCTATTATTTATCGTGGTTTCTCGCTGATGTGAAGTGGAGTAATAAAAGAGAATATGTTATTAAGGTAAAAATGAAATGCCTGTCCTATGATTTTTTCTTTTTTATCTGGAAGGACCTGGAAATATTGAATCCAAATTGTATGTCGCCATTATCCCAATGGTCTGAAGTCTCTGCAAGAAAGGCGCGTTCATTAATACCTTTTGCGTTGGTAAAATGTAGCTGGAAAACGTGGCCACCGGTTTCAATGTCAAATCCAACAGATAATGGATTGGAGATTCCCTGTACCTGGTTAAGAACATAATAATAATCCAGGTTAAATGAAATGCGCTTGCTTAATTTGAAACGTGCACCAACGCCCCCGGCAAAAAGATCATTTTTTTCACCTTGTGCCACAATGTTCTTATGCAATACAGTAGGCATGATTTGAATAGTAATGGCATCATTGAATTTTCTGCCAATTAATGCCTGCCAGTAAAATGCAAAACGGTCAGAACTGTGGTATCTTTTTGTGATAGTATCAGCCGCATAGGTAGCACCAGCAACAGCTACTACAGAAATGGGAAATGAACCCGGGCCTGAAGACTGTTGAAGAGGGCGGAACTTTAAAAAGCCATCCAGTTCTTTTTTATACGCACTCCGACCAATACCGAAAGATATATTATTAGTCAATCCATAATCAAGGCCTAAACGGACGGTGGCAGGACCATCAAGTCCAAAAAATTCATAAGTGCCTCCACTAACTTTTCCAAACCTGTGTAATATCCTGAAATCCAATACGCCTGCACGCAACATTTCAATGCTATGGGACATTATAACACGTGATGATTTGAAAGAAGCATACACCAATTCTTTCTGTGGTTCTTCTACACCCAGTTGTTTCAAGAGATCTGTGGTGTCCTGTGCCCGGCCGTGTATGCCAAAAGCCAGTACAAGAATTAGTAAGGTTAATTTTGGTTTCATTTTTGGTTTATTTGAGCGGGTCTAATTTGCAATCTACCGACACGCTGATCTTATTGGAGAGTTTATCTTTTACTACAGATGGGATTTTTATATTATAATCAGATAACAATACGGTAAAGGATGTTGTAGTTTGAACCTTGCCATTTTCAACTTTGATAAGACCTTTAGTTTTTAAGTCACGGGTAACACCATGAAGCGTAAGTTTGCCGCTAACTTCAGCCGGATAAGATCCATCAACTGCATAATTAACAGACTGGTTATTGCTAACGGAACCTTTAAATTCTCCGCGGGGGTATTTATCACTTTCAATGTAATTCTCATTAAAATGTTCCTGCATCAATGCTTTTGGAAATTCAAATCCTTTCATCAACACTGTGAATTGCAACATCCCGGTCTTGGTATCAAGAATGCCAGCCAAAGTCTTATTTTTTGCTTCGATATCCTCCATAGGAGCTTTGGAGGAAAATTCAATTTTCCCTGTTTTTGTAAAAAATTTATCCTGTGCGCGGGCATTCAATGAAATAATGAAAGCAATAACTAGTAAACATTTGAATTTCAACATTGCGTTTTATTTAGAGTATGATCATTTGGTTTCGATAAGAATACACCTGTTCATAGAGACATCAGTCCCAAAAAGTTCATCTGAGCTTGCGCCAAAACAGATGCCTTTGATTGATACCTGGCTACCCTCTTTTACTGTTTTATAATCATTGGCATAACTGGAGTCCATACTGCACTTCACCGAAGACATGGATCCACTTTCTCCCAGGGAAATGATTACCGGGCTTCCATCAGGATCAATACTTTTCACTACCCCTGATACTGCTATGACCTTATCAATATATTTCTTATAGAAGGATGAAGAATCTTTGTCAAAGGCTGCAACCAGGGAATTCATATTTGTCGTGAAATCCGGGTTCACATTTTTAAGGTCTTTATTCGTGCGATTATATTCCATGAATGCATAAATCACCCCTATAACAATCAGAATTACCAGGATTAAAAGGACCTTTTTATTCATTTCTTTCTGTTTAGTTTTCCAGATACATTGTGTAATCAAATCTATTTCTAACAGTCCTTACAAATTGTTATATAAAAGAAAATGTTTATCCTGCTTTAATTATTGGGAGCGCCGGCACTGATCCAAGCCTGCACTTTATTGATCTCACACTGGCTTATTTTTCCTGTATTCTGAGGCATAGCAACAAAACCGGAAGAATGGTTGAGAGCACCATATAACCTGGTTTCCATGGCTTTTACGGAGTTGTAGTCTGTTAACTTTATGCCGGAGAGAGGGTTAGTACCACCATGACAATCTGCTGAAAGGCAACCATTTGACTGAATGATTCCATTTATAGTTCCTGAATAAGTAACATTGGAAGTATCACAGGTGCCTGGGTTAGGTTCTACATCGTAATAACATCCGGCAATGCCAAGCATGCAAAAGGCTAAAATAAAAAGCAGGGTTGTTTTCTTATCCATTTTTAATTGTTTGGTGCACCGTTCGAAATCCATTTATGCAATTGGGTTAACTGGCAATCTGATAGTTTAGATCCATTTTTAGGCATTGCAACATACCCTGGTGAAAAATTTACTGATCCCCATAATCTTCCATCATCTACCCGTGCCTTTACCACGCTATACTGGCTAAGATCATAACCACCGGATGCATTGGTAGCATTATGGCAACCTATACAGTAATTCAATAGCAAAGTCTTTATAGTTGCACCATAGGTGGCCTGGGAGGTATCGCATTGAAGGTCCTGGCAGGAATTATTTTTGGCTCCCTGCATAATCCATTTATAAATAATATCCTTTTGTGCCTGTGCCAGGGGATTGTAGGGGGGAGGGGGCATCCGGTCTGAATAATTATTTTCCACTATTTTTTCCCAGATCTTGCTCCTGTTTGGCTGACCAGGTTGAATCTTGCCTGTAGTCATTATGGAATTGTAAGTTGTCAATACAATCCCGCTTTCATGCGAAACGGCATCATGACATCCTGTTGATGAACAATTGGAAACAAATATTGGCAGCACCTGTTGTTGGAAATAAGCTGTATCCGTACTACAACTTGTAGTGATGACAGGAGGATTTTCTCCACCTGTACCTGGAGGGTTAGGGGCCGGAAACTCATGCTTACAGGATTGTATAAACGCCAATATTGCCAATGTATATACCAGATATATTAAATATTTCTTTTTCATTGGAGCTTCCTGATTTGTACAAAAAGTATAATCAAAACGCCTCCTGAAAAAGAATATTTTGCCAGCCTTTCTATGACAGAGATCATTATAAAAAGGCTAACAAATAACTATATTTCCTAAAACGAGTAAAATTACAAAGGGTTGCCTGCGTTTAATTTTATCTTACCTCGGATCCATTTGCTGTAAGTGTATCCGGATTGACCAGTATAAGCTTTCCATCAGGTTGTTCAGCGGAAAGGATCATACCCTGGCTTTCTATACCTCTCATTTTACGGGGTGCAAGGTTAACGACAACTATGACCTGTTTATTCACCAGTTCCTCAGGTTTGAAGTGCTGGGCAATTCCAGAGACGATAGTTCTGGTTTCATGACCAAGGTCTACCTGTAGTTTTAAAAGCTTATCCGCTTTTTCTACTTTTTCTGCCTGCGTAATAGTGCCAATACGCAACTCTAGTTTTGCAAAATCGTCATACTGGATCTCCTGTTTACTAGTCACAACTGTTTCCTTGGTTTCTTTAGACATTTCCGGTATGGCTGCCTGGAGTTTATTTTGTTCCTGTTCCATTTTTGACTGGGCTAAACCTTTTTTTAATTTTTCAATTTGGTATTGCACTTCGGCATCTTCGATTTTTCTGAATAATAATTCAGGCGCTCTTAGGCTATAACCTACACTTAGAAGCTTTGTTTTTCCCCCGTTTTCCCATTCCAGCATTTTGTCAACCACCTTCATCATGTAACACATTTTTTTAGCAGTGTTTGGCAGGAAAGGATTTATGAATATGCCCATGTTAGCGCATAGTTGCAAACAAACATGCAGGCAATTATCTATTTGCTGCTGTATTTCCGGAATGATAATACCCTCTTCATTGATTTGTTTGGCTTTTATCCATGGCTCTTTTTCCTGCATGTATTTGTTTCCTTTACGGGCCAAATCAATTACTTCAAATAATGCATCCCGGAATTTGTATTCCTCCAGCAGGTTCTCAATTTTTGGTTTTGATTTTTCGATTTCTGCTATCAGGTCTTTGTCCTTTTCGTCCATAATGGTATTGTGAAACCTGGGAACTTTACCATTGGTAAGTTTGTGCATTAAAACAAACGTCCGGTTGAAAAAGTTGGCAAATATTGCCACCAGTTCACCATTTACTGCATCCTGGAATCCTTTCCATGTAAACTCGCTGTCTTTATTTTCAGGGAGAATGGTTGTCAGGTAATACCTAAGCGCATCTGCCATTTGAGGACCGCCATTTTCTTTTTTTATAAAGTCATCGATGTAGTCCTGCATATCAAGCTTCCAGTTTCTACTGGTGCTCATTTTATCACCTTCAAGGTTCATGAATTCATTGGCAGGAACATTTTCCGGAACGATATAATTATGCAGATGAAGCATTACTGGAAAGATCAGGCAGTGGAATACGATATTATCCTTGCCTATGAAATGTACCAGTTTCGTTTCTTTATCCTGCCAATAAGGCTTCCAGTCATTCCCCGTATTGAGCGCCCATTGTTTGGTGGCGCTGATATAACCAATTGGAGCATCGAACCAGACATACAAGACCTTGCCATCTGCATCCGGCAAAGGAACTTTAACACCCCAGTCAAGATCACGGGTGACAGCCCTGGGTTGCAAGCCGGCATCTATCCAGCTTTTGCACTGGCCTAATACATTTGTTTTCCAATCCTTCTGGTGTTCATTCAGTATCCAGTTACGAAGCCAGTCTTCATGCCTGTTTAGGGGCAGGTACCAATGTTTGGTCAATTTTTTAATTGGGGCGTTCCCACTTAAAGTGCTTACGGGATTGATCAATTCATCCGGGCTTAACGAGGTTCCACATTTTTCACATTGGTCACCAAATGCACCTTCAAAGCCACAATTGGGGCAAGTGCCTTTTATATAACGATCGGCCAGGAAGGTTTGTGCCTGCTCATCGTAATATTGTTCTGTCTCCTTAATTTCCAGTTCCTCACGGTCATTCAGGTAAGTAAAGAATTCCTGGGTGGTTTCATGATGTATTGGATTTGAAGTTCGATCATAAATATCAAAAGATATACTCAGGTCATCGAAATTCTGTTTCATGATCACATGATACTTATCAATGATCTCACGGGGCGTAGTACCTTCTTTCATGGCCTGAATTGGTATAGCAGTACCATGTTCATCACTTCCGCAAACAAATACTACATCTCGTTTTTGTGCCCTGAGGTAGCGCACATAAATATCAGCTGGAATATATGCTCCCGCCAGGTGGCCAATATGTTTGAGACCATTAGCATAAGGAAGGGCAGAAGTAATTAAATATCTTTTGGGTTGATTCATTGTATTAACTCGGCTTTTGATTCCTGAAACTTCCTGTACAATTTTTTTTCATTGATTTTGCATATACAGGAAGTTTGCAAAAATACCGCAAAGCCAGCAACTGCTTTTTATTTGAGCTAACAAGGTTTATTTTGTGCTGGCAATTAAGCATTATGATTCAAATTCCTCCCTATTTAAAAAAAGGTGATTGTATTGGGATAGTGGCACCCGCAGGGTATATGCCTTTAGAAAAAATGGAAACCTGTATTAACACCCTGCAGGACTGGGGGTATACTGTACGCCTTGGAGCCACAACTAACAGCCAGTCTGCAAATTACTTTTCCGGCACAGATGAAGAACGATGTGCAGATCTCCAGGAAATGATGGATGACAAGTCAGTTCATGCCATTTTATGTGCCCGGGGTGGGTATGGGATGAGTCGGATCATAGACGATATCAGCTTTAAAAAATTCAGAAAACATCCAAAATGGGTCATTGGATTCAGTGACATTACCGTTCTTCATTACCACCTTTATACCCGTTTTGGAATAGCTTCTTTGCATGCACCCATGGCCGCAGCATTTAATGACGGCAATTTTAATAATGCCTATATCAAATCATTAAAGAATGCATTGGAAGGTCTGCCTGCCCATTATGAAGCCCCTGTTCATATAAATAACCAGTCAGGTGAAGCTGAGGGCTCTTTGATAGGGGGCAATTTATCTCTCATGGCTCACCTGATTGGAACTCCTTCAGATATTAAAACAAAGAATAAGATCCTGTTTATAGAAGATATTGGTGAATACCTCTATAATGTTGACAGAATGCTCATTCAACTGAAAAGAAGTGGAAAGCTGGATAAATTGGCGGGTTTGATCATTGGTGGATTCACAGACATGAAAGACACTGAAAGACCATTTGGCAAAACCATTCATGAAATAATTAATGAACAGGTTAAAGAATATACTTTCCCCATATGTTATGATTTCCCGGTAAGCCATAGCACAGAGAATTTTGCTTTGAAGATCGGGGTGAATTACCAGTTATCTGTACAACCAGGTGCGGTAAGATTGATCGAAGTTCAATGATTGAAAAGGCTGTCTAATGAAGCAATATAGGATGGGTAACCTGCAAGATTGTTATGTTTCCCCCCTTTGATAGTTATTAATTCAATATCAGGGTTTTCATTTTTCAATCGTACAGATTGGGTGTAAGGGATTACTTCATCGTCAGTGCCATGAAAAATAGTTGTGTGCATTTTTAATCCATGTAAATAGGCACGAATAGGAAAGGAATAATTCGTTAACCAGGAAACCGGGTAAACTGGGAGATAATGTTTGGCCAGGGCTTCAATACTATAGTATGGCGATTCGAGTATTAACTGGTCTGCATTTTTTACTGACGCCAGGTATGATGCTACGCCTGTACCAATGGATTTGCCATAGATTGAAATTTGAGAGGGGTCAAATTGTTGGATAGCATGCTCATACATAAATATGGCATCCTTATACATTCTTTCCTCGGATCTTTTACCAGTAGATTTTCCAAAACCCGGGTAATCCACCATCCATAAAGAATAACCTTTTGCTGTAAAAATCGGGACATACTGCCTGTAATGCTCAACGTTTTCCATGTTGCCATGAAAAAAAAGAACTACTCCTTTTGGTTTGGAAAGTGGTTGAAACTGTATAATATTTAGATTTCTTCCATCTATCAATATGTTTTCTTCCTTAAATGGTTGTGTGAAATGAAACTGATGATCCCTGGATAATTTCCTGGGATGAAACAGGAAAAGATCTTGTGTAAAATACAATAGGATACCTGCCAGGGTATAAATAACCATAAGTAGTATTAAGGCCCGCAACGCACCCCTTTTCCATTTGGCATTCATGGTGGCAAAATTGAAGAATAAAATTGTACCAATGAGAATGCCCGGTTATTCCGGGCATTCTCATTGAAATAATAAATCTTCATCCTACCTGCTATAATAATTCCGAAGACGGGAGGACAGGTCGTTTTGTATTTGTTTAAATAGTTCTTTGGTTATCTGTTCCTGCGTTGGAGGAGTTGTTTCAGTCTTATTGAGTATGGTCTTATCACTGTCGCTTAAAGCCCTTTCATCACCGGTATAGGAGGCTAATTCTGTTTTCCAGTTGTATTCTCCCGTAAAGCGGTCATTCCAAATGGTTTTACCCTGCGCATCACGAATAGTAAGCATAAGATCACCTTCAGAGACCAGGGTTCTTTTTATACTGGTTATCCGGGCCTTAACTGTACCGTATTGCTTAATTACGGAGTCTGGTTTATACACTGTTTCCTTAACCACTACTTCTTTTGATACTTCCCTTGAAGTTTTATTATCATAAGGCTGTCCTATGGAAATGCGGCTTAAGTTCAATTCCAATGACTGGTCAGGTTTTATGCCCTTATTCCTGGATTCCCATTCTGAATAAAATTTCACAAATTCATTATTCATACTATAGCTAAGGGTCCTGATGATCTCATTCTGGAAGTTTTGAACCTGGCTATTGCTTGCATACTGGTACCCGCCATAGTTCTGCATTGGCAACACTAAAACCTTTGTCACAGCCTGGTTATATACCGTATCCTTTTTTCTTTGAAGTTCAAAATCATTAGGTCTGTACCGAACTGCTATGGCCAGTTCTTTATATGCTTCCTTATAGGATTCTTTATTGTCAGTGGTCATCCACTTTTCAGCTCTTTCGATATGTGTATCTGCAATCTTGTTCCGATAAGTTTCTACATATCCGGAGTAATCCTTTGTTTTAATGAGCCTTGTTGGTACAGGATAAGCATGAATGGTTTGATAAAGATCCTGTAACCTTAAATAAGACTGGTATATTTTCTCGTACCGGTTGTCATCACTACTATTAGACAATATTCTTATTTGATTCTCACCTTCATTAACTGCATAGGTATAGGAATTCTGAACGATCTCTTTTGTTTCATAGTCATTTGGGTCCTTTTGGAGTTTTTTAACCCCGAGTTCAATGGCATCAGCATAATCGCCTTTCTGGTAAGATTTGTTGGCAGATTTGCAACCGGCAAAATAAATGGAACAAGCAATCAGTAATAAGTAGAATTTCGACATAGTCTGGTTTTATATATAGGATTCAAAATACCCTGGAATGTTACTGCAAAAATTGAATTTAAAGCTATATTAACACTGGCGACAGGATTGATTTTGGGGAACAATATAGTAAAAAGGAATGGTGAAAGCAATCCAGCCAGGAGGGTCAATGCTTCAAAATATCCCTGATAAAATTGTGGTATTCATCAAATTTGGGAAGGTTATTATGCCTTCCTCCATGTATCCTGATCAAAGTGATCCTTTTGGGGTTGATCTTTTGGAGGGCTTCACTATGAGATATTGGGATCAACCTGTCATTGGTTCCATGCAATATGTAAACAGGGCAGGTGACTTTGACAATCCACCTGTCAGTACGCAAATGATAACGTAAGACAAACCTGATGGGAAGCATGGGCAAAAAACGTTCTATCACTTTTTTAAAGTTATAATATGGGGAGTC
The DNA here is from genome assembly GCF_059568575.1 of Flavisolibacter ginsengiterrae DSM 18136. Lineage (NCBI taxonomy): Bacteria > Pseudomonadati > Bacteroidota > Chitinophagia > Chitinophagales > Chitinophagaceae > Flavisolibacter > Flavisolibacter ginsengiterrae. The sequence continues at coordinate 94,978 of NZ_JCANTR010000014.1, forward strand.
CAGTATCAGGTACCTGGGATGATTGTCAGAGGCTACCTTGGCTGCAAATCCGCTTCCCAGGCTTCTTCCATAAACGATCAGATGATTTTCTCCATATTGATTTGCCAGGGAAGTATAAACAAACTGCATATCAAGAAGCATCTCTTTTTCTCCTCTTGGTCCGGTGCTTTTGCCAAATCCGCGATAATCGACCAGGATCACATCATAATCAAAACGATAGAAATCCCTGGCATATCTTGCCCAACCCTTGATGCTTCTTGTATTACCATGAAAATAAAGTATAAGCCCTTTAGGATCACTACGGAAAAAATGTAGCCCGTTGATACGTACGCCTGGCTCTATTTCAAAATTTAATTCTTTGAATGGAATGTCATACTTGAATTGAAAATCAGCTTTAAGTTTTTCAGGTTTAAAGATGAGAAAATCCTGCAGAAAGTACACTGCAGCAGTGAGCAGTACTATGCTCCCGGCAATATAATAGACGAAATGAGGCAAATAAATAATTTAAGCCTTGAATTGATTATACCCTAGTCTTCGATGCGTTTCAATTTCAGGTTAGTAACAGGTGCTACAATAAGCGGGAACTTTTCCACCGTGACATTGCTGGGATCCAATCCAAAGCCCCTTTCTTCGGAAAGCGATATTTCTTTAAGCCAGAAGTGGAATTTCATTACCACCCTTTCAAGGAATGGGAGATCATTGTCCTGGCTTAGGTATTTTTCCATGACCACAAAGGAAAAATCTCCAACTATATTGCTTCTTTCCAGGCTTTCATACCTGCTGGTAATATTTACCTCCCTGTTGGTTACAAGGTCCTCGACCACCTTCCTGAACATGAGGTTAATGCGGGGCTCTACTCTGAAACCAAGCCTGAACTCAATGCGTATGATATCATTAGGTATGATATGATCTACTTTATACTCCATGGTATAAGGATCATCCAAAGTATCCACATGAACAAGCCAGTATATATCTGCCCGTTTAGGCTTTTTATTGAGAATGGAATAAATGATCTTATGTTCTATTTCTTTAGGATTATCAGCACTGGTCAAATACACAAGGTGCGTAGCATACTTGACTATGGATCGGTCATTGCTTAACTCCTGGATCTTTGGAATATAATGCTCCAGGCGTACAAATTCTACATACCTGTTTTTGATCTTACGTGCCCTGTACCAGGCATACATCACCAGGAACATCAAACCACCTATCATCAGGGTGATATAACCCCCGTGAGTGAACTTTTGTAAAAGGGCGAAAAGGAATAATATTTCAACCAGGGAATACACCGTCAGAAATATCCATATATAGATGGGCTTTACCCTTCGGGCCACCAGGAAGTTAGAAAACAGGATGGTGGTCATCAGCATAGTGACAATAATGGCCAAACCATAAGCAGCCTCCATCCTTTGGGATGTTCTGAAATATAGTACCACGCCTACACAACCCATAAACATCAAGAAGTTCAAAGAAGGAATAAATAATTGTCCTCTTGCTTCTGAAGGGTACCGGATCTTCAGTTTAGGCCAAAGATTCAGGCGCATGGCTTCACTGATAAGCGTAAAAGATCCGGATATCATGGCCTGGCTGGCTATTATCGCCGCCGTAGTGGCTATTATTACCCCAATGATGATAAACCATTGTGGCATAAGGTCATAAAAAGCATTGATGCCTAGTGTTTCCCTTACTGATTCGGTGATGGTTAAGCCCCTGTGATGGCTTAATAAGCTGGCACCCTGCCCCAGGTAGTTCAGGATCAGGCATATCTTGACAAACCCCCAGGAAGCACGGATATTTCCCCTTCCACAATGCCCAAGATCACTGTACAGTGCTTCAGCTCCGGTGGTGCAAAGAAATACAGCACCTAAAAGCCACAAGGCATTAGGATATGATCTTAAAAAATGGAAGGCGTAGGTTGGGCTAAAAGCCCTGAAAATTGTCCAGTCGTCAGATAGGTGAACAATGCCCAGCACGGCTAACATGCTAAACCATATGAACATTATTGGACCGAAGAACCTGCCTATGGAGGCTGTGCCGAATTGCTGTAAAAAGAAAAATAGTCCAAGAATGACAAGGACTATGTAAACAACGTATTCTTCAATATTGTGAAAGGTCGGGATCTTCTTTAATCCTTCAACAGCGGAAGTGATGGAAATGGGTGGCGTAATGATTCCATCTGCAAGAAGGGCAGAGCCACCAATCATGGCAGGGATCACAAGCCATTTTCGTTGTCGCCTTACAAGGGCGTAGAGTGCGAAAGTTCCGCCTTCACCCCGATTATCCGCCCGTAATACTAATAGAACGTATTTGATCGTTGTTTGAAGGGTGATCGTCCAGATTATACAGGATAAACTTCCAATAATCAATTCTTCCGAGATAATCCTGTTGGTAATGATGGCATTGAAAACATATAAGGGTGATGTACCGATATCTCCATAAATAATGCCTAACGCTACAACTAATCCCGCAACTGTAACCTTATTAAGTGGTGCTTTCACTGTACCCGTGTTATGTTTTATTGGTTCGAAGGCGAATTGACAAAGGTATATGTTAAAATTAATAGATGCACAATGAGAAACACGCCATTAGTTTGAAATTTGACCGGGTTCACAAGGGGATCCTATTGTATTATAAATGTAAGCTTGTGAACTTTTAACGGTTCACCTGTGCATCCAAGTTATATTTTATACGTCTTAATAAAATAAAATACAACTATTAACTTTAATAGTTTAAAGATTTTGCTTTTATGCGATTTGCCAATTTTGTATTTATCTTTTTACTCCTTGCATCCGGCACTGTTACCAATGCACAAAAGATCATTTATTCCCAACCGGGTAATGACGATACCCGAAGAATGAATTTTGAGGTGATTGGAAAGGTATCCGGTAATTTCCTTATCTACAAGAATAGCCGCAATAAAAGCTATGTGAGTGTGTATAACAATGAAATGGAAGAAGTCAGTAAAATTGAGCAGGATTATATACCTGAAGACAAGTTGATCAATGTCGATTTCTTTCCTTACAGCGATTTTAGTTATATCATTTACCAGTACCAGAAGAAGAATGTGGTGTATTGCAATGCAGTCAAAGTGGATGGAAATGGTAAGAGGATATCCGACATTCTCACCCTGGATACTTCACATATAGGATTTACGGCTAACAATAAGATATACTCCACCATAACGAACGAGAACAAGTCGAAACTTATGGTCTTTAAGATCAATTCCAAAAACAAATCAAAGTTTATCATAACGACCATGCTTTTTGACGCCGAGCTAATGCTTCAGAAGCGCGACCGCTTTTATTTGGCCATGGACGAAAGGGATGATAACCTGGATGAATTCAATATAGATAATGATGGGGATCTTGTATTCGTCAGGTTCAACAGGAATAACAATGAAACCATTAACAGCACTACTTTATTCTGGAAGCCTGCTGCGGTGGATACTGTAACGGCCATCGAGGTGCCCCAGGATAAGATCCTGCTGGACGAATTGCATATTAAAGTAGATAATGCCAATAAACGGTATTTTCTCACTTCCTTTTATTACACCAAAAAAAGGGGAAATATAGAAGGATTTTACTTTTATGTGTGGGATAAGTTATCAAAGCAGCCAGTTCTTCAGAATGCTGTAGCGCTAGGTGAGGATATTAGAAATGATGCCAGGGGAGATGCTAATATAAAAATGGCTTTCAATGATTATTTTGTCAGGAATATAGTGATTAAGAAAGACGGAGGGTTTGTCATAAATGCAGAATCATACTATACTACTTCCAGGAACAATAACTGGAACAGGTATAATTATCTATATGGTTACCCCTTATCCAGCTACGATTATTACAGCCTTTATTCACCTTATTACAGCAACTGGTATTGGAGGGACAGGTATTACAACAATCAGAACGTAAGAAGACATGCGGATAATGTTACCATCCTTTCCTTTGACAAAACAGGTAAATTGGAATGGAGCGGCGTGATACATAAGGAACAATATGACGATGAGTCTGATGACAGGATATCATATCTCATGGCCAATACAGGTAGCCAGATCCACTACCTTTTTAACGTGGATGAAAGGAGAGCTTTATTATTAAATGATTACACCTTGTCTCCCGGTGGTGAATTGAATCATAATCCTACTTTAAAAAATCTTGACAGGGGATATGAGTTTCTACCTAAGTATGGCAAGCAGGTGAGTAGCTATCAATTGATCATTCCATGTTATTATCGTAATTACATTTGCTTTGCTAAAATCGAATTTAATTAATAGCATTGCGATGTGATTGGACTGTTTAAACAAAAATCTCCAGGAAACGTTGTTGTCCTGATGATCTTTGGCCTATTGTTAAAACTGCCTCTATTCCTGTTTCCACAGAATATTACTGTTTCTGAAAAGGATGGTCCCTTGTACCAGGGATTTATTGGACTGCTGCCATCTAATAATGCCGTGCTTTGTGCTTTTATTTCCTTTGGTTTATTATACCTGCAGGCATTATTGATTACATACCTGGCTAATGAATACCGGATGATGGCCAGGCAGAACTTCCTTCCAGGTATGTCCTACCTGATCATAACATCCTTGTTGCCTGAGTGGAGTTATTTATCTGCACCCTTATTAAGTACCACCTTTATTATCTGGATATTCATAACCCTTTTCCGTTTATACAATTCCCCCATTGCAAAAGCCCAGGTATATAATATAGGATTAATAACAGGTATCAGCTCGTATATCTATTTCCCTTCGGCCTGTTTCATCATTTGCATACTGTTAGGATTAATGATCCTGAAACCCTTTAAGTTCAACGAGATCATTTTGTTCCTCCTGGGTTGTATCACCCCATATTATTTTTACGGGATCTACTTATTTCTAACTGACAGGCTGAGCTTTAAAAACTTTGTTCCTGAAATAACTTTTACCATTCCCCAGCTTAAAAATTCCCTGTGGCTGGCTATCAGCACCTTTCTTATCGCCATTCCTTTCGTTATGGGTGGTTATTATATCCAGACACATTTAAGAAAAATGCTGATTCAGGTAAGAAAGAACTGGAGTATAATATTGCTTTATCTTTTATTATCCTTTTTTGTTCCTTTTATTAATAGTCACCATACCCTACAGGCTTGGGTGCTAATTGCTGCCCCTTTTGCCATGTTTCACGCCTGTGCCTACTTTTACCAGACGAGAAAGATCATTTCCTCGCTGTTGTTCATTATGGCTATAGGCTATATTCTTTATATGCAATATGGCACTGCAACACTGCATTAACAGAAAAATGATCTCTGAAAACTATCTTTGTAACTCAAATTTGATTATATGAAGTTTGGTGTTGTTGTTTTTCCGGGCTCCAATTGCGATAGAGATATGTACAACGCTTTGGTTGATGACCTTAAGCAGGAATGTACAATGTTGTGGCACAAGGACAGCGACCTTTCTGGCTTTACCACAGAAGATTGCATTGTTCTCCCAGGGGGATTTTCTTACGGAGATTATTTGCGCACGGGCGCCATTGCACGTTTTAGCCCCATCATGCAAAGCATTATAGAATTTGCCCGGAATGGTGGAAAGGTGTTGGGAGTTTGCAATGGTTTCCAGATCTTATGCGAATCACATTTATTGCCCGGGGCTTTATTGCGCAATAACAACCAGCAATATGTTTGTAAGAATTTATTTATAAAAGACGCACAGGACAAAGTTTTTAAAATACCGATTGCACATGGAGAAGGCCGGTATTACGCCGACGAAGCCACCCTTGACAGGCTTGAAAAGAACAACCAGGTACTCTTTCATTATTGCGATGAGGAAGGTAATGTAGTACCTGAAGCAAATCCAAATGGTTCAGTCCGAAACATTGCCGGCATATGCAATGAAGCAAGGAATGTATTTGGAATGATGCCACATCCTGAAAGGGCGTGTTCCTCTTTATTAGGAAATACCGATGGCAGGAAAATATTCGAGATATTATTTTCCCAGGTTATGGAAGGCGTCATTTAAGGTTTCATTATCCCCACTTTAACAAGTTCTCAAAGTTTTATATGGGAAATTTGTAGACATAAAACCGGTACATGAAAAGATTTTCATTAATTATAGCAGCTTTCCTTACAGTAGCTATCGCCTCAGCTCAAAACATCAATCCTGTTAGTTGGTCTTTTACCAGTAAAAAATTGGGTGATAAGGAATATGAGATCCAGATGCTGGCAACTATTCAGCAAGGTTGGCATTTGTATTCGCAATCACAGCCAGAAGATGCCATAGCACAGCCCACATCTTTTCAATTCAATAAAAACCCTTTATTGGATATGAATGGGAAAGTAAAGGAAGTGGGAAAACTGGAAAAGTTTAAAGATAAAACACTTGATGTTTCAGCTAATCAATACAGTAACAAAGTTTTATTTGTGCAGAAAGTGAAAATAAAAGGAAAGGCAAAGACCAACGTAACGGGTAAGCTTGAGTTTCAGACTTGCAACGATGAAAAATGTCTTCCCCCTAAATCTGTGAATTTCTCAATTGCCCTAAAATAATATGAAGCAATAGTTCAGTAAAACGAGTTCTTTTTCAAAGGACTCGTTTTGCTTTAAAAACAGGAAGATGAAAGCAATTATTCAGACCGGGTTCATACTTTTCTTTCTACTGACAGGATTTTTAAGCCAGGCGCAGGACTCCATCCAACCATTTAAATGGAAAATTACCAGCAAAAAGATCAGTGCCAACCAATACGAATTGGTTTTTTCTACTGATGGAAATAAAAGTTGGGAACTATACGCTCCGGATCAGATCTTGAGCGAAGTGCCAACAACCGAATTACAGTTAACTGATTCAGCCATACAAATGGCAAATGCTTTTACTGATTCTGGTTCGTTCAAAAAAGCTAAAAGTGCCTTATTTGATACCATTGTAAAAGTCTACCAGGGGCCTACTTCCTGGAAGCGGACCATAACTATACCGGGTATTATTCCGGGCCAGTTACAAGGAACTTTCTTATACACATATGGTAAGGGCGAAGAATTTTACCCTTCTACTGCAGTCCCATTCAATGTTTCATTGGAAGGTGGTGTTAGCACAACTACCAAAATAAAAGTGTCCTCCATTGACCTTAAAAACCCGGTGAATAATTGCGGTGATGATGATACAGCCGACAAAAGTTTGTTTTCGATCTTTCTATTAGGTTTTATCGGGGGATTGATTGCACTAATTACTCCCTGTGTATTTCCTTTAATACCATTGACGGTTTCTTTTTTTACAAAGAAATCCGGAACAAGGAAAAAAGGCATACAAAATGCATTATTATATGGGCTTAGCATATTTCTGATCTATGCATTATTAAGCGTACCATTCCATCTTTTAAATAGTGTAAATCCGGAGATATTAAATAATATATCAACCAATGTGTGGTTAAATCTGGCCTTCTTCGTGGTATTTATATTTTTCGCACTTTCTTTCTTTGGTCTTTATGAAATTGGCCTGCCCAGTGGGTTTGCCAGTAAAATAGATTCCAAAGCCGGTATGAGTAACTTCTGGGGGATCTTCTTTATGGCGCTTACCCTTGCCATAGTTAGTTTTTCCTGTACAGGTCCTATACTAGGTTCTCTACTTGCGGGTGTCCTCACCAGTGATAATGGTGCTACACAATTGACCTTTGGCATGTCAGGTTTCGGGTTGGGGTTGGCGCTTCCATTTGCACTCTTTGCTTTATTTCCCCATTGGCTTCAATCGCTTCCCAAGTCTGGAGGGTGGCTTAATTCCGTTAAAGTAGTACTGGGATTCCTGGAACTAGCTTTGGCCATTAAATTCCTTTCCAATGCGGACCTTGTAAAACAATGGCACCTTTTGGAAAGAGAAGTGTTCATTGCTTTATGGGTATTGATTGGTATCGCTATCGTCCTTTACCTGTTGGGTGTTATCAGGTTTGGGCATGATAGTAAGCCCCGTTTTTCAAAGGCAAGGATCTTTTTCATTGCTTTATTCGGATTATTTACCCTATACTTAATGCCAGGGGTAACAAATACCAATTGGGCAAGACTTACTCTTATCAGTGGATTTCCGCCTCCCTATGGATATAGTATATACCAGCATCCCGTGAATTATGAAACAGGCGTAGAGCCGCTTCATAACCAGTATGAGAAAGCATTACAACTGGCCCGGGAGCAAAACAAACCTGTTTTGATAGATTTCACTGGATGGGCTTGCGTCAATTGCCGCAGAATGGAAGAAAATGTCTGGACAGATCAGGGCGTAAGGGAATTAATGAAAAATGAATTTATTGTCGTTTCTCTTTATGTGGATGAAAGACAAAAACTGCCAGCTTCAGAACAATTTGAATACAAAACCAAGTCAGGTACCGACAAGCCAATTATAACAGTGGGCGATAAATGGGCTACATTCCAATCGGAGAATTTCAATGCCGTATCACAGCCGCAGTATGCCATTATTAGTGCAGATGAAGTGGCATTAACTAAAACCAAGGCCTATACGCCTTCTGCCGGCCAGTTCAGGGATTGGTTGCAATGCGGACTTGATGCGTATAAAAAAACTAAGAAGTAGATCAATCTTTTGATCCAACCTTGTAGTGATCAATAGATTAGAAATAAGAAAGCCACTCATTTTGGAGTGGCTTTCCTGTTTATAGAAGTGCAATTAATATTCGTCTTCATTGAAAAGGAAATCATCCTGGGAAGGGTAGTCAGGCCAGATATCCTCAATGCTTTCATAGACCTCTCCTTCATCTTCAAGCTCCTGGAGGTTCTCGATTACTTCAATAGGCGCCCCTGAACGGATTGAATAATCGATCAATTCGTCCTTAGTCGCTGGCCAGGGTGCTTCTTCCAGGTAGGATGCTAATTCTAACGTCCAAAACATCTTTGTAAGTTTTTGATGATTTATTGAAATGGTGAAGTATAATTTCCATGCCACTTTCCTGCAACAGGAGATTATACCGAACCCCTCAAATTTTTCGCAAATGTAGGTGTAATAACCAATTTTCCAAATGTTGAATATTATATGGTTAAAAACAGGGGATGAACTTTGCCGGGACGTATTGTTTATAGATATTTGAACAATTCTAAAGATGCTTACAGCTAGGGATATACATAAGAAATACGGGACTATAGAAGTATTGAAAGGTGTTGAAATCTCTATAAATGCTGGTGAAATTGTAAGTATTGTTGGCCCCTCTGGGTCTGGCAAATCCACTTTATTACATATTTTAGGCACACTGGATAAGCCCGACAAAGGTGAAGTTATGTTGCATGATATCAACGTAACCAACCTGGCAGGTAAAAAACTAGCTGATTTTCGCAACACGCATATCGGCTTTGTATTCCAGTTTCACCATTTGTTGCCAGAATTTTCCGCACTGGAAAATGTTTGTATCCCAGGGTGGATCTCCGGAAATAATAAAAACGGTGTAAAAAAACGAGCCGAGGACCTGCTTAAGCTATTGGGACTTGGCCATAGGTTGCAAAATAAGCCCGGCGCACTTTCCGGAGGTGAGCAGCAAAGGGTGGCTGTGGCAAGAGCACTTATCAATAACCCGGACATTGTCTTTGCCGATGAACCAACCGGTAACCTTGATACCGCTAACGCCCGCGAACTTCACCAGCTTTTTTTTAAACTAAGACAGGAGTTCAATCAAACATTCCTGATAGTTACCCATAATGAAGAACTGGCCCAATTAAGCGATCGCAAACTCACAATGAAAGATGGGAAGATTGTTTCAGAGGTTGACCTTGAAAGCTAGATAGTAATATTCTTTATTAAGAGACTTGTTAGTCGATCCTTGCGGTCCACTTAATTTCTTCTACACCAAGCTTCTGACCTACATATCTCGCCAGGGTAAAAAGATAATCGCTTAACCGGTTAAGGTATTGGATTACTTTTTCATCAATAAATAATTCATGTTGTTGCATATTTACGGCCAGCCTTTCAGCGCGGCGGCAAACACAGCGTACAATATGAATAGATGATACAAAGGGATGGCCCCCGGGAAGAATGAAAGATTTCATCTCGGGCAATCTTAATGTCATGCGGTCAATGCTGTTCTCAAGATTGGTGATATCTGATTGATAAAGACCAGGTAATCTCATTTTGGTTTCTTTCTCAGCATCTGTTGCCAAGGCAGATCCAATGGTAAAAAGCCTGTCCTGGATCTCCTTTAATTCACTGGTAAATTCTTCATCATGCAATTGGTCATTTACCAGTCCGATCCAGGAATTTAATTCATCAACTGTCCCGTAAGTTTCTATGCGGATGTCACTTTTAGGCACTTTAGTACCGCCTATCAAAGAAGTATTTCCTTTATCTCCTGTTTTAGTGTAGATCTTAAATGACATTTTATTTAATTATTTAACCAGCAATTGCTCTTTCCGTACATCACTTTCAATGATGCCATCTTTTAAACGCACTATTCTATGTGCAAATTCAGCAATATCTACCTCGTGGGTTACCAGGATTACTGTATTGCCGCCTTCATGTATTTTACTGAAAATCTCCATTATCTCGTGAGAGGTCTTTGAGTCCAGATTACCTGTTGGTTCATCTGCCAGGATGATAGATGGATCATTTACAAGGGCTCTCGCGATGGCCACTCTTTGATTCTGTCCCCCACTCATTTCGTTAGGTTTATGATGACTCCTGTCAGCCAGGTTTACTCTGGAAAGCACCTCCAGTGCTTTTTCTATTCTCTGTTTCCGGGGAACGCCGGCATAAACTAAGGGTAGGGCTACATTTTCCGCCGCTGTCAGCCTGGGAAGCAGGTTGAATTGCTGGAACACAAAACCGATCTCTTTATTTCTTACATCAGCCAGGTCATTATCCGCCATGGAGCTGACATCATGGCCATTCAATATATACCTTCCACCAGTAGGTGTGTCAAGACAGCCCAGGATATTCATTAAGGTGCTTTTCCCAGATCCTGAAGGTCCCATTAAAGCAACGTATTCATTCCTTAAAATATCAAAAGAGATCCCTTTTAATACTTCAATTACTTGTTTACCCAGGTAATAGTTCTTTGTGATATTTTCAAGGTGTATGATAGCCTCCATGTGTAAGATTATTCTGGTTTTTTGATCACTTTGGGTACTTTAAAAAACTGGTTGTCATGCAAAGGCGCATTTTTTAGAGCCTCCTGCTGTGACAACATGTTCTTTACTTCGTCTTCACGAAGCATGTTATTGTTTCCTGTCATATGCAGTAAGGGCTCAATACCAGTAGTGTCAAGTTCTCTGAGCTTGTCCACAAACCCGATCATTTTTTCCAGATCTGCCTTGATCTCTTCTTTTTCTGCTTCATTGAAATCAAGCATAGCCAGACGGGATAATTTTGTAATAAGGGCATCATCTACCTGCATTAAACAAATATAAGTACAGATTGACTTTAGAATTTATGCTTTTGGATAGCTGGTAATGTAATCACTGCCCCTTGTTTTACATTATGTAATGCCAGTTAGCTGTTTTTTGATCTATCCGTGGCTTTCAAATAGTTGAAAGCGCAAGTTGGTTGAATCTCTTCACCTATAGGGCCAAAGAAGATTCATTGACTATATAGACTCCTTATCTTCGCGGTCCGAAATGAGGATTTATGGCTGCAAAAGAGATCGTTGTAAGTGGAATAAGACCTACTGGTTTTTTACACCTGGGAAATTATTTTGGTGCCATGCGCAACTATGTGCGCATGCAGGAAGACTATGAATGCTATTTTTTTGTTGCCGACTGGCACTCCCTTACTACTCACCCCGATACAAAAGGGTTACGGGAAAGTGTATTAAGGGTAATAGCCGAAAACATTGCAGCAGGCCTTGATCCTTCCAAAGTCAGCTTGTATGTTCAAAGCTCTGTTCCAGAGATCGCAGAATTATACCTTCTGTTGAACATGCTGGCTTACAAAGGAGAATTAGAAAAAACAGTAACCTTCAAGGATAAAGTGCGCCTGAATCCCCAGAATGTAAATTCCGGGCTGTTGACTTACCCGGTACTAATGGCCTCTGATATCCTGATACACAAGGCTAAATATGTGCCTGTGGGCAAAGACCAGGAACAACACCTTGAAATGGCAAGAAATTTTGCACAACGCTTTAACCACAGGTATGGTGATTTGTTTCCTGAACCGCAGGCTTTCAATTTCGGGGCTGAACTGGTAAAAGTTCCCAGCCTTGACGGTGCAGGTAAAATGAGTAAAAGCGAGAACCAGTATGCTACTTTGTACCTGGCTGATGACGATGACCTGATACGGAAAAAAGTAATGAAGGCTAAAACAGACAGTGGGCCCACAGAACCCAATTCTGAAATGCCTGATTATATAAGAAATATCTTCCAGATCATGAGCCTGGTAAGCGAGGAGCAAACAGTAAATAAATTCAGGGAAGATTTCAATTCAGCTAGTATCCGGTATGGAGATATGAAAAAACAGTTGGCTGAAGATATGGTCAGTTTCATTGCCCCTATCCGGGAAAAAGCAAACGAGATCAGGAATGATGAAAGTTTTTTAAAAAGACTGATGAATGAAGGAACGGAAAAAGCCCGCATCAGTGCCAATAAAACAATTGAAGCTGCCAGGGAATTAGCAGGGCTGAAATACTACTAGACAAAAAATAAACTTTACCTTATAAATCTCGGTACTATATTCTATTTTGTGCGCCTTGAATAACTGAAATAATCAGTCCCCACCTTTTATTATGGCAAAATCTAAAAAACCAAAGCATATTGCAATAGCTGGAAACATTGGTGCAGGAAAAACTACGCTTACGGAACTTCTTAGTAAGCATTACAAGTGGATACCACATTTCGAGGACGTGGACCACAACCCTTACTTGAATGATTTCTATGAAGACATGCCTCGCTGGAGTTTTCAGTTGCAGATATATTTTTTAAATAGCCGCATCAACCAGTTGTTAGAGATACATAGAGGCAGCGAGACCATTATCCAGGACAGGACCATTTACGAGGATGCAAATATTTTTGCTCCCAACCTTCATGAAATGGGATTGATGACCAAAAGGGATTTCGAAAATTATTATAGTTTTTTCCAAACCCTGAAAACGATGGTTCAGCCTCCCGATCTGCTTATTTACCTGCAGGCTTCTGTACCTACCCTTGTGGGACAGATTCAGAAAAGAGGGCGGGAGTATGAGGAAAACATTCGCCTCGATTATTTAAAGCGTCTCAATGAATATTATACAAAGTGGATCGATACTTACAAAGAAGGACCACTTCTCATTATTAATGTAGATGAAAATAAATTCGGGGAAAAAGAAGAAGACCTGGGAATTATTATGAGCAAAATAGACGCACAGTTATATGGCCTCTTCTAAGTAATCTGGAGGCAGGTCCATATTCTTTTACGGGTAATTGGCGTAAGGGGCTGTTTCATCCAGCATTTGATCTATTTTTTGTAACCAGTCATACTGGATCCTCCTGTTACGGCTATGATCGGATTCTCCATCATACCGCGCCTGCATGTTTTCCTTTTCTTCCACTATGGCCTTATAGATCTCGTTGACGTCCCTGCGATAAGTTCTTCGGTTAAATTGGTACTCTGAAAGAGCTTTATAAAGTTTGCGGGCATAGATCTCTGTAATATCAAAATGGCCTTGTTCGTGAGCTAAAATATATTCTGTTTTAAGCAATCCCCAGGACTTATGCTTTGAAAAATTACAACTAATGGAATAAGTAAGTTGTCCGTCTTCAACCTGGTAAGCAATTCCCAATGAAGTGCTGGTTGAAGCCACAGCGTCAGAATTGTTTTTGGGTGCGCACAAAAAGTCTTCCCATTCCAGGCGACGGCTAAACGTCCAGGGGATAAACTCCTCGTTCTCCTCTCTTGGACTGGATATCTTTTCAATGCGGGGGCTAACTGTTTTAGTTTTCAGAACCGGTGCAGGTTTACCGGAAAAGTTTAGAGCAAGGATTAAAACAAAAAGTAGGTGGTGGTAGCTCATAGTAGTCTAACGCTTATCAGATTCTAAAAATTATGATGGGCTTAGTGCAATTAGGTTAAAATAAAAATAAAAAAGAGTATTTGTATCCTACGTTAAATGAAGATGAAAAGGGTAGGGGGAATCGTTCTACCCCCCAATTTTATAGTTAAAAGCGTTTGTGATTCCTTCGATTTCCAGGTTATGGTGCCATGTTATGACCAGACAGGTTTATCTAAAATAAACCCTTGAAATTTTTGAAACAGGAATTATATCATTCCCTGGTACTAAAAAACCCTCTATCGGGAGGGTTCTTTAGTACTATAAAGACAGAGTGTTAGATTTTCGGTCCTGCAGCTTTTACTTCTTCTTTTACACCGGATGCATAATTCTCAAAGTTCTTTTTAAATAGCCCGGCAAGGAATATGGCCTTTTCATCATAAGCATCCTTATCCCCCCAGGTATTTCTCGGGAATAAAAGCCCTGAAGGCACTCCGGGTACTTCCTTTGGAATGGCTAAATTAAATATAGGATCTACTTGCATTTCGGCATTGTCTAGTGCTCCAGATATGGCCGCGGTGATCATAGACCTGGTATAGGCAAGTTTCATTCGTTTGCCAATGCCATAAGGACCACCACTCCAACCGGTATTTACAAGCCACACATTAACATCATGCTTTTCCATTTTCTGTCCAAGCATTTCGGCATATTTACCTGGGTGCAAGGGTAAAAATGGGGCTCCGAAACAGGCGCTGAATGTGGGTTTGGGTTCAATTACACCTTCTTCGGTGCCAGCAACTTTGGCGGTATAACCAGAAATGAATTGATACATCGCCTGTTCTTTGGTCAATTTAGCGATGGGAGGCAACACACCATAGGCATCACAGGTCAAAAAGAAAAGGTTTTTGGGAATATTTCCAATGGAAGGTTCCTGGGCGTTGCTTATAAAATCAATTGGATAAGATACCCTTGTATTTTCAGTTATGGAGCCATCTTCAAAATTGATTTGATTGGTCCCTTCATAAAATTTTACATTCTCCACAATAGCACCTGGCCTGATAGCATTATAGATCTCTGGTTCGTTCTTAGGTGAAAGGTTGATCAGCTTGGCATAACACCCACCTTCAAAATTAAATACACAATCAGGTGCCCAGCCATGCTCGTCATCGCCTATAAGTTTCCTGTTGGGATCGGCACTGAGCGTAGTTTTACCTGTGCCGCTTAAACCAAAAAATATCGCAGTGTCTCCATTCTCGCCAATATTGGCCGAGCAATGCATGCTTAAAACATTTCTTTCCTGTGGTAGGATGTAGTTAAGAACTCCAAATATTCCTTTTTTGGTTTCGCCAGTATATCCGGTTCCGGCTATCAGAACGGTTCTGTGTTTAAAAGAAACGATTACTGCATTGTATTGCCTGATCCCGCATTCTTTTGGGTCCAGGCGCAGATCAGGGGCAGATATAACATGCCACTCCGGTTTAAAACTATCCAAATCTTCCTCTGTTGGCCTCAGGAACATATTGTAAGCGAATAAATTAGTGGAAGGTCTCTCCGTGATGACCCTGATATTCAGCCGATAGCTGGGATCTGCGCAGGCAAAGCAATCACGAACCCACACTTCTTTTTTCTCATTCAGGTAATCCATCATCTTTTTATGGATGACAAGAAAATACTTCTCTTCAATTGGGATATTGAAATTGTTCCAATGGATAGTGTTTTCTGTGATCTCATCTTTTACTGTGAATTTGTCGTTGGGTGATCGTCCGGTGAATTCACCTGTGCAAATGGCCAGGGCTCCTGTGTCGGTCAATTGGCCTTCTCCTAAGCGAAGTGTGTCCTGTATCAATTCTTCGGGTGTGGATTGGTAGTGAACGCTTTCAGTTCTTTGCAAACCAAGCTTCACTAACTTCTCTTTCGAGATAGTAATTGTAGGTACTGACATATAATAGCAATCGTTTTAAATAAAGTACAAAGTTAAGTCTATAATAATTTCATGCCTTCCACACGTGTCTTATATACACATTGAACAATGCAATACGTATTGCATAAAATGCTGAGACAATTGCACAACCATGGAAACGCTATCCTCAATTTTATTAATTATTTAGCTTTTTTTAAGAGGCCCAATTGGCTAAAAATGAAAAAAAAGAAGGTGGTCAGTAAATAAGATTCATCATTTCGGTTACTTTGCCCCGTGTTAAAATAAAACGCTCATGAAAAATCTTCCATTAAATCCGGAGTTATTCAAAACGAACAGGAAACGCTTTATAGAAAAGATGAAGCCCAATTCTATTGCCATTTTTGTGAGTAATGATGAAGTGCCCAGCAATGGCGACGCATTGCATCCTTTCAAACAAAACAGTGATCTTTATTGGCTTTGCGGGGTTACGCAGGAAGATACAATGGTCGTCTTATTTCCGGGCAACCCCGATCCCAAATTCCGGGAAGTGCTGGTTCTTGTAAGGCCCGTGGAACTAAAGGAAAAATGGGATGGCAAACGGTTGCGTAAGGAAGAAGCCATCGAAATGAGTGGTATACAAACTATAGTCTGGCTGGATTCCATTGATGCCTTGTTACAAACCTGGATACACCTGGCTGATATCATTTACCTGGATACGAATGAAAATGATCGCAAATCAAGTTTAGTGCGCTCCCGGGATTACCGCTTTGTGGATGAAATGAAAAGCAGGTATCCTTTGCACCAATACGAAAGGGCTGCAAAGCTGATGAAGGAATTAAGGGCCATTAAGACTGAATATGAAGTTGAAGTAACAAAGAAAGCAATTGAAATAACACATAATGCCTTTATAAGGGTAATGAAGTTTATTCATCCTGGCGTAATGGAATATGAAATTGAGGCGGAGATCATCCATTCTTTTCTCTCCCAGAGAGCTTCAGGGGAAGCATATGGCAGCATAATAGCCAGTGGTGACAGGGCCAGGACACTTCATTATGTGTCCAATAACCAGGAATGTAAAGATGGTGAATTGGTTTTAATGGATTTCGGAGCCTCTTATGGTGGTTATAATGCTGATCTCACACGCACTATACCGGTAAATGGAAAATTCTCACCACGTCAGAAAGAAGTTTATAATGCCTGCCTCCAATTGCATAATTATGCCAAATCATTATTGAAACCCGGCATTACTATTAATGATTATACCGAAAAAGTAGGGGATGAGGCTACCAGGCTATTTATCCATATAGGACTATTAAAAGAAAGTGATGTAAAGAACGAAGACCCTGAAAACAGGGCCTACAGAAAATATCTTTACCATGGTATTTCCCATCACCTGGGCATTGACGTGCATGATCTGGGCACACGTACTGAACCTATTAAAGCTGGAATGCTCTTTACTGCTGAACCAGGAATCTATATTGAAGAAGAAGGAATGGGAATCAGGATCGAGAACAACTTATGGATCACTGAAAATGGAAACATTGATCTTTTTGAGGGCATTCCAATTACTGTTGAAGAAATAGAAGCTATAATGGCAAAATGATCTTTGGCCCCACCGGAAGTGGGGCTTTCTTATATATTTGTTGACTAATAATATACCCTGCGGGGGAAAGAGCATGAAACAGATACCTAATATTTTTACGCTTATCAATCTGATCTTTGGTTGTATCGCAATAGTGCTCATACTTCAAACAGGTGAAACCATAGTGGTTCTGGATAATATGGGTGCTTCCCAGGTTACCTTACCTGAGAAGATCTGGCAAGGTTCACTTTTTCTCTTTGGGGCTGCTATAGTTGACTTTCTTGATGGCTTCCTGGCCCGCATGCTAAAAGCGAATTCTGAAAAAGGAAAACAACTGGACTCATTGTGCGATGTGGTCAGTTTTGGCGTTGCACCCGGAATGATTTTGTACCAGTTATTACGTATAGGCTTTGCAAAGGAAGAAAATGGTCTTGATGTTTCATTAATGGCTTTATTACCCGCGTTTATCTTTTCTGCTGCTGTGGCGTGGCGACTGGCTAAATTTAATATCAGCACTAATCAAACTTACAGTTTCAAAGGTGTTCCCTGTCCCGCCGCCGGCTTGCTTATAGCATCTTTTCCCCTGATAATATGGTACCAAACACTTGGTCTTCAACAATTATTTATCAATGTTTGGTTCCTTTATTTTGTTATAGTCGCAGTGAGTTATTTAATGGTAAGCAACAGGAGTTTTATGGCTTTTAAATTCACTGACTACACATTCAAGAATAATGCTGTTAAGTACACCTTGCTGGTAATATCAGTGATAAGCATTATTTGGCTGAAGTGGCTGGCCGTACCTGTTATTTTTGTTTTATACCTTGTTTTCTCTATGTTTTCCAAAGAACCTCCTCCTATGGTTTCTGACATTCACAGGCAAACGCTGGATGTGACAGTATAACATGCGTAGCGCTTATAATTACAAAAAAGAGTTCCTTCAGTACAATAAACATGGGTAGCCAAACTTTTTCTTAGGTTTGCCGGATAAATTTTTTGAGAAATGAAGTTCACCGTACAGGTTAAAGTAATGCCCTTAAAAGAATTGCTCGATCCACAAGGGAAAGCTGTTATGACAGGGCTCGGAAATTTAGGATTGAAATCTATTGAGGATGTACGTATCGGCAAAAATATCAGTCTACAGGTTGAAGCCAATTCAGCAGAAGAGGCCAGGCAAATAGCTGAAGAAGCCAGTAAAAAATTATTGGCCAATCCTGTTATGGAATATTTTGAGATCACTGCTTCCTGATACCGGTATCCCAATTAAGATATAATGGCAACAACCGGCATGCTTTATCTTGTACCTACGCCTATCGGCAACCTGAAAGACATTACTTTAAGAGCGCTGGAGGTATTACAGCAGGTGGATGTGATTCTTGCTGAAGATACCCGGACGTCATCTAAACTTTTGAACCATTACCAGATCAACAAACCCCTGTCTCCCTATCACCAGCACAACGAACATAAAATATTGCAACACCTTGTTGACCAACTGTTGGCGGGTAAAACCATGGCAGTGATTACCGATGCGGGTACCCCGGGTATCTCTGACCCTGCTTTTTTATTGGTAAGGGAATGTATTCGCAATGCTGTAAAAGTGGAAACCTTGCCGGGAGCTACAGCATTTGTTCCTGCATTGGTCAATAGTGGTTTGACCACCAACAGGTTTGTATTCGAAGGGTTTTTGCCTTTAAAAAAAGGAAGGCATACCCTGCTCACCAAATTGGCAACTGAAGAAAGAACGATGATCTTTTACGAGTCACCGTTAAGACTGGTAAAAACATTGGCCGACCTTATCTCTTATTTTGGTGCTTCAAGGCTATGCTCGGTAAGCAGGGAACTGTCAAAGATGTTTGAAGAAAATGCACGGGGCACATTGCAGGAAGTCCATGATCATTTTCAATCTAAAACCGTAAAAGGTGAAATTGTAATAATTGTTGAAGGCCAGGAAGCATAATGGCATTAAAATTTCATTTGGTTTTGTAAAATAAACTATGAAAAGAATGTTGTTAATGCTGATTATTCTATTCTCCCTTGGGGCTTCAGCTATTGCTCAAAGTGAAAATGTTCCCCAGGCGGTTAAAGAAACATTCACCAGACAATACCCTGGTGCCGAAAATGTAGAATACAAGGACAACCTTTTGAAGGTTTGGGTAAATTTTACACTGAATGGAGATACTTTAAAAGCTAATTATACTAAAAAAGGTGTTTGGGAAAATACAGAGAAAACGATAACATTTGATCAATTACCCCCTACAGTTAAAGATGGATTTGCAAAAAGTAAATACGCTGATAGGGAAGTGGAAGAAACCAGGATCATTTATAGGGCCGGGGGAACAGAAAGGTATCGCCTGAAAACACGGAAGAATGATCTTCAAAAGAAATACCTGTATTTCAATGAAAATGGTCAACTGGTGGAAGACTCAATAGCTCTCTGATACTTATATAAATAAATGAACCCTGCATGATGTAGGGTTTTTATTTTTATTATAACACTCATTTGGCGAAATTTACCGCTATTGCCCTTGATCACCATTGTATTATGTGATTGATGGTAACAGTTTGTAACCTTATGCTTAATCAATAGACAATCAATAAACATGAAGAGACCCTCTTTTCCGTTACTCACCTTTTTATTATTTATTACCTCCTCCCTTTTTGCCCAGCCTGATAGATGGCAGCAGCGTGTGAAATACACGATGAATATTGATATGAACGTACAAACCAATCAATATAAGGGGAAGCAGAATGTCGAATATTGGAACAACTCCCCGGACACACTTCACAGGGTATTTTTTCATTTATACTGGAACGCCTTTCAACCAAACAGCATGATGGATGTGCGCAGTCGCAGGCAGGGAAGCATTATCATTGGAAGGGACAGGAATGGAAACGAAATACCAGATTGGGATCCCAGGGTAGAAGACCGAATTTTGAATCTTACACCGGAGGAGATAGGGTATGAGAAAGTTTCTATTATAAAAATGAATGGCCGGACTCAAAAGACAAAATTGCATGAGACCATACTAGAGGTAATGCTTGATAAGCCCATACTGCCCAAATCGAAAGCGGTGTTTGATATGGATTGGGATGCACAGGTGCCTTTACAGGTAAGAAGGAGTGGTAGGGATAATCCATCTACTTTGGTTCGTTATACCATGACCCAATGGTATCCCAAGCTGGTAGAATATGACTATGAAGGATGGCATCCTACACCTTATATAGCCAGGGAATTCTATGGAGTTTGGGGCGACTATGATGTTAAGATCAATATTGATGGCAGTTATTTGGTAGGTGGATCGGGAACAGTTGTAAATGCCAGCGAAGTAGGATATGGATATGGATCCCCGGCTTCCACAGGCCCCGCATCAAAAGGAAAAACATTGACCTGGCATTTTGTGGCTCCTAATGTGCATGACTTTGCCTGGGCTGCAGATCCTGAATACAAACACATTGTGCGACAGGTACCCGGCGGCCCCACCATTAATGTTATTTACAATGGTCAGCCATCAAGGGAAGTATGGGAAGACATGAGCGATGCAGCACGAGCAGGCTATAAAAATGATTTTAATAATTATGTACAAAAATGGGATGGCTTATGGGAAGATGTAGCCAATGCTGCAGTTACTGTATTTCCTTTTATCAAAAAGACTTTTGGAGATTATCCATACAAACAATACTCTTTTATTCATGGTGGTGATGGTGGCATGGAATATCCTAATTGCACCATGATATCAGGCCCATCTCTAGGTACTGCTTTCCACGAATGGATGCACAGCTGGTACCAGGGCATGTTAGGTACTAATGAATCATTGTACCCATGGATGGATGAAGGTTTTACAGAGTTTGCTACCAATAAGGTTGAGGAATATTACCGCCAGCAGGTACTAAGAAAGAATTTGCTCAATAATCCTGAGGCTTTAAAGAGATCCGATTCTATTGCCAATGTGAAACCTCTTTTACAGGCGCCCAATTATAATGGTTATTTCAGGTTGGTGAAAAGTGGAAAAGAAGAACCAATGAGCACGCATTCTGACCATTATAATACCAACTATGCGTACAGCAATGCAGCTTATTCCAAGGGTGCTGTGTTCCTGGAACAATTGGGATATATCATTGGGGCCAAAACAAGAGACCAGGTTATGTTGGAGTATTATCGTCAATGGCGTTTTAAGCATCCTAATGCCAATGACTTTATTCGTGTGGCTGAAAAGTTGAGTAATATCCAGTTGGATTGGTACAAGGAATTCTGGGTTAGTTCAACCAAAACAATTGATTATGCTATAGACTCTTTATGGGAGGGCGGTAACGGAACGAATATTCGTTTGCGCAATATTGGAATGATGCCTATGCCCTTAGATGTCAAGGTAAGTTTCAAAGATGGTTCAAGTGAGTGGCATTATATTCCCATGTCCCTTATGTTTGGAGAAAAGCCTGTGGAAGAAGGACAGGAAGGACGAAAGGTTTATGAGGAGTGGAAGTGGACCCATCCAACTTACGAGATCAGTTCTTCAAGAAAGCTTACAGATATCACCTCGGTGGAGATTGATCCCTCGTTCAGAATGGCAGATGTGGAAAGAAAAAATAACCGGCTTGAATTAAAATGGTAAGATGATCTAACTGCATTATATAAAAGCCTCAACCTTTAACCGGGTTGAGGCTTTTATATAAGCTTTTATTCTGTGAGGATAAGAGAAGATAATTTAATGATAGCAGAGATGCAATTATTTCTTTACGTACAACAAATACTTTTCCTTAAAATATTCTTCTTCAAACAAACTGGTTACCTCTATCATCCTTGGTTTAGCACCGCTTTCTGAAATTTCCTGGGCAAGGTCTCCGCCCTTTAAACAGATCAGGCCTGAATGAAGTAAGACCTGTCCTGAAGCTGATTCAAATGTATAATTGGATGACTTTAATAATGGTCTGCTCCATTGAAACAAGTCTTTTAAAGGAGCTACAGCCCTGCTCACAGCAAAATCAAATTTCCTGTTTTTAATTTCCTGGGCCCTGCCATGCTGGGTGGTCACATTCTGTAACCCAATCGCCTCTTTAACAGCCTCCACGATTTTTAATTTCTTCCCAATACTGTCAACCAGGTGGAATTTCACTTCCGGGAAATAGATGGCTAATGGAATACCTGGAAAGCCACCGCCCGTTCCGATATCAACGATCTCTAGTCCTGCAGGAAATTCAAACGCAGCAGCTATGGCCAGTGAATGCAATACATGCTTTTCGTAAAGACTGTCAATATCTTTCCTCGATATCACATTGATCTTTGCATTCCAGTCTTTATATAGGTTATCAAGCGCCTTAAATTGTTCTATTTGTTTCGGTGAGAAATCAGAAAAATATTTTAATAGTATTTCCATTTATTAAAACGTTTGGTGCCTTTGAACTGACCAGGGATATAAAAAATGTTTTGAATCCGGTTAATCCCATGTTTTCCTTGGCTTTTTCCATAATGCAGGGGCAAAAATGATATAATAAATGAACATCCAGATATCCCAGAATAAAAACCAGGAGAAAAGGTCATTTTCACCTAATCGCTTCATGGCCTTATTCCAGATGATCGCTTGTGTTCCCAATCGAATAATGAGTGGTATCAAACACCATCTCCAGTCAAATGCTATGGCTGAAGCAATAAAAAGAGGGTAGAAAAGAAAAAAGGAGAAAGTATATAAGCCTAAAAGAAACTTATGGGAGGATCTGTAAAACTTTCCTGTGCTGTAATGCCTGTTCTTTTGCCGCATCCATTCTTTCCAGCTGCGTTTTGGATTGGACAAGGTAAATGCTTCAGGATCCAGGACTACAGTTGTATTATGTTTGTTAGCTACCTTATTGATGAAAAGATCGTCATCTCCACTTGGTATATGGTTGATAGAAGAAAACCCTTTATTCTTAAAAAAAAGGTTTTTCCTGTAGGCCAGGTTTCTGCCTACACCCATATAGGGCTTGCCAGCCAGTGCATATCCAAAATATTGAAGTGCGGTATGAAAAGTTTCAAACCTGATGATCTTGTTCAAAAGACCAGGCATCTTGGTATAGGCTCCATAACCCAATGCTACTTCCACACCATTGGTAAAAGCATCCTGCATTTTATACATCCAGTGCTCACTGGCAGGAACACAATCAGCATCGGTCAATAAAACGATCTCGTGTTTTGCTTCCTTGATGCCTATCGATAAAGGAAATTTCTTACCTGCGATCATCTTTGCTTCCTGGGTCAGGTCCACGATCTGCAGTTTTTTAAAAGTCTTTTGCAGTTCTGCCAGTATATATTTCGAATCATCCAGGGAGTTGTCATTCACCACAATCACTTCATTGGTGGTGGCATAATCCTGAACTAATACACCGGGAAGGTGACGAGCCAGGTTTTCATCTTCATCACGGGCGCAGATGACCACCGAAACCGGGTGTTGCTGTGATTGATCTTTCGGTGCTGGCTTGTAAAAAGCAACACGCCTGAAGAAAAAAAGATAATAAAACAGTTGTACGAGAGTAACTGCCACTAAAGCATAAAAAACAAGGAATTCCCACCTCATAAGCATGGCCGCGAAGATAGTAAAGCGCTCCATTGCAAGCGCAGACTGTATTTCACAAATTTGCTATAAATCTCATTGCCCTTATCTTGCAGCCCAATTTTTTTTATTCTATGCCTGCTTTAGCCTTTGATTTATTGAAAACAGATGACAGGACTTCGGCCCGGGCAGGGAAGATCACTACGGACCATGGCATCATCGAAACGCCTATTTTCATGCCTGTGGGAACTATTGGTAGTGTAAAAGCAGTTTCCCAGCAGCAATTGAAATCAGAGGTTGACCCGCATATCATTTTGGGTAATACCTACCATTTATACCTGCGGCCAGGAATGCAAACACTGGAAGCTGCAGGAGGTTTGCACCGGTTTATGAACTGGGACAGGCCCATTCTTACAGATAGTGGGGGGTTCCAGGTATTTTCTTTATCAGGAAAGCGTAAGATCAATGAGGAGGGCGTCATGTTCCAAAGTCATATTGATGGCAGCCGTCATTTGTTTACACCCGAGAAGGTCATGGATATCGAAAGAACCATAGGGGCAGATATTATGATGGCTTTTGATGAATGCCCTCCTGCCAACTCGGAATATAAATATGCTTTGGATTCCATGAACCTGACACACCGTTGGCTGGACAGGTGCTTTACTCATTTCAATGGCACCCACGACCGCTACGGCCATACTCAAAATTTATTTCCAATTGTTCAAGGTGCGGTATTCCATGACCTGAGAAAAGCCTCATGTGAATATATCTCTTCAAAGAATGCAACGGGGAATGCCATTGGAGGACTTAGTGTTGGTGAGCCAGAACCAGTGATGTACGAGATCTGCCAGCTATGCTGCGAAAATCTGCCAACAGCAAAACCCAGGTACCTGATGGGCGTAGGAACTCCCTGGAATATACTGGAATGCATATCCCTGGGAATAGACATGTTTGACTGTGTAATGCCTACCCGTAACGGCCGCAATGCCATGCTTTTTACTACAAAGGGTGTCATCAACATTGATAATAAGAAATGGGAGCACGATTTCTCTCCCATCGATGATGGTATGGATGCAGTATTTAGCCATTATTACAGTAAAGCCTATGTCAGGCATTTATTTAAAGCCGGGGAGATCCTTGGCCTGACCATCGCCTCGGTTCAAAACCTGGCCTTTTATCTCTGGCTGGTGCGGGAAGCCAGGAAACATATCATAGCCGGTGACTTCCTTTCCTGGAAAGAGGAAATGATACCGGTATTAAAGACCCGGCTGTAATCCTATTCTTTGGGCAAAGGAGAAAGGGAACAGAAAAGGAGTTAATAGGTTAACAAGTTGAAAAGTTAACAAGGTATCTTTCTTGACCTGTACTCTTCTCCCGAATTCCTTTGTCTTTTTTTAGTATTAGGAAATATTCGGAAATTATCAGCCTTTTAGGATCACCAAATTTTCACGATAGTGCTTCTGAATCTTTTGGATATGATATAATTATTAATTACGGGTTTGATATTGACCCTGTATACACAAAGACCTTAGACTTTACTTTTTCCAGGGATTCTGTAATTACTTCATACAAAGTAAATGAATGGAAGAAAAGTAAATAATTACAAAGCCGCGATAACGGGCTTTTATAATAATAACAATGCTCAACGGCAAAAGAAAAACATCCATTGCCTGCGAACAAAAAATACCTTATGAAAAACAAACCAAAGGTTGAAAAAACTGTCAACTTTATTTAGCCATCTAATAAGAAACTACAAACTTCCTTAAGCAGCATGCTTAAGGAGAAAAAATGGTACCTGGTAACCCGGTGGAAAGTCTCCTTCAAACCTTACCTTCCAGTCATAATCATTCATGTATAGCTCCATGAACTCCTTGTCATCATCACTTAAGGGTGCCTGAACTTTAATATCCAGCTTGTTCTTTAGCTTCTTTACCTTCTCCCTTTTTGGCTCTTTCAGCCTTTGATCCAGTTCCACTTCAAAAGAAGAGAGCAGCAGGATAAACTGCTCCTGGGTAAGGGAGATACGCTTTTGCTCTTCCAGGAAATGGTACAGCGGCAGTAAATACATCCCCTTTAGCCATTCCTGTCTTCAGGCAGACAATGGCAATGGTTCTTACCTGTTTAAACAACTGCCTGTACCTTCTTTTAACCGGTACAAAGCGGTAGATGATGGAAGAGATGATATTGCCTGTACCAAACCTCTCTGCGCTTCTGCGGCTTCCCTCAAAGGCAGGATCACTCCAGTAGCGCTTTGAATCCACTCCGGGAAGCAGTCGTACCAGGTAGCCCCATTCAGGGTCATAATAAAAGTTCACGTTATCATCCACTGTTCCTATTGCCTTGATGTATCCTACTTGCCTGGCCATAACTGGTATTAGATTTTAATAGCTGCAAGTTTTTGAAAATCCCTCTCAGTTCAAAACCCCTATGTCCGTTTT
>NZ_JCANTR010000015.1:0-105941 GCF_059568575.1 Flavisolibacter ginsengiterrae DSM 18136
CACAGAGAGCTGTTTTTAACACCCCCTGCACCCCCAAATAATAGTAGTAATAATGTTGAGTAAAACTGATAGAATTAAAACAAAGGGTTCCTTTTTGGACGAGCAAAAAGGGACATATATAATTGCCGAAGGCAAAGAAGTGAATAAATATTAAAAACCAATAGCATTTTCTTCCTCCCCAGCCGTCTATATGAAAAAAAAGCCCAAATGGAATTCGACCTCTCAAAACTATCATCCCATGAATCCTATTCCCTCCTCACCAATCTAATCGCCCCCAGACCCATCGCCCTGGTCTCAACCATCGATGCCGAAGGCAACTCCAACCTGAGCCCTTTCTCCTTCTTCAACATATTCTCTTCCAATCCTCCCATACTAATCTTTTCCCCATTACGAAGAATCAAAAACAACACAACAAAAAACACTCTGGATAATGTAATCGCACATCCCGAAGCAGTCATCAACATCGTTACAAAAGACATCGTTGGTCAATCCTCATTAGCTTCTTCTGATTATGATCAGGGAGTAGATGAATTTATAAAGGCCGGCTTCATCAAGCAATCAGCCCGTGTGGTCAAGCCACCCATGGTTTTGGAAGCAAAAGCCAAACTCGAATGTCGTGTCATTGAGATCAAGCCCTTAGGCCATGAAGGTGGCGCCGGCAACCTGGTCATTTGCGAAGTCGTGTACATGCATATCTCCGATATCTTTTTTGAAAATGGAAAATTAGATCCATTAAAATTGAACCTGGTTGCCAGGTTGGGGGGATCCTGGTATTCCGAAATAAACGCAGGCAATTTATTTCAGCTACCCAAGCCGGCAAAGGAACCAGGAATGGGTATGGACAGCTTATTTGGACGGCTAAAAAACCGGCATCATTTCAACCAAAATGAACAGGCCGCCCTGGCAGGTGTCCCTGCAATCCCGGAAAGGAGAGGGGACTTCTTCGATGAAAAAGTTGATGCCATAGAAACCTACGTCAAAGGCACCCGCAAAACCGAACTATTGATCGCATACATCCGCGAACTCCTCGCAGAACAAAATACCGACTCCGCCTGGCAGGTACTCCTAACCCTTGAACCACATCTATGCAAAGAAACGAGCCCACACGAAAACATGGCCCTCAATCTATGATTGAATGCCTGCCATCAAAATGCCTCTCCAACCTAAAGAACTACAAACTACAAACCTCAAACTATAAACTGCCTATGTGCCTATGTCCACTCTATGTGCCTATGTGGTGAAAACTCTTTCATCCTAAGTAATGCCTGCCATCAAAAAGCCTCTCCAACCTAAACAACTACAAATCACAAACTCTCTTTGTGTCCTACGTGGTGAAAAATTTATAGTGAGCGAAGCGAACCATCCTTTCCCCTAAATAATGCCTGCCATCAAAAAGCCGCTCCAACCTAAACAACTACAAACCACAAACTACAAACTATAAACTCTCTATGTGCCTATGTGATGCCCTATATGTCCTATGTGGTAAATTCACAGTGAAGCTAAGAACCTCTCACCCCATAGAAAAAGTTTACACATAAAAACATGGAAGAAAATTTTTCTTATTCTCCTTCGTGTTTCTTTGTGTCTTTGCGTCTTAGTGGCAAAAGGCCTGAGAAAAAACCTTCCCCCTGCACCTCAGTGCCACCTCACCTCCTCGCATCAAGTTCTCTCTTTTCCCTACTTTTATTCCATCTTCACCATTAATAGCTCTATGCCTGGCCCAACATTAATAAGCGAAAAAGAACTGTTACACCAGGTAGCACAGGGTAGTGAATCAGCCTTTACCCAGGTCTTCAACCACTACCGTAAAAAAATATATTCCATAGGAATTGCCATTACCCATTCCCCTGATATTGCTGAAGAGATGGTACAGGATGTTTTCCTGAAAATTTGGTTGAAGCGCAGCGAATTGACCGCCATTCAAAACTTTGAAGCACACCTGTTTGTCATGGCCCGCAATGTGGCTTATGATATATTGCGGCGCCTGGCCACACAGCGAAAGGCCTACCAGCAGCTACATAAGGAAGCACCCTCTTTTGGAAGCATTACAAATGATGCCCTGGTGGAGAAAGCCAATAAAAAAGTATTGCAGGAAGCCATTGATCGACTGTCACCGCAGCAAAAGCAGGTTTACCTGCTCATGAGAGAAGAAGGACTGAAAAGGCAGGAGGTTGCCGACCTGATGGGTATTCAGCCCAACACGGTGAAGGAACACATGGCAAAGGCCCTTAAAAGCATCCGAGCCTATTGTGTCTCCCATCTCGACCTTTTTATCCAGGGACTTTCCATCATTCTTCCTTTAATGAACCGTAAATAAAAAAATATTTTCACTGCCACCCCCCCCCGGCAGCCTCATTGGTGCGTCTTTACTTCTGTGAGGTGAAGATGGGCCGTAATAAATTGAACATGTTAGAACGATTAGCTTTTTTATTTGACCGTTATATTTCCAGGACTTCCACACCTGGGGAAGTAGATGAGTTGATGACCCTTGTGGAAGACCCCCAGAATAAGGAAATGGTCTATTTACTGTTGGACCAGGTAGTTAGCAGGACAAAAGAAGAGCAGGATCTGAACCAGGGATCAGCAGATGCCATTCTAGCTGCCATCTTTAGTGTTGATGAAAAAGAAAAGGAAACGCCAGTAGTTCCAATGCGTTCCCGGAGGAGAGTATGGCTCACAGTTGCTGCAGCGGCAATATTTATTATTCTGGCAGGAAGCGCCATCTGGTTGCTGAATACTAAAAAAGAAGCACCTGTGGTAGCATCCAGACCCAGTCCTGCAGTCGATATAAAGCCGGGTTCTGACAAGGCCATTCTTACTTTGGCAGATGGGCGCCAGGTGATTCTCGACAATGTAGCCAATGGAGCCGTAGCAGACCAGGCAGGCACTAAGGTCATCAAGATTGGAGGATTACTGTCCTACAAGGAAGTAAATGCAACAGAAGTAGTTTACAACACCATCACTGTACCCAGGAAAGGAAAATACCAGTTGATCCTGGCCGATGGCTCCAAAGTATGGCTGAATGCAGAAAGCTCTTTACGTTTTCCCAATGTTTTTTCGGGAAATGAACGAAAGGTTGAGTTAACGGGTGAGGGCTATTTTGAAGTGGCACATAACGAAAAGCAACCCTTTATCGTTCAAAGAGGGCAGGCCGAAGTAAAAGTATTGGGAACGCATTTTAATATCAATGGCTATGAAGACGAACCTTCCCTGAAAGTAACACTCCTGGAGGGAAGAGTAATGGTTAAGAAAAAGGAGAAACTCGTATTCCTTAGTCCGGGTCAGCAGGCATTGGTACAGCCGGCACAGGATAACATCAGGGTGGATTATGATGTAGATACAGAAGAAGTAATAGCCTGGAAAAATGATTTATTCATTTTTAACAGCGCACCCCTTGAAAGCATAATGAGGCAGATTGAACGTTGGTATAATGTAAATGTGGTATACCAGGGAAGCATTCCGCAAGATAGGTTTAATGGTAACATAAGCAGGAACACGAATCTTTCAGAAGTTTTAAAAGTATTGGAATATAGTAATATTCGTTTTAAGGTCGAAGGAAATACCATTACAGTATTGCCTCAGTAAATAAAACAAACAAAATATTTTAAAAGAACTGCACTCAATAGAACAGGAGCGGTTGCAACGCTCCTGTCTGTAAATGAGTTGCTGTTTAACAATTGGAGACTGCTATACATTAACCCAAACAACACAAAACTATGCAATTTTATGGGCAAACAAAACATGCCTTCCCCAGAAGCTTGTTCTCTCAAAAAACTCTGCTGATTATGAAATTCACAGCTGTCATTTTACTGGCTGCTTGTCTGCAGGTAAGTGCCGGAAGTCATGCACAACAAGTGACGCTTTCCGAGCAAAACAGTTCCCTGCAAAAAGTGTTTAAAGAAATCCGGAGTCAAACGGGCTACCAGTTTTTTTACAACACACATCTCCTGGAAAAAGCGCAAAGGGTTAGCATCAATGTAAACAATGCACCCCTTACCAAGGCCTTAGACCAGGTATTTGCCAATCAGCCTCTTGATTACAGGATAGTTGATAAAATTATTGTGGTCAGGGAAAGAAATGAAATAGCGGCAATAGCAGCCACTTCTGTTTTATTTGCCGACATACAGGGTCGTGTAACTGATGAAAATGGCAAACCCTTAAAAGATGTATCTGTTCAAAATAAAAATACCAACGAAGGCACTGCCACCAATGCCAGTGGAGACTTCTCTTTGAAAGCATCTGTTGGCGATATGCTTGAATTTACTTTCGTAGGATATAAAACACGTCAGTATAAAATCCGTTCAGGACAGGCACCCATATTCATTTCCATGGAAGTGGTGTTGGCCCAGATGGATAGCATGGTAGTCATAGGTTATGGCTCTGTACGCAGAAAGGACCTCACAGGTTCTATAGCTTCAGTCAACCAGGATGAAATAAAAAATCTTCCTTTAACCAGTGTCGACCAGGCGCTTGCTGGTAAAGCCTCCGGTGTCCAGGTTATACAAAGCGATGGTTCTCCCGGTGGGGCCACCCGTATCAGGATACGCGGCGGTGCTTCGCTCCTTGGAAGTAATGATCCGCTTTACATTATCGATGGTGTGCCTATAACGGTGCAAAACAAATACGTTCCTAATGAAGCTGAAATTGCCAACCCCATTGAAACTTATTATGGTGAGGATTTTAATACCGTTTCGGGCACGTTTGCCCGTGGGCTTAATGGATTGGCTGGACTCAATATTAATGATATTGAAACGATAGACATCCTGAAGGACGCCTCTGCTACAGCTATCTATGGTTCTAAGGCAGCTAATGGCGTAGTTATTATTACTACCAAAAAAGGTAAGATCAATACCAAGCCTGTACTTGAATTAAATTATTATGCTGGTGTCACCAGGCCATTGAAAGAAAAGGTACTGAACGCAGAGCAGTACAAAATGATAATGAAAGAGGCAGCAACCAATTTAAATGTTGAAAGAGCCAGGATAGGCAGGTCACCCAATGCCACTGCTACAAAGATCGTGAACGATCCAGACTTCTTTGGTTCTGCCAATACAGATTGGTTAGGTCTCGTCTTGCGTAATGGTGTAGCTCAAAATGCAGACATTTCCGTAAGAGGTGGGGGTAGTGGATCCAGGTACTATACTTCCATAGCTTACACCAGGCAAACCGGGACCTTGATTGGTACAGATTTTAACCGTATTTCAGGTAAAATTAATTTGGATAACGATATTACCAGCCGGTTTAAGGTGATAACAAATCTTGATTACGGTTTTACCAAAAACAATATTACTAATGGTATTTATTCCCATGCCTTATTTGCACCACCAACAGAAAGCCCTTACAATGCAGATGGTACATTCTCCAATTTTGGCTTGCTGAATTCAGCCTACCAGGGATATCAAAATCCTTTGGCTCTGGCTTCAGGCATCAACCAGGCAAAAAATGCTTCATTATTGGGATCATTAGCTGGAGAATACGCTATTTTAAACAACCTGAAATTCAGGTCAGTAGTATCAGTGAATTATGGCACCTATAATCAGATTAACTATGTCCCCAGTTATGTAAAAATCAATTCATTTTATGGAGCGGTCAGTTCCAATGGTGGCACCGGCGGACAGGCAAATACACAATCACTGAATACTTTTTATGAAAATACGCTTACCTGGGATAAAGAATTTAATGCCGATAACAGGTTAAACCTCCTGGCTGGTACTTCATGGGAAAAGTTTCGTTCCAGTTTCTTCTCAGCCAGTGGTTCAGGCTAC
Source organism: Flavisolibacter ginsengiterrae DSM 18136 (assembly GCF_059568575.1). NCBI lineage: Bacteria > Pseudomonadati > Bacteroidota > Chitinophagia > Chitinophagales > Chitinophagaceae > Flavisolibacter > Flavisolibacter ginsengiterrae. The sequence goes on from NZ_JCANTR010000015.1 coordinate 5,766, forward strand.
CCGGATGATAATTTCTTAAATAACCTGAATTCAGCGGCTATCCCTGTTTCAGTAAAAGGTAGTAACCCTGCTGTGCAAAATGCGCTTTTATCCTTTTACCTCAGGGCCAATTATGCGTTGAAAGAAAAATATCTTTTCACTTTCACCGGCCGTTCAGATCAATCTTCCAAGTTCCCATCTTCCAATCAAATAGGTTATTTTCCTTCCGGCGCCGTAGCCTGGCGTATTTCCCAGGAAAATTTCCTGAAGAGCGTTAAATGGATTGATGAAATAAAACTCCGGGTAAGTGCAGGACTTACTGGTACCCAGAATATAGGTGATCATTTGTTCCGCACATTATTTACCCCGGTAAGTTATGCAGGTTTAAATGCTATAATACCATACCAGTTGGGTAACAATAAAATTAAATGGGAACAGACACTGCAAAAAGATCTCGGTTTAGATTATTCTCTGTTTCATGGTAAACTTCGCGGCACCTTTGGTTATTACGAAAAAACCACTGATGGTCTCCTGTTAAATGTATCTACTGCTCCCAGTTCTTCCTTTGATAATGTTATCCTGAACATCGCCAAAATTCGCAACCGCGGACTGGAAGCTGACATCCGCACTGATGTATTAAAAGGAAAAAGATTTGGCTGGTCGGCAGCTTTAAATATTTCCAGGAATATTTCTAAAGTATTGGATATCCAGGGTGGTCCTTTTTCAAATCCCAACGATAGGGATGCATTGAACCTTGGCACCAGCATTGTGAAAGAAGGTGAACCTTTAGGTTTATTATATGGCCGTGTTTCTGAAGGTATTTTTAAAACTCAGAAAGAAATAGACGAATACAATGCGGCTTTCTCCTATGGTTCCATTTTTGCTCCCTATCTGAACATTGGTGACCAAAGGTTTCAGCTTGACTCCAATGCCTTTGGACCTGGCATTGCTTACTATTCAAATGGTATTATTGGCAATGCTACACCCGACTTCTACGGAGGCCTTACCAATATTTTCAGCTTGGGTAACCTTGAGTTGACAACATTATTTACATTTTCTTATGGCAATGATTTGATTTACCAGGCAGATGTTGCCAATGGCACTGTAGATAACCTGGCTAATCGCGGAGTAGCCATATTAGGTCGCTATACACCAGAGAATACTGATAGCAAGCGTCCACGCTTGTTATATGGTTCACAGTTTAGGCCATTGAGCAACGATAATGTATATGACGCTTCTTACCTCAAATTAAAATCGCTCAGCCTTTCTTATACTTTGCCTGGAAAGCTGTCCGATCGTTTGAAACTTAAAAATGCTTCCTTCTATTTATCGGCTACCAATCTTTTTACCATCACCAGTTACCCCGGGCTTGATCCGGAAGTAAGCGATGATCCCAACAGCATCATTGGTGGCGGCCGTGATATAGGTAGCTATCCCACTTCTCGTGCCTATACATTGGGAATTCGCATTGGATTGTAAACCATTTAAAAAATTAACATGAAAAAATTGATTATAAATATGCTGGTAGTGGTGGTTGCGCTTGGCAGCTTCCCGTCCTGCAAAAAAGAATTGAATGCATTGCCGGATCAGGCCAAGGTAGAAGGCAACGTCATTGTAGATCAAAGGAGTGCAGAAGTGGCATTGAATGGAGCCTATTATCGTTTTGCCAATGTAAGAGATAATTATACCACAGGGCTGCCCGGCACCAATTGGACCTATGACCATGAAATTTATTCTTCTTCTATGGCTGGTAATATCGTTTTCTACCAGGGGCCCTATCTGGGAGGTGAAAACGATTTTAAAGCTGAGAGTTATGAAAGTGCAGATGTTTGGAGAACAAGTTACAACCTCTTGAATGCTGCAAACAGTGTAATCAGTGAGCTCGAACCATTAAGTTCATCAAAAATTAATGAGACCCGGAAAGCTGAAATTCTGGCTGAAGCTCATTTTCTCCGTGCATATGCGCATTATACATTGCTTAGCTATTTTGGAGAATTTTATGATGTCACCAGTAAGTATGGGGTTATGCTGCGCAAAGAGCCTGTAACAGTTTCCAACATAGCACAAAGCAGGAGTACCGTGCAGGAAAGCTATGATTTTATTATAGCCGATGTGGACGATGCCATTGCTCATATTAAGGACGGTAATCCAAACTATTTTGCCTCTAAATATGCCGCCATGGCATTAAAAATGAGAATACTCATCAACCGCGGCGGTCCTGGTGATTATGCTGAGGTCATCAACCTGGCCAACAATATCATTACCGGTGGCTCCTATAGTCTGGAACCAAATCTAAAAGACATCTTTAAAACAAAAGGGCTTGCCAGTAAAGAAATCATTTTGGGAACTAAGCCATATCCTGGACAGCCTTCAGAACTGGAAGCTTATTATTACAGGGGTGGGTATCAGTTCTATGCCACAGATTCATTGGTGAGTTATTTGCAAAATGATCCGCGCCTTGACTGGATGATTACGGTTGATAATAATAATCCATTCATGAATTATACCAACGCGTTTTCAAAATATTTGGGCCCGCAGTCTGAATCAAAATACGCTTTTAGACTTTCAGAAGTTTACCTGCTGAAAGCAGAAGCTATCGTTCGCTCAGGTGGTAGTCTGGCAGATGCCAAAACAATTGTGAAAGAGATCATGGCACATGCTGGTGTTACCAATTTTTCCGCTATAGATAATGCATCATCTACAGATGAATTGCTTGTTGAAATATATAAAGAAATTTCTCGTAATCTGGTAGCAGAAGATGGCGCAGACTGGTTTGCACTATTACGGTTGCCTTTTAATACTGTAAAGCAGATTAAACCAACCATTCAGAACAAATTTCAATACATCCTCCCGATTCCTAAAGCCGAACACGATAAAAATCCTGCTATTGGCGAACAGAACCCGGGGTACGGATGGTAGCAGCTCGTTAATATAGCTGGTTATAACATGTTATGTAGTAAATCAATGTTCCTGATCAGGACAGCTATACCTGCGTTTATCGTAGAATGTAGCTGTTTGATCAGGTTATCCAATACTGTTTAATATGATCAATAGGATTGTAATGAATTATTTTCTTGCATCTTCTGTTCTGCTCTTATCTGTCACAACCATTGCGCAGCAAAAATCAAAAGAACAGTTTGTTCTGAAGGGTACAGTGCTGAACCAAAAAGAAGGATGGATGTATTTATCATACACAGATAAAGATGGTAAATACATACGTGACAGTAACGAAATAACAAATGGACATTTTCAGTTCAGGGGTTTTGTCAGTGAACCAACCATGGCTTACTTCAATGGCAAAATGGCAAGCAGGAGTATGGATGATCCAAACACTACTTCATTTTTTTTGGAACCGGCAGATATGAAAATTACAGTTAGTGTAAATGATTTTAAGCATGCCAGGATCACCGGCTCTAAAACTCAAATGGAATATGAAGCATTACAAAAACCCTTAAATAAGCTGAGAGACCAATGGAAAGTAGTGTTTGATACCCTTTCTGCAGTAAACAAACGAAGTAATGCCCAATTCCAGGAGTTGAAAAACTGGGTATTAACACCATACCACGCAGAGGAAAGCAAAATTTACAGCGCATTTTTAAACAGCCATCCCACTTCATATGTGGCACCTCTTGTTTTGCGTTCCCTGGCGGCAGATTTATCAACCGAAAACCTGGTCATGCATTACAACCGTTTTCCGCAACCGGTGAAGAACAGCAGTTTTGGTAAATCCATAAAACAGGAATTGGAGAGAAGAAAAATCGGTGTGCCGGGTACTATGGCCACAAATTTTGTCACTGCAGATATCAATGGCACAAAGCTCAGTCTTGCTGATTATAAAGGAAAATATGTATTGCTCGACTTCTGGGCCTCCTGGTGTGTGCCCTGCCGTAAAGGCAATCCACACTTACTATCATTATATGCTAAGTACAAAGACAAGGGGTTTGAGATCATAGGTGTCTCAGACGATGACCGGAACCATGAAGCCTGGAACAAAGCGGTGGAACAGGATAAAATTGGTGTATGGAAACATGTGCTAAGAGGCTATGACATGGACAAACGATTGAAAGGAGAGAAAAATGAAAATGATATCAGTGACCATTTCGGCATTTCTACTCTTCCTACAAAAATATTGGTTGATCCCAATGGAATGATCATCGGTCGCTATGAAGAGGGTGAAGCAGATGATAAAGCCATGGATAAAAAATTCTCTGAATTATTCGGAGGTTAAAAACTAAAAATCAAAAACGATGTTTAAAAAAAGAATATTGCTTCTGGCAACAATCCTATTTGCCGTACTGGCTTCATTTGCTCAGGAGGTAAAATTTATAGGTACTGCCAATAAAAAATATGACGGTAATAAAATTGTACTGTATAACCGTGCTACCGGGGATCATGATTCAGCAGTATTGAAGGATGGTAAATTTCTTATCACGGTACAATTTAAAGAGCCCACACGCTATCTTTTTTACAGCGATTTCCAACTCAAAAACAAAGGGGGCTATTCTCCATTTGGTATTTTGATTACAGAACCCGGCTCTGTCAAAATAGCGGCAGATATCGAAAACTTTTCCAATTCAAAAATTAAAGGAGCAAAGGAGAATAACCTCTTTAACAGTTTTGCCTCGGTGAGTAATAAAGCACAATCTGAGTTAATGAATAAATTAACCAGTAAGTACGGCGAAAAATTGATTTATAACCGCAATCCTGATACCTCGGATGCCAGGTACAAACAATTGATGCAGGAATACACTGAACTAAGTCAGGCCAATCAGCAAGAGGAGCTGGAGCGGTTGAGAAAATTCCTGAAAAAAAATCCGAACTCATTTTCAGCAATGTATTTATTGGATGGTAATGCCCGCACAATGGAACTGGCTGAAGTGGAAGCTTTGTATGCCTCGCTTTCACCAACATACAAAGAAACCAAAACAGGTAAATCTTTAGCAAATGGCATTGAAGCCCGCAAAATAACAGCCATCGGCAAAATCGCACCTGATTTTTCTCAGCCCGATACCTTGGGAACTGTTGTGAAATTATCTGACCTCCGTGGTAAATATGTCCTCCTTGATTTCTGGGCTTCCTGGTGTGGACCCTGTCGGGCCGAAAATCCAAACCTGGTAAAAACATACAACAGGTACAAGGATAAAGGCTTTACTGTGCTGGGTGTTTCCCTGGACCAGCCGGGTAAAAAAGATGCATGGTTGGCAGCCATTCACAAAGATGGTCTCACTTGGACCCAGGTATCCGATTTGAAATTCTGGGACAATGAGGCAGCCACGTTATATGGAATTAAAGCCATTCCTTTCAATCTCCTGCTCGATCCCTCAGGAAAGATCATTGCCAAAGATTTAAGAGGAGAGGAGTTAGATAAAAACCTGCAGAAATACCTCGAAAATAATTAAGCCTTATTCCCCTCAAAAAAGAACAATGATTAAAATTCATATCATGCTCACCAGATTGATTGTTTTAACAGGCCTGGTAATGATTACCAGCCATATTACAGCACAGCCAAAGCCATTTACCCTCAGTGGAAACATAAAGGGACAAACAGGTCCCTATATTTATATGAGCTATGCCGATGATGAGACTAACACCCGGATAACCGATAGTTCCCGGGTTGAAAATGGACACTTCTCTTTTAAAGGCAAATTGAATGGCACTACACGTGTGATTATGTTCACTGATAGGCAAACAAGGTCATTTGATAATTACCTGGAGTTGTTCCTTGTTCCCGGCGATATGAAGCTTTCGCTGGATAATAACAATTTCCGTGGAGGTGCCGTTTTGAAAGGCTCCCCGGTACAACTGGAGGCTGATGCGCTATCCAAAGCTAAAGAGCCTGTAATGGTACAACTAAAACCTCTGTCAGCAGCTTATGAAAAGGTGGGCAACATATATAGGGAAGCTATCAAAGCAAAGAAAGATGAAGCCACACTGGAATCTTTAAAAGAGGCAGCCAACAAAGCCAAAGATGCTATGGATCCCTACTACGAACAGATGGCAAAGATCGACCGGGATTTTATGGACAGGCATCCTGCTTCCTATGTAACGGCTTCCTTGCTGCGTTATAAGATCAGCAGCATGCCCTTGCAGGAGGGTATAGAACGCTACTCAAAGCTCCTCGATGAAATTAAAAGCAGTGGTTTGGGTAAAGAGATAAAAAAAGAACTCGATGGTTTACAAATGGGCTCACCCGGGGCTACAGCATGGGTATTTGCGTCTAAGGAGCTCAGGGATTCACCTTTAAGCCTGCAGGATTACAAGGGAAAATATGTGTTGCTTGATTTTTGGGCATCATGGTGTGTGCCTTGCCGCAAAGGCAATCCGCACTTGTTGTCTCTCTATTCAAAATACAAAGACAAAGGACTTGAAATTATAGGGATCTCCGATGATGATAATAACCCGGACGCATGGCGAAAGGCCGTAGAAAAAGATGGCATCGGCGTCTGGAAGCACGTCTTAAGAGGCCTGGATATGAAAAAAAGATTAGCAGGCGAAAAAAACGAGTCTGATATCAGCCAGTACTATGGCATTCATTCCCTGCCAACCAAAATTCTGATAGATCCAAAAGGTATCATCATCGGCCGTTATGGTGGCGGTGGTGAAAATGATGAAGCAATGGACAAAAAATTTACAGAGGTCTTTGGTGACTAGATCAATATTTTTTTAAACCTATTTAGAAGCCATGCTTAAATGAAGTATTTAACTACCGGTATAGTATCAAACACATTCGTGTTCAATAAAATCAAAACATTTCTGTTTGAGGTTTTTGATTTTATATGTTTTCTATTCGAAGAAGACGAAATCAAAAAACCATAACAAAAAACTAACTCAATAAAATAAATACAATGAATAAAAATAACCTGGTCCTGCTTGGTTCATTATTGCTCCTATTCAGTTGCAATAACAGCCAGTCCCAAAGCGATAATGATGGTTATATTATTAAGGGCACCATTAAAGGAGTACCAGAGGGAATGATAAAACTGGTAACCAATAATCAGGATGATCGTACCTCGAAGACTATAGATAGTGTAAATTTTAAAGACGGCGCTTTTGAATTAAAAGGCAAAACCGAAACACCGCAAATGGTTTCTGTCATTATTGAGCCGGGCAACTGGTCATTCCAGGTATTTTTGGAAAATAAACCTTTGACCATTACGGCCGACACTACCGGATCTAGCTATTATGACTATACAATGTACGGTAGCACCAAAGGCGCAATGATCAAAAACTTCACGGAAACGGGCTCGCCGAATTTTGATGCCTGGACGAAATATCAAAAGGATCCTGGTCAAAAAAAGTATGAACCTGTATTTGCTGACCTTGGCAAAAAAATTCAAACCACAAAAGATATTGATCAGCAATACCGGTATAGGGACCAAATGGATTCAGTGAGAAACCTGCTCAATGCCTGGAAAGCAAATCAGGTAAAAACGTACATTGATAAAAATCCTTCCTCTGTAGCCGGGGCCTATATGCTCAGCGACCTTTACACCTGGTATACCGATCTGCCCATAACAGATATGCAAACGATGTTGGAAAGTTTCAAGGGAGAGGCTAAGCAATCTATATATTATAAGAGCCTTGAAAACAATCTGGCTAAAAGAAAAGCTGTAATGCCCGGAAGTACAGCTCCTGATTTTACCCTGCTCAAAAGAGACAGCTCAAAATTCACGCTCTCCTCCACAAGAGGAAAATATATCATGATTGATTTTTGGGCCAGTTGGTGTCATCCTTGCCGCAAGGCCATTCCGCATTGGAAAGAGGTGTATGCTAAGTACCACGATAAAGGTTTTGATATTGTTAGCGTTTCCGACGATTCCAAATGGAAGGATTGGTTCAAAGCAATGGACCAGGAAAAAATGCCCTGGACACAGGTTTGCGATGAGTTCCCTGTAAAGAATATGCCTGCACGTGTAGGATCTTTGTACATGGTTCATTACATTCCTTTTTATCTATTACTCGACAAAGAAGGAAAGATCCTCGTATACTCCAGCGACGAATCCAAAATTGATGAGAAATTAAAAGAGCTTTTCGGAAGCTAGAAAACCTATTGGTGTGGCATTATTTGCGTGCTGATCGCTGCGGCAATTTGCCGTTATGGAAATGACATTACATCGCCAGCGTGTCTCGGTTGCCAGTATGGCAAGCTGACTCGCGGGTTTCCATAAAGTTAAGTTTGTATCACATGAAGATTCATTAACTTCTCCCAGGCCAACCACAATGCAAAAACACTTCGAAAATACAGACTGTTCCAGCGCCTCATTGCGGATATTCGATTCCTCTGCCCATAATAATCCGAAGCCCTCCCTCCGCAATTCAGCGCCTTCAGCCTTCCCGCATATCACGTCTTCAATGTAAAGCCTAATACCATCCATAGGAAATTGCCACTGTAAATGAAAGATTGTAATTAATGAATGCTGCCTCCTGTAGTAAGGACTATTGTGCGCCAGCCCGGCAAAGCGGCGGTCCCGCAATGGCGGGATGGTTCCTTTTGGGGCAATGCCAAAAGGAACAATAAAAACTTGCCGAAGGCTAACATCCCATCCCTAACCTTCGATAGAAGCGAACCATTCTTATCATACTATGAAATGTCTGCATCAAAATGCATCTCCAACCTAAAGAACTACAACCAATGAACTCTCTCCGTGCCTATCTGTGTCGTATTGTCTCCGTGGTTCAATTTCCCAGGTGAGCTTGCGAACCAACCTTCGCGTTCCTTCCCGTCTTAGCGCCTTCGCGGCAATTTATCTCTGTGCTTCTCAGTGCCTCCGTGTCCCCGTGGTTCCTCCCTCGTTGCAAGCCTGCGCCGCAACCAAACCCATTCACCAAACTTTCCCTAATTTTAATTCCAATATCTTTCCACAAATGCCCCTGCTTCAAAACGAAACGACCCTCATGCATCAGATGATCCTTGGCGATGCCGACGCCTTCCGCCAGATCTATGAAGCTTACCAGAAGCAGGTCTATACATTCGCTTATTTCCTTACCAAATCCCAAAGCGATGCCGAAGAAGTAGTGCAGGAAATATTCGTTCGGCTATGGGAGAAAAGAAGCCTCCTCACAGAAGACACAAAATTGCTGGCCTATATCAAGGCCATGACGCAAAATCATATTACCAACACCTTCCGCAAGGCCGCCCGCGATAAAACCTACCGGGAGCAGATCTTCCGCAACATGGCTGCACTGCAGCAGGTCTCGGCAGGAGAATTAATGGAAGCAAAGATCAGTAAGATCTACCAGGAGGCGCTTATGAACCTGTCGCCGCAGAAAAGGATCATTTTTACCCTCAGCAGGCATAAAGAGATGACCTATGAGGAGATAGCCGAAAGGCTGGGATTATCCAAAAACACGGTACGGAATCACATGACAGAAGCTATTAAATCTGTCAGGGATTATGTCGAAGGTCATCCTGATGTTTCATGCCTGGTTATCGCCATTATGCTATCCGGAACCCGGAGGTAAAAAAATTTTTACAAGTCCACTGGTACTTTCTTCTTCATTGATTGTTCTAAGCATAGAAGCACCCTCGGCATGAGCTTGAGTGTTCTGTAAATCAATAGATTGTGGCAAGCGAAAGACTTGAATATTTATACCGTCAATATACTGAAGCGCAGGCTACCGAAGCAGAGGTAGAAGAATTTTTTGCATTGGTGGAAAAGGAAGGTGAGGGTGCTGTGTTTCAAAATCTGTTGAGCAACACCTGGGATGAGTTGCAGGCTGCCAATGAAAAACTGGAACAATCAAAAGCCAGGGTCATTCCGTTGTACAAAAGGTGGGCCTTCCGTGTGGCGGCTGCCGCTATATTTATTCTCCTGGCAGGTGGAACCATCTGGCTGGTGAATACCAAAAAAGAAGTACCAGTGGTGGCATCCAAACCCGGTCCTGCTGTCGATATAAAACCGGGTTCAGACAAAGCCATTCTTACTTTGGCAGATGGCCGCCAGTTGATTCTTGACACTTTAGCTAATGGAGCGGTAGCTGACCAGGCAGGTACCACGGTCATCAAACAGGGTGGGCAATTGTTGTACAACCAGGTAAAAGGCTCCGAGGTAGTTTACAATACCATTAAAGTTCCCCGCGGAGGACAATATCAGTTGATTCTCGCCGATGGCTCCAAAGTATGGCTGAATGCAGAAAGCTCTTTACGTTTTCCCAATGTTTTTTCCGGAAATGAACGAAAGGTTGAGCTGACAGGAGAAGGCTATTTTGAAGTAGCGCACAATGCCGGGAAGCCATTCCATGTACAGGTAAATGACATGGATATAAAGGTGTTAGGTACCCATTTCAATATTAATAGCTATAACAATGAACCTTCATTTAAAGTTACATTGTTGGAAGGCAGGGTGATGGTAAAGAAAGGGGAGAAGTTCATTTATCTCAATCCCGGGCAACAGGCAGTAACCACATCTACAGGAAATGATTTAAGTATACAAAACAATGTTGATGTTGATGAAGTAGTGGCATGGAAAAACGGAAAGTTTTCATTTAACAGCTCAGATATTGAAACCATCATGAGGCAGGCGGCAAGATGGTATGATGTGGATGTAGTTTATGAAAGTAAAACAGATGAAACTTTTTCAGGAAGTCCATCACGTTTTGAAAACATATCACAGCTTTTAAAAATCCTGGAAGCCACAGGTAAAGTGCAATTTCAAATTAAAGGCAAACAGGTAATTGTAAAAGCAAAATAAATATAAAAAAAATGCCGGAAGTGCTGTAACACAACCGGCGTGTGAGTGCCCAATAAAAACTTCTGACATCTTTATTATTCAACTCAACAAATCAAAGGTATGCATTTGACTGCTTTTTGCAATGGTGAAAGGTTTATGCTGGTAAAACCAATTCACCGCTTTTTGAAAACGAGGATTTTTTTGCTTATGAAGCTGACCTCCATTTTACTCCTTGCTGCTTTTATGCAGGTAAGCGCTGCCGGGTACAGCCAGCGTGTCACCATTTCTGGTGAAAACCTTTCGCTCAGGAAAGTGTTTGGCGAAATTGAAAAACAAAGCGGGTATTCCTTCTTTTACTCCGACAAAGACCTTCGCAAGGCAAAATTGGTTTCCCTCCATGCTCAAAATATTGAGCTGCTTCAATTGCTCAATCAAATTTTTCAGGGACAACCACTTACTTACAATATCATTGATAAAACTATTGTTGTAAAAGAAAAAACCGGGGAAAACTTTCCTTCCGACGCCAACGCAGCAATTGATGTAAATGGAAGAGTGATTAACGAAAAAGACGAAGGCCTTGAAGGAATTACAGTGAGCGTTAAAGGCACTCAGAACGGAACAGCAACAGATGCTGCGGGAAACTTCTTGTTGCATAATGTCGATCAGAATGCTACATTGGTTTTTACCGGTATCAATGTTGAAAACAAGGAGATTTCGGTCAATGGAAGAAGCAATCTCAACATCATCCGGCTGAAAATAAAAATCAGTCTGAATGAAGAAGTGACCATCACTGTTAACACCGGTTATCAATCATTATCCAAAGAAAGAAGTGCAGGGTCTTATTCAAAACCAAATCTTGATATTGCAAAAAACCGGTCAACCAGTATGAACATTTTGCAAAGACTGGATGGATTGGTGCCGGGATTGACTATTAATAATGCCCCCAATTCAGAAACAATTTTGATCAGGGGCCTTTCCTCCATCAACGGCAACAGGGCGCCTTTATATGTGGTTGATGGAATTTCAATGAATGATGTTAGTTCCATTAACCCGCAGGACATTGCTGATATCACGGTTTTGAAAGATGCTACAGCCGCCTCTATCTGGGGTGCAAAAGCATCGAATGGGGTTGTAGTGATAGTTACAAAAAAAGGATCTGCAGATGAAAAAATTAGAATAAACTATGATGGCTTTATCAATTTCAATGGTAAGCCCGATCTTAAATATATTCCTGTATTAAATAGTCAGCAATACATACAGTCTGCAAAAGAAATTTTCGATCCTGCAATTTTCCCCTGGACCACTGTATCTGCATTCACCAACACCGGATCAATTGGTGTGCCTCCGCATGAAATGATTTTATACAACCAATACCGGGGATTGATTTCTGCTGCTCAGGCCAACAATAGTTTGGACAGCCTTGCATCTATAAGAAATAATCAACAAATTGGGGACCTCTGGTATCGCAATGCTGCATTGAGAAATCATACAATTTCATTAGCGGGCGGCGGTAAAGTGCATTCATTTTATGGATCACTCTCTTATACCGGTAATCAATCAAATAGACCCGGTGAAAAAAATAATACTTATAAAGCCAACCTTCGGCAGGATTTTAATTTAAACAAACATTTGCAGGCTTATTTGATCACCGATCTTACATCGTCCAATAGCAATTCACCGAGAAACATAAATATTGATAATAGGTTTTACCCTTATCAATTGTTCCAGGACGCTAATGGAAATAATCTTTCGGTTCCCTATATTCAATACCTGAGCGACTCAACAAGAATGGCATATCAAAACCTCAGCAGGATCAATCTTGATTACAACCCTTTAAACGAAGTAAACTACGGATACACTAAAAATGACGCCTTGCTGAACCGCCTTATTGGAGGGGTAACAGTAAAATTCATCAAAGGTTTGAGATACGAAGGCGTATTTGGGTATATCAAAGGCAATAACAAAACAACAAATTTTGATAATGCAAACGCTTATTTAGTCAGGAGTGAATTGGTTCAGTTCACGGTGGCTCCCAATACATCTTCAACCCCTGTTTATTATTTACCTTCTACAGGTGGAAGGTATAGTGTTGCTAATTTAATGCAGCGCAATTGGACAGTACGCAATCAAATGGTCTACGACAATTCATGGAACGATAAGCTCCATCAATTGGTATTGTTGGCAGGACAGGAAGCGCAGGATCAATTAACAAATACCAACGCAGGTACAGTTAGGGGATATAATGAATTGCTTCAAACTTATGGCGCAGTTGATTATGCCACGCTTTCCACAACTGGTGTTCCATCTCCGGTCATGGTGAACAACATTGGCAAAAGTATTTTGATTACAAATCCTTTTAGCCAGACAGAAACAGAAACAAGGTTTACTTCATATTATGCCAATGCGGCATACACCTACAAAAGAAAGTACTCTGTCAATGGCAGCTGGAGAATTGATAAGAGTAATTTGTTTGGTGTTGACAGGTCAGCACAGAATAGACCCGTTTGGAGCTTTGGCGGTAAATGGATTGCTTCTGATGAAAGTTTTTTGAAAAGCGCTTATTGGTTAAATAATCTGGCGTTGAGGGCAACCTATGGCATCACAGGAAATTCACCATCTCCCGGCCAGGCAGCATCATTTGATATTCTTAGGGCCGCATCAAATAGTTTCTTTCCGGGAGGGGTGGGGTTAACCATCAACACACCAGGCAATGCTAAACTCACATGGGAAAGTACTGAAACCATTAATCTGGGCCTGGACTTTAGCGTATTAAAAAACCGTTTATATGGAAGTATTGATGTGTATAGAAAAAATACCAGCAACCTCCTTGGAAGTTTATCGGTAAACAGCTTCACAGGTTACAGCTCCATCTTCGGCAATTTTGGTGATCTTCAAAACAAGGGTATTGAGCTGAGCCTTACTTCAACCAATGTTTCCAATAAAAGCTTTTTATGGCAAACCATTTTTACTGCTGCTTATAATAAAAACATCATTACAAATTTGGTTTCTGCTACACCTGTTACCACGGGAGAATTAAAACTGCAGCAGCAATATCTTACCGGCTTCCCCGCATTTGCCGTTTTTGGTTATCGTTATGCAGGTTTGGATACTCTGGGTGATCCAATGATTTATGTAAATGATAAAACAGCAACAAAGGCAAGAAATGCTGCCACCCCAAATGATGTAGCATATATGGGAACCTATCAGCCGGTATGGAGCGGCGGTTTGTCAAATATAATCAGCTACAAAGGCTTTGGTTTGAGTGTAAATGCTGTTTATAATCTTGGTAATGTGATGAGAAGAGATGTGAACCAGTTTTATACAGGAAGATTAATAGCTACAAATGCTTCAATAAGTCCTAATGCTTTTACAACGGGCAATGTGAATGCCGAATTTGTTAACCGCTGGAAAAAGCCAGGTGATGAACAGGTAACTATAGTTCCTTCTTACGTAAGTAATGCCAGCCTTTCTTCTTCCAGGCGGGATGTTACCTATTATACCAAGGCCGATTTGAATGTAGTAAGTGCCTCATACATCAAGCTTCGTGATGTTACCCTTTCCTACAGTTTGCCGAAAGCCTTCCTGGATCGCATTAAAACGAACAATATCACCTTCCGGGTTCAATTATCAAATCTGATGCTATGGAAGGCCAACAAATATGGAATCGATCCGGAATTCCAGGATGCGTTTTATGGTATCAGGAACGTTCGGTCCAATCAACAAACAATTACAGTGGGTGCTCACGTTACACTCTAAACACACAAAATTGATCATCATGAAAAATATTTTCACTCATAATAAGCTATTGCTGCTGGCGCTGGTTATGTTGACAGCATCATGCAGGAAGGATTTTTTGGAGATCACACCCAAAGGCAAATTAATTGCACAAAAAACCTCTGATTACAATCTGTTATTTAATAATCTCGATCTTATAAATATGGCGGCTTTTGGTTCTCCTGGCCTTGCGCAGGTTCCCATGGGCGACGAAATTGCGGCAGTGGACCAATACTTTAATGGTGCAGCGTTAAGAACGCAGCGCCTGTTTCGATGGGATGACGTGATCTATGAACCTGATCAGGATGCAGAGGAGATGGCTGTAACAATGAAAAACATATATACCTACAATAAAATCATTAAAGAAGTAATGGGTTCCGCTGAAGGAACGGACCAGCAAAAAAAATCCTTGCAGGCAGAAGCATTAGCAGGAAGAGCCTGGACCTATTTCTTATTAATTAATTACTATGGAAAACCTTATTCATCTGCTTCTTCCACCGATCCCGGGTTTCCGATTGTTACAGAAGCGGATGTTACTACAACAGCATTTACCAGGTCTTCGGTAAAAGATGTGTACGATTTTATTGTCAAAGACCTCAATACTGCCATCCCTGATTTGCCCCCTCTCACACATCGTTTACGAATGTCAAAAGCTGTTGCTGAAGCACTCCTTGGAAAAGTATATGTTTTCATGGGTAAGTACAACGAAGCTTTGCAACAATTGAATGCAGCATTTAATGATTTAAGTTCTTCCTCTATACCTGCTGTATTGTATGATTACAATGTCACGCTTTCAACGGGTGGTTCTTTTCTTCCTGTTGGCATGTTCGGGCCATCTTATCCTGCGGTCATGAACAATACCGAGAATTTGTACGCAAAACAGTTTGTTAATTTCTGGACGTTCACGAATTCTGAAATAATAATCAATACGCAAACGGTTGCTTTATATGGGGCAACAGATTTAAGACGGAAGTTTTATTCGGCCACTGCTTTTGGCAGCACAACACCTTATCCCAATGGAATGCTGCGAAGACTGGGCCCAATTGCTACACAATTTGGAATGGTCTTGCCCGATATGTATTTGCTCCGTGCAGAATGTAAGGCCAGGTTAAATGATTTAACGGGGGCAAAAGCAGATGTTGAGGCTTTGCGGCAAAAACGGATGCCAGCTGTTGATGCTGAAGTTCCTGCTGCCATTGCAACTGACCAGGATTCATTGGTCAGGTTTATTCTGGATGAACGTATTCGTGAATTTGCGGTGGAAGGTTTCCGTTGGTTTGATATGAGAAGATTGTCTGTTGATCCGCAATTCAGTTCAACAATTGGAACTACTCACTATTTATATTCTAATACAACCGGTGCTGTATTATCAACATTTACATTAAAGCCTGAACGTCTGGTGTTGCGCTTTCCACAAAAAGTGATCAATCAAAACCAGGGCATGCAGAACAACCCCTAATAATTATGAAGAAGTCTTTTTTATTGCTCCTATGCCTCGCAGGCATATTGGAATCGTACGCTCAAAATGAATTTACCGTGAGAGCCAGGATTAACAATCCAAACCACTACACTGTTTTCCTCGCCTATCTCAAAAATGGAAAGTTTGCGGCTGACACCAATTACATTATGGAAAATGGTTGGTATGTTTTTAAAGGCTCTGTTAGTGAACCTGTAGTTGCCAGTTTTGGTTTAAGGGGTAACCCGGCCTTGTCAATTCCAACGGATAGAGGAGGATCTATTCCCGGACCTGCACTCTCCTTTATTTTATCAAATGATGTGATCACTATTAAAGGTGATGCCAATACAGTTTATAGGTCAACTGTGAAAGGCGGTAAAGCCAACAGGGAATGGAATAAAATCAGGAAGCAGGAAAATTTTTATACCGCTAAAACATGGAACCTTCTCAGGGAAGAGTATGAGCACAAACTATCGGATGCTGATTCGGTTGAAAAGAAAGAAAGAGTTGCGGCCCGGCAGGAGGTTGCAAAAAAATCTATTGAGCTTAGGCGGAATTTTATCAAAAACAATCCACATTCAATCGTTAGCATGTACTTCCTTTCCAACGAAGTGAATGATTTAAGTTTAGATGAATTAAAAGCTGTTTATGATAAGCTGGACAATAAACTTAAGAGTTCTGTGTTTGCCACCCGTATTGCTCAAAAGATAGAAGGCATGGAAGCAACAGCTGTAGGAAAAGAAGCAGTTCCTATCAGTAAAAAAGATATGAACGGTAACCAGGTCACCCTGCAAACACTCAAAGGCAAATATGTATTGATTGATTTTTGGGGGAGTTGGTGTGTGCCCTGCAGATTGAGTCATCCCCATTTAAAAGAACTGTATTCAAAATATAAAGAGAAGGGATTGGAAATCCTGGGCGTCGCACAGGAGAATGGTATAAGTCAGGAGGCAAACAGGAAAGCCTGGCTCGATGCCATTGAAAAGGATGGGATTGACTGGATACAGGTGTTAAACAATGAAGGAATTGAACAGTTTGATGCCGTTAAATCCTATGGTGTAACTGCTTTTCCAACCAAAGTTTTATTGGATAAGGATGGAAAGGTTTTGGCAAGATATATAGGCTTTGGCGGAAATGATCTGGATAAAATGCTGCAAAAAATTTTTAATGACTAATTAACCTTGAATTATTTTATGAAATACTTTTTCTCATTCTTACTAATAGGCTGCTTTTACACAGTATGGTCGCAGGAAGGAATCAGCTTCGAGTCCGGGGATTGGAAAGCTGTTTTGTCAAAAGCAAAAGCAGAAAACAAGCTTGTCTTCATTGATGTCTATACAAGCTGGTGCGGCCCTTGCAAAAAAATGGCAGCAGAAGTTTTTCCCAAAAAGGAAGTTGCAGACGTTTTCAATGCATCTTTTGTAAATTATAAAATTGATGCCGAAAAAGGGGAAGGAGTGCAGATTGCAAAAACATTCAGTGTGCATGCCTATCCAACATATTTGTTTGTAAATGGTGATGGGCAATTGGTTTATCGGTTAACTGGTTATAATGAACCAAAGCCCTTTTTAGCTCATGCAGCTATTGCATTAAAGGAGAAAGATGATCCTAAGCCATTGGTGATGTGGAGCAAAGAATATGAATCAGGTAATAGGGACAAGCAATTCTTGGCTGGGTTTTTAAAAAAGCGGGCAACCCTCAAAATGCCCTCAGCTGAAATTATTGAGGATATTACTCCATTATGCTCCCCTGAAGATCTTAAAAACAAAGAGTTTCTGTCTGCAATTTTGTATAGCGATGAGAATATTGAATATGTGCCCAACGGAAAATTCTTCAGCTATGTAACGGCTCATTACAGGGAATTGGATTCATTGCTGGGCAAATCAGCAGGATACAGTCTTCGTTTAATGGAAAATGGGATAAGAAGTTATTTTAATAAAAACATAGTTGCCAACAGTAAAGAGAATATGTTGCCGGTAATCATTGATGCAGGCCAAAAACTTTCCCGGCTATTGAATGAAAAGGATGTGAAAGCCACTTCACGAAGATGGAGCCTGAATTATTACAATAAGACAAAGAATGAAAAAAAGCTGATTCCTGCAGCAATAAATTACGTAAACAATGGCTTGATGAAATTGGATATAGCAGGAATGATTGCTGCTGATGAAGCAGATTATAAAAAATTTATGGAGCCTTACTTATCCGGGCAGAAGGATTCAACACAAGTTGAGAATTGGGAATTTATGAAAATGTTGAGAAAGCATATCAGGATGGTAAACATTTCGTACCAATTGCGTGATGCTGCCGAAGCGGTGTATTATAATACAAAGAATGTAAGGTATTTGTCAATGGCGGCTCATTGGGCGGAGAGAGCCCAGGGTTATTTTTCTCACTTTTCAACCAAAGCGGTATATGCAGGCTTGCTATATAAAGCAGGCGAAAAACAAAAAGGAATACAATTGATGTCGGAGGCATGCAATGATAATATTGTTAAATCAAATCCGGGTTTTCAAAATTTGCTTCTGTCTAATGTTGATAAAATGAAAAACTCCATTGACCCGGAAAATCTGTGGTCTTTGCAACTAAGGCAATAACTGCAATATCAAAATAACCAGCCCCCTTTTTAATTTTCAACATACCTGAAAAATTATTCAGCATGCCCCTCAATGTCCTTTCATGCCCAATGCTCACCGCTCCGTTACAAGCTTGCGTCGCACCTCTTTGCATCCTTCTGAGTTTCCATGGTGATTCTGCGAAACCCTTTGCGCCTCTTCGCGTCTTAGCGTCTTTGTGGCAATCTTCCCCGTGTCCCTCTGTGTCGCCCCTGTCCCCGTGGTTCAATTCAAGTGGTGAGCCCGCGAACCATTTCTCCGTTGCAAGCCTGCGCCGCAACCTTTCACATTCTTTTGTATCGTCCTTTAGTGAGCCTGCTAACCCCTTTGTGCATCTTCGCGCCTTCGCGTCTTCGCGGCAATCTTCCCCTTGTCCCTCTGAGTCTCTCTTGTCCCTTTTGTTTCAAATAGTGAGCCTGCGAACCCTCTTTGATTCTAAGAAATGTTTGCTATTTAGATGCATCTCAAACCTAAAGAACTACAAACTACAAACTACGAACTACAAACTCTCCCCGTGTCCCTCCGTGTCGCCCCTGTCTCCGTGGTTCAAAATCCTGGTGAGCCTGCGAACCAACTTCTTTGCGTTCCTTCGTGCCTTAGCGTCTTTGTGGCAAATTCTCTCTGTGCATCTCCGTGCCCCTGTGTCTCTGTGGTTCAATATCCCGGAGCACCCGCGAATCAATTTCACCCTCACCTAGTACTTTATCAATCTTGAGGCGTCTTCAACTCGCGAACCTAATAAAATTGAGAAAACGATTGCTTTATTATGCTAACTAACGTTGTAAAACTCCACCAGGTCGGTATGAAAGACCTTGATCTCGTCGGTGGTAAAAATGCCTCTCTGGGGGAAATGCTCCAAAACCTTACGAAACTAGGGGTTAACATCCCCGGCGGATTTGTCATCACTGTATCAGCTTACCAGGAATTTATCCTCCACAATAACCTGGACGAAAAGATCCGTGACCTTGTTCGCCAGATAGATTACAAGTCTGTAGAATCCCTGCGCCGTGCAGGTCTGCAGGTAAGAAATCTTATTAGGAATGGCCGTTTTCCAACAGCCCTCTCGCAGGAGATTATCAATGCGTATCTCGAACTTTCGCAGATTTATCACCAGGAAGGCACAGACGTTGCCGTACGTTCTTCTGCCACCGCCGAAGATCTTCCCGATGCCTCCTTCGCGGGTCAGCAGGAAACTTACCTCAATGTCAGGGGACCGGCAGCCCTCATGGATGCGGTACGTAACTGCTTCGCTTCGCTCTTCACGGACAGGGCCATCTCTTACCGCGAAAGTTTTCATTACGATCATTTTGCTGTAGGCCTTTCCGTTTGCATACAAAAAATGGTGCGCAGCGACCTGGGAGTAAGCGGTGTGGCATTTTCATTGGACACTGAGAGCGGGTTCAAAGATGTAGTAGTCATCAATGGGTCCTATGGACTGGGAGAAATGGTGGTACAGGGAAGTGTATCCCCCGATGAATTTATTGTGTTCAAGCCGGGAGTTAAAGAAGGTTATGTCTCCATCATAGAAAAGAAACTGGGTATCAAAGACCAGAAGATGGTGTATGGCGATGACCCCGATGAAAGAGTTAAAATCATTCCGGTAGACAGGGCTTCACAGGAGCGATTTTGCCTCGATGATGAAAAGATCATGCAGCTCTCCCGATGGGTCATGTATATTGAAAATTATTATACCAATCTGAAAGCCCATTGGTGTCCGATGGATGTAGAGTGGGCTGTCGATGGCATTACCAGTGAGCTCTTTATTGTGCAGGCAAGGCCTGAAACCATTCATTCCAGGAAGGCCTATGATTCCCTCACTGAATATGTCATGAAACCGCACCAGGCAAAAGAATTGGTCAGGGGCATCGCGGTAGGAGATAAGATCGGCACCGGCAAGGTAAAGTTCATGTTTTCCCTGGATAAAAGGGTGCACGAAGGACAGGAATTCAACGAAGGCGATGTGTTGGTTACCGAAATGACAGATCCCGATTGGGAGCCTATCATGAAAAAAGCTTCCGCAATTGTTACCAATAAAGGGGGTAGAACCTGCCATGCAGCTATTGTAGCCCGTGAAATGGGCGTGCCGGCAATCGTCGGCTGTGGCAACGCTACTTCCATCCTGGTTGATGGCGACCATGTTACAGTATCCTGTGCAGAAGGGGATAACGGTATTGTTTACGAAGGCCAATTGGAATTTGATATCGAACATACCCAACTCAGGGAACTGCCAGCCATCAATACAGCCCTCATGTTAAATGTGGCTTCGCCCTCGTTGGCATTCCGTTTTTCCCATATCCCAAATAAAGGGGTGGGACTGGCCAGGGAAGAATTCATCATCAATAATTACATTGGCATTCACCCGCTGGCATTACTAAAACATGGCGGGTTAAACGATAAGGAACTTACCCAAACCATACGAAAAAAGATTGCCGGCTTCAGGGATGAAGAAGATTTTTTTATCTCTAAACTATCCTATGGCATTGCAAAAATTGCATCAGCCTTCCATCCCCATAAAGTGATCGTTCGGTTTTCTGATTTTAAGTCAAATGAATATTTCAACCTCTTGGGAGGTAAGTATTTCGAGCCCCATGAAGAAAATCCCATGATAGGATGGCGGGGCGCCAGCAGGTATTATTCAGATGATTACAAAGCAGCCTTTGGCCTCGAATGTAAAGCCATTAAAAAGGTCAGGGAAGAAATGGGACTAACCAATGTAGTCGTCATGATTCCCTTCTGCAGAACAGTGGAAGAACTGCTGAAAGTTAAAGAGGTCATGGCTGAATTTGGCCTCGTACCTGGCAATGATGGATTAGAGCTTTACCTTATGGCAGAAGTACCTTCCAACATTATTATGGCCGGTGAATTTGCCAGGCACATTGATGGTTTTTCCATTGGTTCCAACGACCTCACGCAATTGACACTGGGCCTTGACAGGGATTCCTCTTTAGTAGCACATTTATACGATGAAAGAAACCCGGCTATCAAAAACATGATCAGCCAACTTATAAAAGCAGCAAAGGCTTCAGGGGTCAAAGTGGGTATCTGTGGCCAGGGTCCATCCGATCATATTGATTTCGCCCAGTTCCTGGTGGAAGAAGGGATCGATTCTATATCAGTTACGCCCGATTCAGTCATCAAAACCATCAAAGCCATTCATTCTATAGAGCAGAAAATAAAAACTAAAAAAGAGAACTTATTATCTGTGTGATAATAAAATAAGATGCATCATTTATAACCTTATAAATCTTTACATGAAAAAAATAATCTCCGTTGCCTTGAGCTTGCTGATATGGGTTGCCGTCAGTGCCCAGGTAAAAAATCCAGTCCAATGGACCTTCAGTTCCAAAAAGATCAGTGCTGATCGCTATGAAGTGCACTTGACAGCCACTATCGAAAAAGGTTGGCATATCTATTCGCAAACTACGCCCGATGGTGGACCGGTACCCACTTCCATTGAGTATTTGAAAAACCCTTTGTTTACCCTCGATGGTACCACCAAAGAAGTAGGTAAAATGGAACAGCACAATGAACCTTTATTTGGGGTGGACGTAAAGCAATTCTCAAACAAAGTAGATTTTGTGCAGCAGGTTAAATTAAAGAGCAAAGCGAAAACAGTATTGAATGGAAGTATCGAATTCATGACCTGTAATGATCATGAATGCCTGCCGCCAAAAGCGATAAAATTTTCAATCCCTGTCAAATAATGGTTTGACTACACATCATTATAAATGGAAAGTTCATTGTTAATATCAAATAAGAACTGCTATGAATGCTTTTTTTAAGCGATTGATTCTAATTCAGCTTGTATTCTTTTCATTGCTTGCTCATGCCAATGATTCATTGACAGTTCAATTCTCGTTCGATAAAAAAAGAGCGAACGATAACCAGGTGGTTGTTGATATCAAAGCCATAGTTCCTGGAGGAGTCAAGCTGTATGCTTTACAAAAATTCCCTGAAGATGCTTTATATTCTACCATTGAGTTTGATGCTGCAAGTGCAAAACACCTGGTCGGCCCTGTGCAGGAAACCGGTGGAGTTAAAAACGAAAAGGATAGCACCCTCGGAGCTTCTGTCAACTATTTTACAGATTCTGCCAGGTGGAAGCAAATGCTAAAATTAAATCCTAATGATAGCCTGCTGTTGAAAGGAACTATCAATTACATGTTGAAAGAAGGGGAGGAGTACATCTCTCAAAAAAAGGACTTTAAAGTTTTTATCAAAGCAGCTGACATCGAAACGAAGCCTGCAACCTCCGTTGGCGATCATTCGCTTCTTTGGATTTTTCTATCTGCCTTTGCTGGCGGTCTGCTGGCCCTGCTCACTCCCTGTGTGTATTCAATGATTCCTGTCACCGTTTCCTTTTTTACTAAAAGAAGTAAAACAAGAAGCCAGGGCATTAAAAATGCCTTGTATTATGCCGCATCAATTATTATCATTTTTACTTTACTGGGATTTTTAGTCACCCTGATCTTTGGTCCTGCAGCATTAAATAACCTGGCCACCAATTGGATCGCTAATCTTGTCTTCTTTGCCTTGTTCCTTCTTTTTGGTATATCGTTTCTGGGTGCCTTTGAAATTACATTACCTGCTTCCTGGTCCACAAAGGCGGACAGCAAGGCAGGTACGGGAAATTTCCTGGGTATCTTTTTTATGGCGCTAACGCTTGCAGTGGTTTCATTTTCCTGTACAGGCCCCATCATTGGCAACCTCCTGGTGCTTGCTGCCAAAGGAAGCTATTGGGGGCCACTTACAGGTATGTTTGGCTTTTCATTGGCCCTCGCACTGCCTTTTGCATTGTTTGCATTTTTCCCTTCTAAATTGAATGTATTGGGCAAAGCTGGCGGATGGCTGAATGCAGTGAAGGTTACCCTTGGCTTTTTGGAACTGGCCCTCGCATTAAAGTTTTTATCAAATGCCGATCTGTCAAAAGGATGGAGACTATTGGACAGGGAAATTTTCATCTCGCTATGGATCGTCATATTCGCGGTCCTCGGCCTCTACCTATTGGGTAAAATAAAACTGCATCATGATGATGAACTGCCAAAGAACGATTTTGGCTTGCCCTACCTGAGCGTTACCAGGTTACTCTTCGCCATTGCTGCCTTCATGTTTTCAGTATATATGATCCCGGGACTCTGGGGCGCTCCGCTCAAAGGTATTTCAGCCTTCGTTCCTCCAATGGGTACACAGGATTTTACATCTTCAGGAGCTTCATCACTTCATGCTGTTTCTGCCGCTAGCATTGGTGAAACCGGACCGCCACGCCCGCAGAAGTACTATGAAAAAATGAGGATCTATGAACCTGAGGTAGTCACCAAATATGGTATGGTCACTTATTTCGATTATGCAGAAGCCCTTGAAGTAGCAAGAAAACTAAAAAAGCCATTGATGCTCGACTTCACCGGTATCAACTGTGTCAACTGCCGAAAAATGGAAGGCCAGGTATGGAGTGATCCTAAAGTGATGCAGCGGCTGAAGGAAGATTTTGTTATTGTCTCCCTCTATGTGGATGTCCAGAATATTGACCTCCCGGAAGCAGAACAGTATTATTCTAAAGCACTGGGAAAACAGGTGGAAACATTGGGAGACAAAAATGCAGATATGCAGGTTACAAGTTATGGGGCCAACACACAGCCTTATTATTTCTTTATTGACGGCAATGAAAAAAAATTAGTGAACGAGGGCTATGGGTATGACCCCGATATAAACAAATTTATTGAGCTGCTCGATGGCGCTAAAAAAGCCTACCAAACAACCAATCTTAATTAATTCAAAATAAAATGATGCGCATTCTAAAAACCTTCCTGTTTCTTATTTGTATTTCAGCTTCCTGTTCCACATGGGCGCAGAATAAATATATATGGAAGCAGGCTGAATCTGCAGGTTACTCATATAAATACGTAACCAACGATCCGGCAAATACCCGTTTTTATACATTGAAAAACGGGTTATCGGTTATCCTGTCTCCCAACAAAAAAGAACCACGAATCGCCGCACGCATTGCTGTTCGTGCAGGCAGCAACACCGATCCAAAAGATCATACAGGTCTTGCCCATTATTTAGAGCATCTTTTATTTAAAGGCACCGATAAATATGGTTCGCTGGATTGGTCTAAGGAGAAGCCCTACCTCGACCGGGTAGAGAACCTCTATGAAGAATATAATTCTACAAGAGATGCCCTTCAGCGAAAAGCAATTTATCATACCATCGACAGTGTTTCAGGCATTGCGGCTAAATACGCTATTGCCAATGAATACGATAAACTCATGGCTTCTGTGGGTTCTCAGAATACCAATGCACATACCTGGGTGGAAGAAACGGTATATGATGAAAATATTCCTTCCAATGCCGTTGATAAATTTTTAACCATCCAGGCAGAACGCTTTCGCAATCCCATTTTCCGCATTTTCCATACCGAGCTGGAAGCTGTGTATGAAGAAAAAAACCGTTCGCTTGATAACGACCAATGGAAAATTCAGGACGCCATGCATTACCTGCTGTTTCCTACACACAACTATGGACAGCAATCTACCATTGGTACCATTGAACATTTGAAGAATCCATCCTTAAAGGCCATACGTGATTATTACAACAAGTTCTATGTGCCGAATAACATGGCAATCATTCTTGCCGGTGATTTTAATCCCGACCAAATAATTAAAAAAATAGACGCTGCTTTCAGTTACATGCAGCCACATCCCGTCGAAGGATATAATGGACCAGTTGAGGAACCGGTTAATGGACCCATTATAAAAGAATTATACGGTCCTTCTTCCGAAACCATGCGAATAGTGTACCGCGTCGGCCCCGCAAACTCTAAAGAAGCAGATTTGGCCTATATCACTTCTTCCATCCTTTCTAATGGCAAAGCGGGCCTGCTCGATCTGAACCTTAACAAACAACAGAAATTGTTATCTGCAGGTGCAGGCGTCAGGCAATACAAAGACTATGGCATTTTTATGTTTCAGGGAACGCCAAAGCAGGGGCAAACACTGGAGCAGGTGAAAGACTTGCTGCTTGATCAAATCAGTTTGTTGAAAAAAGGTCAGTTTGATCCCACCCTGGTCAAAGCCATCGTGGCCAACCTTAAATTGTCCGAAATGCAGGCACAGGAAGACAACACTGCCCGCGTAGAAAATATAGTGGACGAATTTATTAAAGACCGTGGCGAGCAGTGGGACAGGAATGTTTCTTTCCTTGATAATGCTGAAAAACTCACAAAAAAAGATATAGTTGATTTTGCAAATAAATTCTTTACCGATAAAAATTATGCAGTCATCTATAAAAGAAAAGGTGAAGACAAGAGCCTGGTGAAAGTGGAAAAACCACCCATCACACCTGTTGAAACCAATGCAGGCAAACAATCTGATTTTGTAAAAATGATCATTAAGGATCCTTTGCCTTCTATTGCCCCTGTATGGATTGATTACAACAAAGACATTAAGAAATCAAAAGCTGGAATAGCCGATGTGCTGTATGTGCCCAACAAAGACAACAGCTTGTTCCGCTTGCATTATTATTTCAACCAGGGCGCATGGAACAACAAAATGCTTCCAATCGCCTTATTGTATTTGCAATTCTTAGGCACAGATAAATATTCCTCCGAGGATATTACCAAACAGTTTTACAACCTCGCTACCAGCTTTGCCACAAATGCTGGCAATGAAGAAACCTCTATTACCATTAGTGGACTGCAGGAAAATTTTGATAAAGCCGTAAGCCTCTTCGACCAGTTATTGCGCCATTGCAAACCAGATGAAACCGCATTAAGCGCACTAAAAGATCGTATGTTGAAATCAAGGGCCAACAACCTTACCAACAAGCAGGCCATTGCACAGGCAGCAAGGTCTTATGCATTGTATGGCGAAAACAATCCTTTTAATTATGTGCTTACAAATGCAGAAATACAGGCCTTAAAGGCTGATGACCTGGTGGCTTTGTTGCATGCATTACCTGATTATAAGCATGAAGTTTTGTATTATGGCCCTGCCCCCGTTGCAAAATTAAGTTCAGGCATCACCAGGCTGCATAGTTTACCTAGAACATGGACAGCCACACCGGCAGCAGTTTCCTTCCGGCCATTGAAGCTATCAACCAACCAGGTGCTTTTCACCGATTACGATGCTGTTCAGTCAGAGATTTATTGGGTGAAGGACCTTGGCAGGTACAATGCAGGTCAGGCCGCTAAAATCGATATTTATAATAATTATTTTGGTGGCGGAATGGGCTCCGTTGTTTTCCAAACCATTCGTGAATCCAAAGCGCTGGCTTATTCCACTTTTGCTATTGTACAATCACCCCGTAAAAAAGAAGACGACTATACCTTCATTGGGTATGTGGGAAGCCAGGCAGATAAAATGAATGATGCCATCGCCGGCATGAACGATCTGCTGCAAAAGCTGCCGGTCATACCTCAGAACTTTGATAATTCAATCAAAGCCCAGAAGAAAGATATTGAAACGGAACGCATCACAAAAGACGATATTATTTTCAATTACCTCGCTGCCCGCAAACTCGGGTTGAACCAGGACCTTCGCAAGTCCATCTATGCTGATCTCAACAAATTAACTATTAACGATCTGGCAAATTATCACCGCACCCAGTTTGAGGGGCAACCATTTGTCTATACTGTTATAGCGTCAGATAAAAAGATCAATGTGGACGACCTGAAAAAATATGGTCAGCTCAGGAAATTATCCCTGGATGAATTGTTTGGGTATGATAAAAATGTAAACAAAGTCTTTTAAATAGCTTCCCGATGAAACTAATGAATGAAACGGAATGCACCTGTTACGACACAGGCATGCCTGCTTCCATAGAAGAAATGATCGACAATAAACTGCAGCATTTGTGGCACATGATCGGCAGCACGCCCATGCTGGAAATTTCATACCGGTATAAAGGAAATTGCCGTAAGCTCTATGTCAAATGCGAGCATTACAACCTTACTGGTAGCATTAAGGACCGCATGGCCTTATACATTTTGCAGAAGGCTTACAAAAACAACCTCATAAAGCCAGGTAATGTCATAGTAGAAGCTACCAGCGGCAACACAGGCATTTCCTTTTCTGCTATTGGCAAGGCTATGGGCCATGAGGTTAAAATCATTATGCCCGACTGGCTGAGCAAGGAAAGAATGGATATCATTAAAAGCCTTGGTGCCGAAATAATCCTTGTTAGTAAAAAGGAAGGTGGGTTTTTAGGGAGTATACAATTGAGCCAGCAGATGGCAGCAGAGGACAATAATATTTTCCTCCCAAGGCAGTTTGAAAATCTATACAACTGTGAAGCACATGAAAAAACTACCGGCAAGGAAATCTGGATGCAACTGCAGTCCATTGATTTGACACCAACTGCTTTTGTAGCGGGTGTTGGCACCGGTGGAACCATTATGGGGGTTGGAAATTATTTGAAAAAAAGAAACCCTTCAGTCAGGATTCACCCATTAGAGCCTGCCGAATCTCCCACCTTGTCTACAGGATATAAAGTGGGTTCTCATCGCATCCAGGGCATCTCCGACGAATTTATTCCTGCCATTGTTAAATTGAATCAACTGGATAAGGTCATCAAAGCTTCAGATGGTGATTCCATTATTATGGCGCAAAAACTATCCACCCAGCTTGGCCTGGCTGTTGGCATCTCTTCCGGTGCTAATATCATTGGAGCCATTCAATTGCAAAATGAATTAGGAGCGGAATCTGTGGTTGTTACAGTATTTAGCGATAGTAATAAAAAATACCTGAGTACAGACTTAATGAAGGAAGAACCCGTCAAAGAGAATTATTATTCCAGCGATGTAGAGTTCCTTGACTATAGGGCTATCAGCAGGTATCAATAAAACTATAATACACTTAAAGCGTTTTCTCATAGTGATGTAGTAATCGGTTTTGTCCTTTGCTTGAATCAGGGGAGTATTTCTATACTTCCCTTTTTTAAAAATTTAAAGAGAATGAATAATCATATAGAAAAAGTTAACCTATTGATCATAGGCTCCGGGCCGGCAGGATACACTGCTGCTATTTATGCATCCAGGGCCAATTTAAATCCCGTTTTGTACCAGGGCATTCAGCCAGGCGGGCAATTGACCATCACCACAGATGTTGAAAATTATCCGGGCTTCCCCCAAGGCATCCAGGGACCCGAGCTCATGGTACATTTCGAACAACAGGCTAAAAGAATGGGCGCCGATATTCGCTACGGCCTGGCAACAAAAGTTGATTTTTCTGCGCATCCTTATAAAGTGCAGATTGATGAGGATAAATGGATAGAAGCCAATGCCATCATTATTTCAACAGGTGCTTCTGCCAGGTGGCTGGGACTGGAAAGCGAACAACGACTGAACGGTTATGGAGTAAGTGCCTGTGCAGTATGTGACGGTTTTTTCTTCAGGGGAAAAGAGGTCGCCATTGTGGGAGCAGGTGATACAGCTGCCGAAGAGGCACTATACCTCTCCAAGCTTTGCTCCTCTGTACACATGATCATTCGTCGTGATGAAATGCGCGCCAGTAAGATCATGCAGGATAGGGTAGCGAATACACCGAATATCAAAATGTACTGGAATACGGAAACTGATGAAATCCTGGGAGAAAAAGTCGTTGAAGCTGTTCGTATCAGGAACAATAAGACAGATGAGACAACTGAAATTCCGGTCAGGGGATTTTTTGTGGCAATAGGGCATACTCCTAATTCAGAGATCTTCAAGGGATTCATTAATATGGATGATGCAGGGTACATTCAAACCATTCCGGGAACTTCAAAGACTAATGTAGAAGGCGTTTTTGCTGCTGGCGATGTGCAGGATAAAATATACCGGCAGGCTGTTACCGCCGCAGGTAGTGGCTGCATGGCTGCCTTGGATGCAGAAAGATATTTAAGTTATAAAGAACATCAGAGGGAGCTCGTTACCCTCCAATTGGTTACCGAAGAAGCCTGACACTGCAACTGACCTTTTCACAGTATTACTTTAATTAGAATCAATGAAACCCGATTACCCTGTAAAATATTTCAACGATAAGCGTCTTTGTTTTATCCATCTCCTGGTGGCCATGGCAGAAGGATCATTCTTTTACAGAGTTGATTAATTCCAACTGGTAAAGCATTTTTTAATTTCTAATTTTTTAAGCCATGCAATCTTACACATCAAAACTTAAAACATTCCTTGCCAATATAAACGAACGGTCCAAAACCTATATTGGTTACCCCGCCTCCGGAGATTTTGATTATTCCGAGCTCTATCCCTTTTTAAATTACAATCTCAACAATGTCGGCGATCCCATGATGGATGCGCATGTTGACATGCATACCAAAACCTTCGAAAGGGAAGTGTTGCACTTCTTTGCCGATCTTTTTCATGCTCCTCAGAATAATTGGTGGGGCTATGTTACCAATGGAGGCTCAGAGGGAAATTTGTATTCCTTATACCTGGCCAGGGAGTTATATCCCAATGCCATGGTGTATTATTCAGAGGCCACGCATTATAGCATCCAGAAAAACATCCATCTATTGGGCATGTCCAGTATCAGCATCCGTTGCAACGAAAAAGGAGAGATGGATTACAATGATTTTAAAGAAACCATACAGATGTACCGGCACCAGCCGGCGATTATTGTGGCCAACATTGGCACCACCATGTTCGAAGCAAAGGATGATGTAACGGTGATCAGGAATATCTTAAAATCCTACGCTATCAAAAACCATTATATCCATTGCGATGCAGCGCTGGCAGGCACCTACCTCGCCTTATTGAACGAAGGTGGTTTTGATTTTCGCTTCGGCGCAGATAGCATTGCCATTAGTGGTCATAAATTTATCGGCTCACCCATTCCCTGTGGAATAGTATTGGTTAAAAAGTCAAATAGAGATCGCATTGGCCGGGCTGTTTCTTACATTGGAAACATTGACACCACCATTACCGGCTCACGCAACAGTATCACGCCTTTATTCCTTTGGTATGCCATCAATAAACTAGGAAAGAATGGGTTTCTAAAGCGTGCCATTGAAAGCCTTCGTGTAGCCGAATATGCCGTTGAAAAATTAAACAGCATCGGCATAGCAGCCTGGAAGAACCCCAATGCATTGACCGTTATTTTTCCATCACCTTCCAATGCCATATGTAATAAATGGCAATTGGCCAGTGAAAATGGAATGTCTCACCTCATTTGCATGCCCGGAATAACTAAAGAACAAATAGATGCCTTTGTCAGCGATTACCAGAATTCAGGTAATTCATCAATTGATGTAGCACCAATCGGTTACTTATTAAATTAACGCGCTTGTCACACGAAGCCATTTCAGTTTTCGATATGTTCAAAATAGGCGTGGGGCCTTCCAGTTCCCACACCCTGGGTCCCTGGCGTGCAGCACAGCGGTTTATTCAAACACTAAGGGACAAAGATCAACTGCAAAAAGTTACAAGCCTCAAAGTCCTTCTGTATGGGTCTTTAGCCAAAACCGGTAAAGGGCATGGCACTGATGTAGCCGTGCAACTGGGTTTGTGCAATGATGATCCTGTTAGTTTTGATGTGGAGCAGATCATTCCAAAGGTAAACGACATAGCTGCAGGAAAGCGATTACTGCTTTCGGGTATTCACGAAATCGTATTCGATCCGGCAACAGAGATTGTTTTTCTCTTCAACGATTCGCTTCCTTTTCATCCCAACGCTTTAAGTTTTTTGGCAGCATTTCAAAATGGGGATACTATGGCTGAGACCTATTATTCTATAGGCGGCGGATTTGTAGTGAGGGAAGGAGAGATCAATAACAATGAACAGATCCATCTTCCTTTTCCTGTCAATACATCTGGTGATCTATTACACTGGTGCATGAAGACTGGTCTGGCCATTCATGAAGTTGTAATGGAAAATGAATCCTCCTGGAGATCCGAAGCAGAAACGAGGAAAGGAGTGCTTACAATTTGGGAGGTCATGCGTGACTGCACTTACCGTGGCTGTCATACTTCAGGCATATTGCCAGGTGGGCTCAATGTAAAACGAAGGGCTGCAGAACTAAATAAAAAATTGCTTGCAGGCAAACCCTATAATTCTCATAAAGAATGGTTTGATGCCATCAGGGCAGGAGGCCATTCCTTTCAATACATCCTGGATTGGGTCAGTTGTTTTGCCTTGGCGGTGAACGAGGAAAACGCATCTTTTGGCCGCGTAGTCACAGCCCCCACCAATGGCGCAGCGGGTGTCATCCCGGCCGTTCTGCATTATTATATTGTTTTTCACCCGGACATTACAGAGGACAAGATCATCAGGTTTTTACTTACGGCATCTGAGGTAGGTAGCATTTTTAAAAAGGGCGCTACCATCTCAGCTGCCATGGGTGGTTGCCAGGCAGAGATCGGCGTATCTTCTAGTATGGCGGCTGCCGCCCTTACCGAGGCATTGGGCGGCACACAGAGGCAGGCATTGATGGCAGCAGAAATTGCCATGGAGCACCATCTGGGAATGACCTGCGACCCCATAGCAGGCCTCGTACAGGTGCCTTGCATTGAACGTAATACCATGGGCGCCATTAAGGCCATTACCGCTTCCCAACTGGCACTGCAAAGCGCTCCCGATTTTGCAAAAGTATCTTTAGATGCAGTAGTAGCCACCATGTGGGCCACTGCCCTGGACATGAACACCAAATACAAGGAAACCGCCGAAGGTGGCCTCGCCCTGAACATTCCCCTGAGCCTCAGTGAATGTTAGAAATAAAAAACCTTTAAACCTACTGTCATTGGTATTGCCACTAAGACGCAAAGGCACTAAGTTGCACTAAGAATTGAAGTATTTTTGAACCACAGAGCCACAGCGGCACAAATCAGCACAAAGGAAAGTATAAGACAATGAATTACTAAAACACCCTTCCCCAAGGTAACGACAACCCAAAAACACTCCAAACTAAAAGACTGTTCCAGCGCCTCATTGCGGGTATTCGATTCCTCTGCCGATTGTCGTTAACGAAATCTCCGCAATTCA
Source organism: Flavisolibacter ginsengiterrae DSM 18136 (assembly GCF_059568575.1). Classification (NCBI taxonomy): domain Bacteria; kingdom Pseudomonadati; phylum Bacteroidota; class Chitinophagia; order Chitinophagales; family Chitinophagaceae; genus Flavisolibacter; species Flavisolibacter ginsengiterrae. The sequence goes on from NZ_JCANTR010000015.1 coordinate 38,224, forward strand.
GCGCCTTCAGCCTCTCCGCATAGCACGTGATCGATCTAAGTAATCTTCGATACAGTAGTGAAGTAAACACAGTCAAGGTAAGACTGTAGTCGTATTAAATTTACCAATCAATAGTTCTGACCGTTGTGCGCTGGCCCCCGCTGGATACGCGGAGCGTTTATGCCAGCGGTGTCCTTTTTGCTCCACTTTTTGGACAAGCAAAAAGTGGAAATAATAAAAATTGCCGAAGGCAACCCCCTCAATAAATATTTATTTCCCTACCCCAATAGTACTATCACTCCCCACAACCGTCAATCAACCTTGATACCCCAATCTATGCACATACTATTTACAATACAAATCTCCTTCATTATTATAGTCGCAGTCATTAGCCCAATGCCTGGAGGAGGAGTCTGTATGTAAATTCTTAAATAAATTTCTAACTGACCCGCCTCCAACAGGCGGGTTTTTTTATGTCAATTATGGAACAATCAAAATTTATAGTAATCATCAATGCCGAAAAACACCAGAATGTTTTGGTCCGTATCCTCACCATCCTCAACCGGCAACGGTTTATCATTACCCAGATGGCAACTCAATTGGTAGATACTGATGATATTCTAAGGGTGACACTACACATTTCAGAAAATAAGGAAAAAGTATACCAGATATCAAAACGACTTAATAGGGAAATTGATGTTTTGGATGTAAACCTCTATGAACAGCTCAAATAATTCTGTATGAAAAATCGAACTACAAAAGAGCTGCATCAAATGATCAGGAGTCTCAGGAAAGGGGAGAAGAAGAGTCTCACCAGCTATGCCGGTCGCAATTCCCGCCATGGAGATTTAAAAATAGTATCACTGTTCAATGCTTTAAATAGAATGAATACGTATGAGGACTATGAACTCATTCAAAAATTAAAAGGCTGTAATAAGAAGCAGCTGCCCAATATGAAGCTTTCGCTGTTCAATATCATTCTGGATAGCTTACGCATAACAGGCGTTAGGGAATACCCCATTTTGCAATGGCACCAGCTCATGGATCATATTGAAATATTACAAAGGAAGGGATTCAGTTCGCTGGCATGGAAGTCTTTGAATAAATTAAGATCTGTTGCCGCTGAATATCACCAGCTGCACTATAGCCTTCAGGCCTTGCACACCCGCAGGAACATAAACCTTGAATTAGGATTGGGAGATATTGAAACTTTTACGGAAGATCTTCAAAAATTGACCGGGGAATTATTAGCCTACGAAAAATATTCTGCTATGGCCTTAAGGCTTGAAAACTATTATAAGCAATATGGATCCATTCAACAAGAGGGATTAGAAAAAATGGTACTTGAATTAAATATTGTGGATCCTGGTACTATTGCAGGCTTAAGCTTTTATCCCAGGAGCTTTTTTCTAAATGCCCAGGTTATCTATTATCGTTTAACAAAGAATGTTGACTTGTTTTACGCCTCTGCTTTAGAATGGCTGGATCTGTTTGAATCCTTTCCAAAAATAAAAAAGCTGGAAACCGGTTACTATTTGCACTGTGTACTAATGGTAAACGAGGCTGCCCTCGCCGCCTGCAAAAAGGTCAAAATAGTTCAAACATCCAAAACCCTGGTTCAATCTGGCCATCAGTATTATAAACTCTTAGGTAGTTTAAATCTTTGTCTCTTTTCCGGCAAGGCAGATAATGATTTATTCAATGAGTTGTATAAATCTTTGGAAGATATTTCCAATAAAGAACGAATACTGGTGCTCTGTCATAAAGCGGCCCGTCTTTGTGCAATAGAAAACAACTGGTGTCGATGTCTGGATTTCACCAACAAGGGTATGAGGCAAGATGACAATCTCAGGTTAGATTTACAATATCATCTACGACTTCTCAACTACCATGCACATTGTCAATTAGACAATGATCAATTACTCCCTCACCTCCAAAAATCCTTTAAAAGATTCCTGCAATCCCATGCACAATCCAGGCAATAAAGAAAAACGAGTATTGAAGAGTTGAAGTTACAAGTTTGCAAAAACTTTTATTCCTGGTATTCTATCCTAATAAAATTCATAGTGAGCCTGCGAACTACCATTGCCCACTAAAAAATGCCTGCTATCCAAATGCATCTCCAACCTAAACAACTACAAACTTCAAACTATAAACTAGAAACTCTGTATGTGCCTATGTGGTGAAAATTCTTTTTCAGATCTAAAAAAATCTCTGAAATAAATATGCATCTCCAACCTAACGAACTACAAACTATAAAATACAAACTACAAACTTTCTATATGCCTATGTAGTAAAATCAGTTGGTCAGCCTGCGAACTCTTACCAGGTAGAAAACAGGTTACACATAGAAACATAGAAAACTAGTTATTGTTAACTCTTTGTGTTACTACGTGCCTTCGTGCCTTTATAGCAACCCCGTGTCTCTCCGTGATTCCGTGTCTCAGTGGTTTAAAACTTTGTGAGCTTGCGAACAACCTTAGCGTTCCTTCGCGCTTTCGCGTCTTAGCGGCAAAATTCTCTGTGCCTCTCCGTGCCGCCCTGTCCGCGTGGTTCAAAATCCCAATGAGCCTGCGAACCATTTTTAATTCGACTTACCAACGGGTACACGGAAGGAAAAACCAATGGCGATATAGTTTTTAAGTGAAGTGTTTTTTGTAATACCAAAACCACCAGATATATCTGCCTTTACATTATTTGAAAAATTGTAGGCAATGCCTCCATCTGCGCAGTGCTGCGGATGATTGTCAGCATTAAGAAAGCCAAATAATTCTACATAAGCATACCATTTCTCACCAAGGTTGAAACCGGGAGCCAGGGTATATATATAACTGGGTGAGCCATCTTCTTCACCATCCCATTCCATTCCGATATTATAGCCCAATGAAATATTATCAGATAAACTGTTCTGCATGGTAAACCTGAAGTTGGGTCCCCATTTAGGTTGCCTGAACTCTTTATATGCTGCTTTAGGAATGGAAGTATGAGCTATAAGGGAGGTTTTGGGTATCAAACCTCTTTCTTCCCAAAGAGCGATCTTACCACCCACTTGTACCGGTTGCAAACCGGTACAAGTGCGGTTCTCAGAAGAGATGATAAGAGGTGACTGTTCGGTTACATATTCCGTTATCAGACGTAATTCAATCCTGTTGCTGATTCCATACTTATTCAGCATAGTAGGATGGATAAAGGTCTTGCTCCCATCTTTTTCGTTCTCTATATTAAACCCCGTTTCAGATTGAAACCATCTTTTGGGAACCAGGTAAGGGCTTTCGGTCTGGTCGGGCCGGTCCGTTTCTATCTTTTCGGTTAACTGCGCATTGGTAGCACCGGTGAATAATATAAATCCACCTAACAATATTTTTCTCATTTTCTTGAAGTATGATTTATTTTGGACGAAGCTATGGATACTCAACTTGGCAGGTAATTGCCGCCATTAGGCTTTCCCAATTCTGACTCGGGGAAGTCAAAACCGGCGATATTTACTTTTGCATACTCGCCTGTTGTTTAAATAACAGATCTATTTTTTATGGAAAGAAAAACTACAAAATTGCTTGTTTTTCTACGGAGGCTGGCATTACCGCTTTAGATGAATTAGAAAAATAAAAGGGTAAGTAGAAACAAACCCTTGTTTACTTTTTATGCTTAAAAATTAACTATCTATAAAGACGTTTCAACGGATCTTCAATACTATTCCTGTATAAAATATTATACTGTATTACATATTAAAGCAATAAAAGCGATGGCTCACCCGTCCTTGCAAGTCCAACCTATGTGTCTATGAGGCAAATTCCTCATAGTGAGCGAAGCAAACCCTATTGCTTCATCCTAAGAAATGCATGCTGGTCAAATGCGTCTTTCCAAATAATAAAAAAGGGGTATGTCCTCCATACCCCTTACAACTACCGAAATGAAAAATGGAATAATTCCTACATCTAATGACTATTCGCGTAACAAAAAGTACTATAAGTACCAGGTATATATTCAGGCCAGGTCTAAAACACATTCAGCAATAATCCAATCATTTTATTACCAAATAATTGTTACCTCAATGTAAAATAGTACCTCGGTAAACTGCAATCGTCTTTACGGTGCAGAGATACGATGAAGGTCTCTACATAAGGTTATATATGACGGGGTAAGTTTCTACTTACCCCTTTTTAACTGTGTGTTTCCTACACGTATAGATTTTGGAAACATCATCAACAATTACATTTGCACCACGCAATTTCTTTCTGAAGAAATTGTATTGATTGCTTAAAACCTTGCTATATGAACAAATCAACAGGCCTCCGCCTCATTATGGAGGGTCTCGTAAATCGCTATGTACAACGTGTTCCCGAAGTGTCCAGGATTATTGATATAATGATCCGCGAAAGCATCATCAGTTCAGAAGATGAAATTCAAAACGATCACATTGCCTTTCGCACCTTAGGTGTCCCCAACCTGGGAGTAAAGTCATTGGAGAAGATCTTCCTGCATTATGGATACACTAAAAAGGACCATTATTATTTTCCAGGCAAATGCCTCGATGCCTGGTGGTTTGCACCGCCATCAAAGGCATTTCCAAGAATTTTCATTTCAGAATTAAGGGTCTCCGATCTCAGTCCCAGGGCCGAATCCATTATTCGTGCATACACTGGCTCTATCAAAAAAGATCCCGTTGATTTGCTGGATTTAGGCGATCCCCATGCCGTTGACCTGTTTCTGCATTCTTCACTCTGGCGCATACCTACGCTGGCAGATTATGAAAGTCTTGCATCGGAAAGTGAGTATGCAGCATGGGTTATTTACAATCGCTATTACCTCAATCATTTTACCATAGCTGTTCACAATTTGAAGAAAGGGTATAACACTATTATGGAGTTTAACCAGTTCCTGGAAAAGCATGGTATCATTTTAAACGATTCCGGTGGCACCATAAAGCAAAGTGCAGATGGGGATCTGTTGCAAAGCAGCACCATTGCCCATATGGTAGAAGCTGTTTTTGCCTATGGTAAAAAAGGTTTGATACCTGGCTCATACGTCGAATTTGCAGAACGCCGTGTATTAAAAAACTTCAGCGGTTTACCCCTTGACAAAATAACTGATGAACACCGCCGTGAAGGCTTTGAAGCTGCCAATGCCGATAAAATATTCGAAAGCACCTACCTTGAACAAACAGGAAGAAGATAATTACCGAAATATGTTTAAAGCAAAAAAGGACTTACCATGCGTAAGTCTTTTTTCTTTATAATTCTTATAAGGTAAAACTGGTTACTTACATAATACAACAGTGCAATAACCAGCCATTTTTTTGTGCCCCTTCGCGCCTTCGTGGCAAATTTACCGCGACAGTAGAGCTTCTCTATGTGCCTATGTGTTCCCTTTGTGTTCTATGTGGTGAAAATAAATAGTGAGCGAAGCGAACCCCCACCTTTCATCTAAGAAAAGCCTGCTATTATAAAGCACCTTCCACCGAAAAAACTACAAACTATAAACCAGAAACTACAAACTCTCTGCTGTGTCCCTCTGTGTCGCTCGTGTCCCTGTGGTTCAAATTCATTGAGCCTGCGAACAAAGAAAAGGGGCCTTTCAGCCCCTTTATCCCAAATCACCAAAACCAAAAACTATTTTTTAAACTTCCCCACTAAAATTTTTAATAGCAACGACACGCTAAAGCTCACAATTGCACCCACACCAGCCAGCACTACCGTTTTCAAAACCTCCGTGGTACTCAGGTTCAGAAAAAAGATGAACAAGGTGCCACCCAAAGTGCCGGCCTTGGTATTGGTATCAACTGTATTATGGTCCATAGCTTTCAATATCTCCAGGTGACGCTTCATCGTATATAGCCGTCTGACTTACAGCACTGGCCACCATACTGGCCACACCCAGGTATCCCGCTATTTTCACCAGTACCACAGGTAAAGCCACTGGCGCTGTCAATAGTGTACCACTCACTGCCGCCAATATCAATCCTATTGTGCGTACTTTTTTAAAAAATGATGGAGTAGGAGATGTTATCCTTTCACTCAGCTTCATACATATCAGATTTAATAGTGAGAAAAACTTTATTGCCTTTATCCAGTTCCGGAACCACCCGTTTTCTTAATTTTTCCAGGGCCTTCCGTGATTGTGATCCTTTACCTTCTGCAGTTAAAATAGAAACCGGAGCAATACAGCCGTTCAGCTCTTTTTGAGCATCATTAGCAGCATGAATTAATATAAGACTACGCCTGTTAACATTCAATAACTGTAAGTGATGTTTGAACCTTGGGCTGTATCTTTTAGCAAGGGCATACCTGCCTTCCGGTATGCACGAGATGCGGGACTTGTTATCAAGCCATGGAAGTTCTATCGTAAAACAGATACGTTCACCATTATAATAAAGTTCTCCATTGCATCCATTCGGGAAATACACCCTCACCTGCTCCAGTTCCATTTCTTCTGCATTTGCCTATCCAAAAATTCCTGGCCTAAGAAAATTACTTCGAATAAGTATCCTTAACCTAAACCAATCTCATATTTTAATTCCCCGTTACATTTCCAGGCTTTCCCAGCAATCTCTGTGTCCTTATGTGTCTCCCATTTGGTGTCAATTCTTTGGTGAGCCTCCTAACTCTTTTTTTCATTTAGAAAAACCGCCTTTGAAAAGCCTCTCCAACCTTAAGAACTACAAACTTCCTCCGTGTCCCTCCGTGTCTCCGGTGTCCCCGTGGTTCAAATCCTGGTGAGCCTGCGAGCTCCTTCGCGTTCCTTCGCGTCTTAGCGCCTTCGTGGCCAGGCGGAGGCCTACACTCCGCTCACCCCAACAATCGCCAGCGAGTTAAAAGCACCGTTCTTCAACGGGTACTTCACCCCATTTACATCCTGGAAAAACAACACACCCAGTAAAAGGAACAATACATGCGTACTATTCGCAGTGAAGTTATTAGACAGCGTCATTGGTGCAGTAGCAACAGTATCAAGTGGTTGCTGACCCGAGTCGCTTTGGCTCACCACATACACTTCATTTTCAAAATCAATCTCCGCGCCTGCCGACACCAACTGGTAATGTGTAGCACCTGCCGGTGCAGCAATCACGTTCGCGGGGATAAACGGTGCCAGGGTAATTTCAGCCATACCGGCCACACGATTGATGGTCGGTGTATAAGGAGCATACAAGGTAGAAGTCAGGCTAGAATTCGCATTGAATTCAAAATCCTGCAGCAGTTCCGCCTCTCCGTCAATTACGTTGCGCATTCCACGCGGGTTGGTTGCATCCATTTGTATCACTTTCAGCATGTCGGTGGTCAGCCGGCTTGTCACCCTTCGGTCCTTTGCGTTTTGAAGAATCGTACGTATAGCGGTGCGCAACAGTTTGCTCGCCTTGCCGGCGCGACCAAATTCGGCACCATTCTCCCGCGTACGCACAAAGGCAGGATCATTTTTAATACGGTTGCCATCCACGCCGCCTTTTTCCCTGGCCATATGGCCATCCCTTGATTTGTAAAAAGAAATGCCTCCCACAGTTCCTTTTAAGGTAATCACACCCGTCTGTCTTGCCATTGAATTATGGATTTAAAATTTTAATAATTATGCTGTTACAGATAATCAGGCTCAGCCATTATAATTACCTTTACTACAGCCACGTCTGCAAAGTTTAAATCGAAGTTTACCGGAAAAAAAGGGGAGAGGGAGAATGTGCAGTATGATGCAGGAAAAGATACCACCGCGCATGTGCATTTACATGAAAGATGTCATGAACATCACGGGGCGTAAAGAGCGTGCCGCCTGGAAATTAATGGCCGCCATCCGTAAAAAATACAATAAGCAGAAAGGTCAGTTCATCACCGTTACTGAGTTCTGCGAATACACGGGCATAAAAGAAGAAAGCATTCAGGTCTATCTTAAATAATGCAAGAAATTAATAGCATTACGAGGCTTTGGGCGTGCCCCGCCATCGCACAAATCCACCCTTCGGGTCGGGCTGTCCGCTTGTAGTCCTCGCCACAATATCCCTTGCACAATACCCTCAGCTGTGGGCTACCGCTTCCATCCCTCACGCGCGAGCAGAGGCAGTAACCTCTGGGACACCGACGAACGGTGATGAACAAAGTATTTTACTACGAAGACCCGAAAGTTTGTAAGTTCTTGGGTGTAAAATACTTTTTCATTGCCATTTGTCCTGGCGTTCCTGACTTACAAAATTTAATGGTCTTTATTAAAAAATCTTCAATTTTCATGTCAATTATTAAATTACATATACAACTGTCATATGTATTAAAAATCTTTATTTGATATATTTAGCTGTATGAATGTCTCCCAATAAGTTGGGAGCTTTTATTTCCATGTCGAGTTTTTTTTGCTGCTACCTTCATAGGCTCATTCCGTCATCAAACAACACATCCATGCTCAAATCATTTTGCACCATAGAAGCATAACTGTTGTTAACCAATCCATAGGTTGTCACCATGGTAAGATATATAGCTTTCTTGGTTCCCGTTTCTTCCCTGAATACCTGTATTTTATTGCGTAATGACGCTGCATAAGCTTTATCAATAGAAAAAGCACTCATGGAAAATTTCATTTCGCAAAGATTAATCACCTGGTCCCTGCGGTCTATCAAAAGGTCTACCTGTGCACCTTTTTCACCTTGTGATCCCTTCCATGCTGCAGTATGCGTTTGAACTCCGGATATGCCAAGGGCATTTTTAATTTGCTGTACATGCCCCAGGCAAACCTGCTCAAAAGCATAACCACTCCAGGCCCGCTGCGCCGGGCTGTCCAGGCTATTAATCCATGTATTTGTATCCAAACTGGATGTGCCATTTATCCACTTTAAATAAAACAGTGAGTAATGGTCGGTCAATTGATATAGCGATTTCTTTTCCTTAACTCCAAAAGAAGGGTAGTGCCTTATAAAATGACTTTCCTCCAGTTCTCGTAGTATTCTTGTAAGTCCCCCTCCATCAGATAGTTTTGTTTTGGCAACAATTTCCTGGCGGGTCATTCCCTTGCCTTTCTTTGCTAAGGCTTCTATTATCATTATATGATTGTCTGCATGTAAAAAAAGAGAACTATAGAGGTTGTTAAACTCTCCCCTTAAAAGCCCGTCTTCCGAAAAACAAAGCCGGTCAATATTCTGGGCTGCACTTTCATTATTACGTACAGCTTCCAAGTAGAACGGAATGCCACCCATAACCATGTAAAGCAAAAGAATATTATACCTGTCAAAGGCGGCCCCCCTGTTTTTAAAGAAGGCTTCTGTTTCAGCAAGCGTAAAAGGCTTTAAGCGTATCCGGTGCGTCACGCGGTTATGCAGCCCGCCCCGGCTGTTTATAAGATGGTGCAACATCCAGGCGGCGGCAGAACCGCACACAATGAGTACAATATCTTTACGGGCACTAGCCCAGCTATTCCAGAAATGTTCAAGCGCTGGTATAAACCCTGATCGGGGACTATCAAGCCAGGGAAGTTCATCCAGGAAAATGATCTTTCTTCCCTTTTTCTTGTCCAATGCTGCACAGAGCAGCGCAAAGGCATCCAGCCAACTTTCCGGAACATCACTACCTTCTTCATTCGGAAATGCTTTCAAATAGGCAAGATGAAAATTGGCAAGTTGTTGTGCCATCGATGCGCCTGCAATTCCGGTCAGGTAGTAATCAAACTTATTTTCAAAAGCTTCCCTGATCAGGTACGTTTTTCCCACCCTTCGTCGCCCGTATATAGCCACAAATGAAGAAACTTTCCCCTCCATTATGGAGCGCAATTCCCTCAATTCTTTTATTCTGCTAATCAGCATGCTGCTTTAATTTGGCGCAAAGATACCAAATTATCCAATTTTCAGCCAATTATACCATCATATTTGGCTGAAAACTTAATAAAAACCCTTTTTTCAGCCAACTTAAGCTATGTATGTATTATGGATATTCGCCTCACATTTTAGAGATCCATTGATACATCTCCTTATTCATTTAATACTTTGAATGCTCTTTAAGGTAATTTCAAAATCCTTTTGGCCTTACGTCCATATCCATGAAATAGTTCTTAATGTTATGTATCCACACTGAATGAAAATTTATTATTAAAGCCAATTTTATAACAATATGTAATCAAACAATAACTAGTACAACCACGTGGTCATACTAAGAGAAATTACTAATTCATATTTTGAAAATGTCGAAAATATACTGTAGTTGTGAATAGATAATATCTTCACCTTTGAATCCCAGATGATTGATCAATCAGCATATACAGAAATAAAATAAATCAAAAAGCGCCTTTGGAAGGCGCTGAAAATAATGTTAGTTAAGGTCCCGTCTGAATGAGGAAAAAACGCAATAAAAGTTCCAACCTTGAGCGTCCTCCAAATGTCAGCGGGGCTTTTTCTTTTGTAAAGAAAATACTTTTTTGACATTAATTACATATCCAGCCAGTTTTTAATCATTGCGTGCCATAATAAGATATTTCTGTTACCGACTATTTTTTGAAGTTGCCGGACATATAAAAGGTCAGTCCAGGTAGAAAGTTTTGCCAGATCATATTGAATTAGGAATATTATCTCTAAACTCCCCTTTCTATATATGTAAACTTATTAGCACATCTTTTATAACTTAAATAGTACTTAAACTTTTATTAATCGTCTTATATCTGTGACATTCCATTCTCGGGTTTTAAATTACTTTGGTATCAGGGGTCTGTTTCTACGGACCCTTGTTTATGTACGTTCTTCCCGTCGTAACCGACGCATGCAAAAAGATGCACCCCGTTTTATTATATACCGGGCATGCAATCGGTTGTACTATTTCAAATTTGTAGACCATAATGGCCAGACATTACTCAAAAGTGAAGGATATTTTCATTTTTCTAAATGCCAGTCCCTCATTATTCTGGTCAAACAAAATGTAATATTTATCAACCGGTATAAATGTCTCAACTCCAAAGAAGGTTATTATTTCGAATTATTTACAGCTTCAGGTAAATCAATAGCTAAAAGCAGTTTTTTCCCAACACATATTGAGAGAGCTCTGCAAATCAAATCTTTAATGCATTCTGCCCGTTTTGCCCCGGTTGAAAGCACAGTATCTGATCAAATTTGATAAGAAACCCCTTGTTTTTTATTTCTAAAACAGTTGCTCAAATTCTCTGATTTTAAATTAAAAATCCCCTGTAGAAACAGGGGATAATATGAAGTTGTTTAAAACTTCACATGAGAAAAAAGCGTCTGGTATAACTGTTTTGTACGCTACAAAATAGTAGTTAGATTATAAAAAATATGGTCTCATTTTTTGAAACCATATAAATAACGTATCATCCATTAAACGATGTTGATGAAGTCTCTATTTTTTTGCACAAGCCTTATTGGTTGCCTTTCCAGTGTAGAATAAAGGAGTTTAGTTTATTAAAATTTCTCTAGCAGGAATTCGCTATATTGGTGTAGCGACCCTAGTCTATTATAATTTACTGAATAGAAAATGAATGTTCCTTCTCTTTCGGAAATCACAATGTTAGCAGCTCTCAAAATAGCCAAATGTTGTGATGCCCGAGATTGATTAAGTCTGAGTTTTTTAGATATCCTGGTTACTGTCAACCTCCGGTTTTTATGCAGTAATTCTATTATTCGCCGACGAAGTTTATGATTGATTGCTCTATAAACACCTGCTGTGTTTTTAAGTGAAGTCATACCTGCCCGCTCTAACAGGCGCATTGAAGTCTCTGGCATTGAATTCTTTTTGGGATGAATAAAATAATAATTTTTATAAGGATCTAAGTAGGTGGCACTTGATTTTTGATATTGGCCATTTCTCCGGAATTAATATTCTATAATGTATTCATTGCAGTAACATTTAATAGTTTATACCAGGACAAATATTAGTGTTCTGCTTCAAAAAGTAATCCCCTGTAGAAACAGGGGAATAACAATAAAACGTTTAACACTTAAATATTCTGCTGCAATTTATTGTCAGGAGCAGATCTTAAATATTAATTAAGTTCCAACCGTTTGAAAACTTGATTGATCCATTAAAATTTCAGATTGAGCGGGCACAGTTTTTTTAGTATTTAATAAAACAACCTTAACATGGAACCATTATTAGACCTCCGTGATCTTCTTGAACATGAAATAGACGATCTATATTCAGCAGAGGAACAAATTATCGAAGCCATTCCTACTATGGTGCAAAACACCCAGAATCGCGATTTGAAGCAGGCACTAAACCAGCATTTAAAAATCACCCGTGAGCAAAAAAGAAGACTGGACAAAGTTCGAAAGCTCCTGAAAAGTCCATCCAAATCCACTGACAAAAAAGGATTTTTGGAGCGCATTTTTGGTGGAGATACAAAATGTAAGGGAACTGAGGGTTTAATCAAGGAAGGTGAAAAGATGATGGGAGAAGATATGGATCCTGCAGTTAAAGATGCTGCAATAATAGCCTCAGCACAAAAAATTGAGCACTATGAAATTTCTGGATATGGAACTGCCCGGGCATATGCCAAAGAACTAGGTCTTAAAGAAGTAGCACGTCTTCTGGAGCAGACCATGAAGGAGGAGAAAGAAGCAGATCGTTTATTGACCCAGTTAGCCTTAAACAAGGTAAATATCAAGGCTGATGTGGGCAGTAAATCTTCCTCCAGATCATTAGCTTCTTCTAAAAAAGGTGGTGGTGGTGGGGCTCCTCATGGTATAACTTCCCGGAAAACTGCAACAAAATCCAGATCTACCAGTAGTAAGGTAGCATCTAAAAAGGCAGCATCTCGATAAAGATCTTGATCTGAAAGAATATCAGGTGAATAGATGCAACTGTTATTAAGTATAGATAAGGCATATTATAGTAAAAAGCATATGGTTTGATACCACTAATATTCATACAGAGAATTTAATTCCATTCAATTAATATGATTTGACGGACTTTGTTAACTTTATTTAGATTTACAGCAGTATAGTGACAAATTCGGGACTAGAGTTAAAAAAACAATTTGAAACCATTGATATTCAATAAACTAAATATGGGGTTCGATTCCGGTCACCTCCACCAATTTAGCCACCATTTTGGTGGCTTTTTTTATGGTTTGACTATTCTATATGTATTCATTGCTATGTAAGAAGAAATAGTTGGGTAACTGATTTTAACAACCCTTTGTATCCTGAGATTTTCGCACCTTATTGAATTCTGCTTTAACGTAATGCTTGCTGTTATGAAAAATGACTTTAATCATATTTCTCTTAACATGCATCATTCCCATAAAAACCAATCTTCATCAATTTTGCACCAGATATAAATCTTAGCTATGACCAAAAATGTTTTTATTGCTTCTGCAGAACCGTACAGCGGAAAATCAATCGTAGCGTTGGGTCTTGTTAACATGTTGCTTGGAAAGGCACAAAAAGTAGCTTATTTCAAACCCATTATCAACCCGGATTTGAAAAGCAAAAAGGATGTTCATATAGATACGGTGCTTGAATATTTCAAACTTCCCATGCAATATGATGAGGCTTTTGCTTTTACAAGACAACAGGCTTTAAATCTCCTGGAAAAGGAAAATCAAAATGAGATGATTGACACGATCATCAATAAAGTGAAAAAACTGGAGGATGCACATGATTTTACAATTATTGATGGAAGTGACTTCATAGGAGAAGGAACGGCTTTTGAATTTGAGACCAATATCAATATTGCGAAAAACCTGGGTTCGCCTGTCATCATAGTCGTATCTGGAGAAAAGAAAACAACCTCTGACGTCATCAACTCCGTATTAACTGTCTTGCGCAACTTCGAAATGAAAGAAGTGCAGGTCATTGGCATAATTGTAAATAAAATAAAGCTGGACCAGGTTAAGGATGTTAAAGACTTCCTGCTACAGCAGCTAAATAAGGAAGTTATTCTTTCCGTTATACCCGAAGACAAAAACCTTTCTGCTCCCACCATGAAGGAATTATATGAGCAATTGGGAGCTAAGGTTGTTTGCGGGGAAGACCAGCTTTCCAACCAGGTGGATAATTTTGTCACAGGAGCCATGCAGGTACCCCAATTCCTTAACCATATTAAGGAAAATGTGGTGATCGTGACCCCTGCCGACCGTGGAGATATTGTGATCAGTGCTATCCAGGCTAACCTTTCTTTAAACTATCCTAAAGTTGCAGGGGTAGTTATTACAGTGGGCGGTAAGCTTGATAAGCCTGTGCAGCGTCTGGTTGACGGTTTATCATCCGTTATTCCAATTATTTCTGTAAAAAGTGGAACGTTCGAGACCACTGCGAGGCTGGGAACAATCCATTCCCGGATCACTGCTGATAATACCAAGAAGATCCAGCTGGCCATTGATACCTTTGATAGGTACGTGGATGTCAAATCACTGGAAGAAAAACTGGTTACCTACCATTCCGAGGTATTGACACCCCATATGTTTCAATACCAGATCACAAAAAAAGCAAAAGCATTCCGTAAACATATTGTTTTACCTGAGGGTGATGATGACAGGATATTAAAAGCCGCTTCACGGTTGTTGAACCAGCAAATTGTTGATCTTACAATTCTGGGTGATGCACACCAGATAGCCGCATCAATTAAGAGGCTTGGATTGAATTTCGAAAATGTCCGGTTACAAATTGTTAACCCTATAGAATCGCCTTATTATAATGACTATGTTCAGACACTGTATGAGCTTCGTAAAAGCAAGAATGTGTCATTGGAAACGGCACGCGACCTGATGACTGATGTCTCTTATTTTGGTACTATGATGGTTTATAAAGGCCATGCTGATGGAATGGTTTCAGGTGCTAACCACACGACCCAACATACTATTCGTCCGGCATTACAATTTGTAAAGACCAAACCAGGCATTTCTATAGTTTCATCTATATTTTTCATGTGCCTTCCTGACCGCGTTGCTGTCTTTGGTGATTGTGCAGTGAACCCGGACCCAACAGCCGAGGAACTGGCAGAGATAGCTATTTCTTCTGCAGAAAGCAGCAGCCGTTTCGGTATTGAACCAAGGATAGCCATGTTATCCTATTCATCAGGGAATTCAGGTGAAGGGGCCTATGTTGAAAAAGTACGCTTAGCAACCAGGATCGTTAAAGAAAAAAGACCTGATCTAAAGATCGAGGGACCCATTCAATACGATGCTGCAGTAGACCCTGTAGTAGGCAAGCAAAAGCTACCTGATTCTGAAGTGGCAGGCAGGGCCAATGTATTTATATTTCCTGACCTTAATACCGGCAACAATACCTATAAGGCTGTTCAAAGAGAAACCGGCGCACTGGCTATTGGTCCAATGCTTCAAGGCTTGAATAAGCCTGTGAATGACCTTAGCCGTGGATGCACGGTTGACGACATTTTTAATACAGTCATCATCACCGCCATCCAAAGCCAGGAGGGTAAAGAAACGGAAAAAGTTGAACTAAAAGATACAGTTATGACCAGTCAGGCCATCACAGTATAACCATTTAATTAAGAGGGTCAGCATTAAGTCAAAACTGAACGTATATATCCATGAATATTTTTATCATAAACTCAGGTAGTAGTTCCATAAAGTACCAGTTGTTTAAAATGCCCAATACAAAACCCATTTGTACAGGCCTGGTGGAACGCATAGGATTGGAGAATTCAGTCATTACGCACAAATTGATACATGGGGATGAAGAAAAGATCCTTCGCCGAACCATGGACCTTGTTGACCATGAAGCCGGGCTGCACGAGGTGGCCAGGTTATTAACAGATAAAGAAATTGGTGTGATACAGGATCCGATGGAAATTGAGGCTGTGGGACATAGGGTAGTACATGGTGGAGAGACCTTTGCTTCCACAACCCTGATCACCAAAGAAGTAAAGGCCGAAATTAAAAAATTGTTTTCACTGGCACCGTTGCATAATCCTGCCAATTACCTTGGGATAGAAGTAGCTGAGAAAATATTTACCAGGGCATTGCAAATTGCTGTTTTTGATACTGCTTTTCACCAGACCATGCCTGAAGTAGCATATCGCTATGCTATTCCTCAATCCTTTTATACTGAAAGAGGTATCAGGGCATATGGATTTCATGGTACCAGCCATAAATATGTAACGGCCAAAACGCTGGACTACCTGAAAAAGCCCAAAGCCAATATCATTACCATTCATTTAGGTAATGGTTGCAGTATGGCTGCAGTAAAAGAAGGAGTTTCTGTAGATACAAGCATGGGTTTTGGTCCTCTTAACGGGCTTATTATGGGAACCAGGTCAGGAGATATTGATCCCTCAATCATATTTTACCTGGTAAACCAATTGGGGTATAGCCTTGACCAGGTAAATACATTGTTGAATAAGCAAAGCGGTATGCTTGGGTTGACAGGCTTTAGCGATATGAGAGATATTACCAAGGCAATAGCAGCCGGTAGTGAACAGGCTGAATTGGCTTATGAAATGTATGCATACCGTATAAAAAAATACATCGGTTCATTTGCTGCTGTCCTTAATGCACTTGATGCTATCGTATTCACTGCAGGCGTAGGGGAAAATGACGTTTTAATCCGTCAAATGATCTGCAGAGATATGGAGTTTTTTGGAATCAAACTGGATGATGACAAGAACAAAACGAGATCTGCAAACCTTAAAGAGATAGGAGCTGATGATTCACGTGTCAAAATACTCGTGGTGCCCACTAATGAGGAACTGGAGATCGTTGAGCAATGCTTTGAATTGATCAATAAAAGATCAGCTATTTTATCCTAAGCACAAATGACCAATATATAGCTATGCCATATTTTGTTTAGATGAATCTAAACGTGAATTGAGCCAGCTAAGATTTAATATACCCATGTAATAGAATAAGGTAAGGCAACTGCTTTAATTCAGCCTTCTGCTGTATCTTCCCAACTAATTTTCTAAAACATTGCTTATGCGATTCATGTTGACTGTTGTCAGCTTTATGCTGCTGACCATCGTGTCATTAACTGCTTATTCTCAAAAAAAACGTCCAGATACTTCTGCCAAAGTACAAGGCCCGGGAGCATTAAATGCTGCCGTACTGAATGGGTTAAAATTCAGGAACGTAGGTCCTGCCATCACATCGGGTAGGATTGCCGACCTGGCCGTAAATCCAAATAATCATAATGAATACTATGTGGCTGCCGCTGCAGGTGGTGTTTGGAAAACCACAAATGCAGGAATTACCTATACGCCTGTTTTTGATAATGAAGGTTCCTATTCAATTGGATGCGTAGTGCTTGATCCATCTAATCCAAATATCGTCTGGGTAGGCACGGGAGAAAGTAATAATCAGAGAAGTGTGGATTATGGTGATGGAGTTTATAAATCTGAAGACGGAGGTAAAAGCTGGAAAAATGTTGGACTAAAAAATTCAGAACATATTGGGAGGATCGTTATTGATGCCACCAATTCAAATATTGTATATGTAGCCGCCTATGGCCCGCTTTGGTCATCAGGTGGTGAAAGAGGAATATATAAGACCACCGATGGTGGTAAGACCTGGAAGAATATTTTGTCAGTTAGTGAGAATACAGGATTCAACGAGATTCATATGGATCCCAGGGATCCTAATGTTTTATATGCGGCCGCCCATCAAAGACAACGGAAAGTATATATGTATGTAGGCGGAGGGCCCGAATCGGCATTATATAAAAGCACAGATGCCGGTGCTACATGGAATAAGATCATGACTGGCATGCCTAAAGGTGATATTGGCAGGATAGGATTATCCATTTCTCCAGCCAACCCGGATGTAATATATGCAATAGTGGAAGCCACAGATGGTGCCGGATTGTATATAAGCAATGACAGGGGCTCCAGTTGGGAAAAGCAAAGCACGTATGCAACTGCAGGTAATTACTACCAAAGAATTTTTGCTGATCCAAAAAATGTTAATAAGGTTTATGCCATGAATATGTATGCAGGTGTAAGCCTGGATGGTGGTAAGAATTTCAAGGTACTTGGGGAGAAAAGTAAGCACGTCGACAATCACGTGATTTGGATTGACCCTTCCAATACAGACCATTTATTAGAAGGCTGCGATGGTGGATTGTATGAAACATTTGATGGAGCTGCCAACTGGCAATTCAAACCCAATCTTCCTGTTACTCAATTTTACAAGGTTGCTACGGATAATGGTTACCCATTCTACCACATTCATGGTGGCACGCAGGATAATTTTAGTATTGGAGGGCCCTCAAGGACATTAAGCAGCAATGGTATTTTAAGTTCTGAGTGGTACTTTACCAGTATTGGAGATGGATTTGAAACCCAGGTGGACCAGTCAGATCCTAATATAGTATATGCTCAATCGCAATATGGAGGCCTGGTAAGATTCGACCGCAAGAGCGGGGAGTTCTTTGATATCAAGCCAATTGAAATGAGTGGTGAAGCTGCTAACAGGTGGAATTGGGACGCTCCGCTGCTGATATCACAATTTGATAACAAACGCCTGTATTTTGCTGCCAATAAAGTGTACCGCACAGATGACCGGGGCAATTCATGGAAAGTAATCAGCCCTGACCTTTCACGCCAACTTGATCGCAATAAGATGAAAATAATGGGAAAAGTTTGGAGCGTTGATGCGGTGGCGAAAAACCAGTCAACTGACGTCTATGGAAATGTAACCACACTGGCAGAATCAAAACTTGATCAGAACCTTTTATATACAGGCACAGATGACGGCCTGATACATATTACTTCGGATGGTGGAGCAACATGGACAAAGGTTGATGTTGATAAGATTCCAGGTGCTCCTGAAAAGACCTATGTGAACCAATTGATCGCTTCGCAGCATGACAGGAATACTGTATATGCTACATTCAACCATCACCGGTATGGCGATTTTCATCCTTATGTTTACCGCAGCAGAGATGGAGGTAAAACATGGGTGGCTATTCAAAATAATTTACCTGCCAGGGGCACTGCCTATACCATAGCAGAAGATCATGTTGATCCCGATCTGTTGTTTGTAGGTACTGAGTTTGGTGTTTACTTCAGCAATAATGGAGGTCAAAGCTGGACTCAATTAAAAGGAAGCTTGCCAACCATTGCAGTGCGTGATATAGAAATTCAGAGAAGGGAAAATGACCTGGTACTGGCAACATTTGGAAGAGGTTTTTATGTTTTGGATGATTATTCTTCGTTAAGAAACCTTAAGAAGGAAAACATGGAAAAGGCGGCCATGATTTTCCCGGTAAAAGATGCATTGATGTATGTGCCTTCAATTCCATTGGGTGTAAGGGGCAAGGGCTTCCAGGGTGAAAGTTTTTATACGGCGCCTAATCCACCGGTTGGCGCTGTTTTCAATTATTACCTGAAAGAAGATCTGAAGACATTAAAAGAGAAAAGAAAAGAAGTGGAAGCTGATAAGATAAAGAGAGGCGATGCTCCGTATTATCCTTCAACTGATAGCCTGCGATTGGAAGACCGCCAGCCGGCACCTCACTTACTGTTTACTGTATCGGACGAAAGCGGCAATGTAGTGAGAAGGATAAAGGCACCTGGTAAAAAAGGATTCAACCGGATTGTTTGGGACCTTCGCTATGCACCTTATGGACCAATTGACCTTACACCTTTTGATGAATCCTTTGTATTTAGCGATAAAGAAAAAGGATACCTGGCCATGCCTGGAAATTATAAGGTGTCTCTCAGTAAGTTTGAAGATGGCAGTTATACAGAATTGGTGCCTCCACAGCCATTCAAAGCAGTGGCATTACACACAGGTGCCTTGCCGGTAGCCGACAGGAAAGAGGTTGATGTATTTAGTAAAAAGGTAGCTGAATTGAGAAGAGTGGCAGCCGCTGCAGACCAATACCGCGAAGAACTGGCCAACAAAATAAAGTACATGAAGGAAGCGGTAATTCAAACACCTGCGTTACCTCTTACAGTTTCTAAAAATATATATGACCTTGAAAAGAGATTAACAGAAGTCAATGACCTGCTCAACGGGGATGAGGTGCTCTCCAAAAGAGAGTTTGAAACATTGCCATCTTTAAATGGTCGTATCAATAATATTATTGGTGGATTGTGGGGAACAACATCAGCTCCGTCAAATACGTATCTACAATCGTATGAATTGGCAGTGAAAGATTTTGCCCCGGTTTTATCTGAATTGAAAGCCATCGGTACAGAGGTCAAAAAGCTGGATGATCTGCTGGAAAGATCTGGTGCTCCTTACACACCTGGAAGGGTACCGGTTTGGAATGGTAATTAAGAATCTCATTATTTAATAAAAAGAGGCTATCTCGGGTAGGGATAGCCTCTTTTTTTATTGCAAGGTTTTACATTTAAGAGTAACCCATTGAATCATTGCCAGCAAATCGGCAATGTGTTCAATAATAGCTATGGTGTAAGAAAAATTGATGAGTAGATATCTAGAAATAATAGATAATTAGCGTGCCGAATGTGTAGGCAATTTATCATTACCCTTTACCATATGCTCCATTATTTTTCCTTCAACTCAATCCACACTGGTGCATGGTCACTGGTCTTTTCCCAGCCACGGACATGCTTGTCAACGCCAGCAGCCTTGAGGCGCCTGTCAACATCAGGGCTTAATAAAAAATGATCTATACGTAAGCCTGCATTACGACCATAGGCATTGCGGAAGTAATCCCAGAAGGTATATATCGTTTCATCAGGATACAGCTTTCTAATTGCATCTGTCCATCCCTGGTCGGTGAGCTTTTTAAATGCAGTACGAACCTCTGGTCGAAATAAGGCATCATCCAGCCATCGTTCAGGTTTATATACATCCTGTTCCGTTGGCATCACATTATAATCTCCTGTCAGTATAGTAGGCTTTCCGGCTTTCAGCAATTGTTTTCCATGTGTGATCAACCTGTCAAACCATCCTAATTTATAATCGAATTTCGGCCCCGGTGCTGGATTGCCATTGGGCAGGTAAAGGCAACCTATAGTAATTCCATTAATGACAGCTTCCAGGTAACGACTGTGAACATCTTCAGAATCACCAGGTAAGGCTCTCCGTACTTCTTCTGGCTCATCTCCACGGGAAAGGATGGCCACTCCATTCCAGCTTTTTTGTCCATGCCAGATGGCTTTATACCCGGCCTCTTCTATAGCTGCCAAAGGAAATTTTTCCTGGGGTGCCTTTAATTCCTGCAAACACACAACATCAGGCTCGGCTTCACTGAGCCATTTCAATAATACTGGCAATCGTCCATTTACACCATTGACATTATACGTAGCTATTTTCATCTGGAATTATTTCTATCCAACTAATGTAATTAAAAATCATGCTCTATAACAATGAGCTTCTATGAAGATTGAATGCATATTGTATTATGCATTTTGCTAACAGCTTATTCAATTTACTGTTCATCATCCCTTGAATTTAATAAACCTTCCGGCACTTTTAAAGCTGCTGAATGTTCATCTATCAATCCATTCTTTTCATCTTCAATATTGGTGGCCTGTGTATATACATCACCAGCTATTGGCCGGCTTCTTAATTCCTTTTTGAAGGCTTTGATCAACTCAGTACGTCCTTCATTTTCTTTGGGGCCTCCATAATCCGAGAAGCCAAAGCCCCCCCATTCGCTTATGATTAGGGGTATGTGATTTCTATAAAAGAAAGGATCGCCCACCACTAAAGGAAAGGCTGCTACACCAGTCATTTCTCCGCGCACTATTGCATCTAATAATTCTTTCCACCTTTCCAGTTCAGGTGTATAAAGATGGGCGGTGAGCAGGTCGGATTTTAACCTTCCTTCAAAGGATATATGTTGCCAGCCATCATTGTCCACTACTAAAAATTGGGGATAGGCCAATTGCATGAAATGATACATATCGGTTATGTATTGCCTTGTTTCAGGGTTGGTGGCTATATCCTGGGCGCCCCAGTCTTCATTGTATAAACTCCAGATAACCACCGATGGGTGGGTGCCGATCAGGGAGAGCATGCGCAATAATTCTTCACGATGGGCCTTGCGGCTTTTGGATGAGGAATGGTGGGGGCTTGGTACTTCTACCCACAAGAGCATGCCGATCTTGTCGGCCAGGTTATAGATACGGGGGTCTACACCGGCAATGTGTATGCGAACAAGATTACAACCCAGTTTTTTCATGGCCACCATATGAGCCTTGATCTCTTCATAGCTAGCTGTCCCCGGCTGGTAAAGAATGCCATCCAGGTACACCGATTTGTTGTTTAAATAAACACAGCAGCCCCTGGCTTCTATTTTGCGCAATCCAAAATGTGTCTCTATTTCAGCAGCATAGCCTTTTTCATCAATCAATTGGGCTACAAGACGGTACAATACAGGGTTTTCAGGCGTCCACAATTCTGCCGAGGGAATTTCAATCACCACTCTTTGTCTTTTCTCACCTGATTCCAGTTTGAGAGGATAAGTATCTGCTGCCAATGGTTCAGGGGTTTCCTGTTTTCTTTTATATACCTGTAACTGTAATGTATAATTCCCCGGGTCATGTATACGGGTGGTGAGGTTGAAGCGCACCATGTTGTCTTCAACAATACTAAAAACCCCAACCCTTGAGCGAAGCCTGTTGCGTTCCACAGGTTCCAGCCAAACGCTGCGAACTGCACCGGTATACGTCTGGTACCATATACCACCTCTCTTGTAAACATGAGATTCCTGTTTTCCCCTTGGGATGTCAGCATCCATGGAGTCAGCTATCCGAACGGTAAGCCGGTTGGTTTCTTTTAAGGTTTTGGGATTTAATTCATAGGAGAAAGAAGTGTACTCTCCTGTATGAACTTCTTCTCCTTCAATGGTTTTTAATAAAATACCGTTTAACCATACCATGGTCTCATATCCGCAAGCGCCGAAGGTCAATTGTAGCAAAGAGTGAGGATCGCCGTTATTGGTAGACAAGTCAGGAAGGGGAAATTCTCTTTCATACCAGGCAATTACCTTATCCCTCCAGGATTTTTGGGTGGGCTCAATCCTGGCATTTTTCATGTGTTCTTCTATGGAGCCTGGCCACATTCCCGTGTATTCATAGGCATGTCCAAGATGCCAGCTTTCGGTTAATCCTTTATCCTCCAGATCCAGTTTGAATTTCCATTCTCCATCCAACAGGATATAGGAGTTTGGCCGGAGTACGGCACGAGGTAAAAGATTAATGGATGTGTCTTCTGCAAAACTTTCTTCTTTTGTTTTCGAAAGGCCATAATTCGGATGATGTATTTCCATGCTCTTCTTGCTGTTTCAGCCTTTTTACTACTAATATTGCGCCATAGTAAAGCAAATACAGAAAGTGAGATGCTAGCTGGTTTTCTATTGAGTTTACAGTGAGGGCATTATATAAATTATTCAAAGCAATTATACAATCCTTCCATCTTCCATTTGAATGATTCTTTTGGTACGATTGGCGAATCCCGGATCATGTGTTACAATTAATAGAGTTTGACCAAAATTGTCTGATAGTTGTTGAAATATATCAAAGATGAGGTCAGAGTTCTTTTTATCCAGGTTACCGGTAGGTTCATCAGCCAATATAATACAGGGACTATTGATCAGTGCCCTTGCTATGGCCACTCTTTGTTTTTCTCCACCTGATAATTGATTTGGATATTTTGGAGCTAATTGGTGTATGCCGAGAATATTGAGCCATTCGTTTGCTTTTGTTTCGATATCCAACAATGGCAGCCTGGCCATTTTCAATGCTGGCAGCATTACATTTTTAAGTACAGTAAATTCATTAAGCAGGTAGTGAAACTGGAAAACAAATCCTATTTTTTTATTCCGCACTTCTGCCAGGTAGTTTGACTTTTGACCTGTCATCAAATCATTGTCAATATATAATTTACCCTTGTAATCTGTGTCCATCGTCGAAAGGATATATAACAAGGTGGACTTTCCGCACCCTGATCTACCCATAAGTGAAACGTATTCGCCTTTTTGAATGTCTAAATTTATATCACTAAGAATAGGAATGCCAGGTTGTTCTCTGAAAGATTTCTCTATGTGTATGGCCTGTAGAATAATATCGTTCATATTATTTCCCCCTTATGATCACAACCGGGTCTATTTTACTTGCTTTAAGAGCAGGAAGCCAGCCAGCAAGAAACGTTGTAACTAATGAAAACAAAATTCCTATTCCATAAAAGACTGGATTGTAATTGACAGGATAAGTTGAAATACCAGGCAACGATATGGCATGGAATGGTATGCCATCTATGAACCATGAAACCAGGAAACCTCCCAGCAAGCCAATTAGCCCTCCAAAGGTTCCAATGCTTAAGGCTATCATTAGAAAGATGGTTTTTACATCTGTTGTTGAAAAACCTGTAGCTTTTAGTATGGCAATGGCATCCATTTTTTCATAGATCATCATGTTTAAGATGTTATAAATTCCAAAGCCGGCAACGATCAATAAAGTAATTCCGACCATATAGGAAATAAGTGTTCGAATGAAGCTGCCTGTCTCAAATTGAGCATTGGCAGTTTGAATATCTTCAGCATGTGTATTAAATAACTGGCTATATTCTTTGGCCACGAAAGGAGCCTTCTTAATATCAAATAGCTTTACCTGTATATCGGTAATATAACTGGAAGGTTTATTAATCAGCTTCTGTGCCGTTTTTAAAGATGTAAATCCCAGAACTTTGTCAAAGTCCCTGATGCCTGTTGCAAAATAACCTACCAGCTTTAGTGGAAAAATATCCCCCCTGGTAGTGGTTATAAAAACCTGGTCCCCAATATTGGCCACTAATTTTTCTGCAAGGGGTTTACCTAGTATAATGCTATTGGGAATAAGTGCCAGGTCATTGCCTGTTCCCTGGCTTATATAATCATTGAAATGAAACAAACTATTTTCAGCCTGCACATCAATGCCACTGATACTGCCTGCAATCTGCACACTACCTTCATTAAAAAAGACAGGGGTATTGATCTTTAATGCAATGCCTTCCACTCTTTTGTCTGAAGCTATGGTTTTTACTATGGCTGCGCTATTATAAATTTCCTCCCGGGTATTGGTGGTTTTTACTGAAGAAATAAAATGATAGTAGTTTTTATAAGCAGGGGACATGGATATTGGCTGAACAGGGTTGGGTTGTAATTCATTGTAAAGCCGCACATGTGCTGTACGGTTCAAAATAAGACCATCCAGCAATTTATTTAAGCCAGTCATAAAGCTTAGCAAACCTATAAACATGGTAATACTGAAAGTAACCCCTATGGCAGCAACAAGTGATTGTTTCCACCTGGCCATTAACAGGGACCTGGCAATATCTGCACTGAGTTTCATTTAAGAGGTTTTCTTATGGCATCATGGATTGTTAATCCCTTTAAGATCTCTGCCCGCTGGTAATCCTTTAGCCCTATATCAACTTTCTTTTTTTCCCCATTGCTGAGTATTACATAATTCCCATTCACCAGGAAATCGGCAGGAATTGTCAATGCTTTTTCTTTTGAAGAAACAACAATATTTCCTTCGACAGTTAGATTGGGATAAAGACCTGGTGGCTGCTGAATAAAACAGGCTTCAACCTTAAAGGACCTGGTCTTATCATTCATAATAGGATCGATTTTGGTGACAATCGCTTCATATGCCTGGCCTTTATAGCTATCCATTCCCACAATAACCTTTTGTCCTGTGCGAACTTTTGATATATCATATTCATCTACCTGCAGCTCCATTAAAAAGTCTTTTGCATCACCTATAATGGCAACAGGCATTTGAGTGTTCACCATTTCACCTTCTTCTTTTAAGATCGTATAAACTTTACCATCTTTTTTAGCTCTAACATTGTAATCATCATTATTACTGGAACTTATCTCAAGGTTCTTTTTTGATTGAAGAGCGGCAAATGCAATTTGTTTTTTAAGCTGGTTATATCGCAGTAGAGTTGTGATGTAACTGGTGCGGGAATTCTTTAGGGCCAGTTGCCTTTGTTCCAGTTCGTTGCGGCTACCAATGTCTTGTTTCCACAGGTTTTCCTGTCTTTCCAATAGTGATGAATCAAGTTGCACCCTGGTTTTTGCCAGGGTAATGTTGGATTCCAATTCTGCAAGTTTATCTCTATTCAGGTCAACAGAGGAATAGTGTGCTGCCAGTTGTGCATTGTCCCTGGCAAGTTTTGATATTTCGTTATCTACAGTTAGTAGTATGTCGCCTTTTTTCACAGGGTCACCTTCAGTAACATTAATATGGCGTATAATCCCGTTGGCAGAGGAAAAAACCTGGTATTGATCCCTGCTTTTTATATTGCCCGGGGTATACACAGATTCAGTAATACTTTGGAAAACGGGAAAGGTGGTTTCTGTTTTATCCTTACAGGAAAAAAATAACATTACCAGGTATGCAGGAACCAGGTATTTCATGTATTAAACTTAAAAAAATTACTTTCCTCTTCTTATGACACTGGTCATTGAGTATAATGAACTTCATTATAGTTTTAAGATCCACTATATTACTGACCTTTATTTCTTTACACTATTTTGCATTGTGTAATTATAACCTTCATAAGATCCATTACATGAACAAGAACTGGCTGCTCATCTTGATTTTTCTTATCCCGGCCAGAGCCGGATTTGCTACAGAACAACCAGGATACTGGATCAGGATAAACCAATTGGGCTATCCAACTGGAGGCGTGAAAGTAGCCGTATGGTGTTCAAAACAAAAAGATCAGGTTACAGAATTCCAACTGGTTAATGCCCTTGACAGGAAGGTTGTTTTTGCTGCTTCAGCAGGGAAGCCATTTGGAGCCTATGGGCCATTTCAAGAAACGTACAGGCTGGATTTCTCTAATTTCCGGAAAAAGGGCCGTTATTACATACAAGCAAAAGAAGCAAGGTCGCCGGAATTTGAGATAGGTGATGATGTATACAAGGGTGCGGCTGATTTTTGCTTGCGCTACATGCGTCAACAACGCACTGGCTTTAATCCTTATTTAAAAGATAGTTGTCATACCCAGGATGGATATGTATTGTATGGCGCAAAAGGGGGTATAAAAGATAGTACCTACATAGATGTTGTTGGCGGATGGCATGACGCCAGTGATTACCTGCAATACTCAACTACTTCTGCCAATGCCACCTGGCACCTGCTTGCTGCTTACAGGGATTTTCCTTCTGTGTTTGGTGACACCAAAACGGCAAATGGGTTAGAAGGGCAAAATGGAAGGCCTGATGTGTTGGATGAAGCTAAGTGGGGGCTTGACTGGTTGTTGAAAATGCATCCCAGGGATAATTGGATGTTCAACCAGATAGCTGATGACCGTGATCATATCTCTATGCGCATACCCAGGCAGGACAGCCAGTATGGAAGAGGGTATCAGCGCCCTGTATATTTTATTAATGGCGAACCTCAGCAACGTGGAAAATTCATGAATAATACTACGGGCACTTCATCCACTGCGGCTAAATTTTCCAGTGCATTTTCACTTGGTGCAGTGTTGTTCCATTCAGATGCGTCGTATTCGCGAATTTTAAAAACTAAAGCTGTTTCTGCTTACCAATTTGCATTGCAAAAGCCTGGCGTAACACAAACTGTTTCTGTACGGTCCCCATATATTTATGCGGAAGATAATTGGGTGGATGATATGGAATTAGCTGCCGCGCTTCAAAATAAGAACAGTGCCGCATTGGACTATGCAAATCAGGAACCTATAACTCCATGGCTGGGAAACGATACAGCCAAACATTACCAATGGTATCCCTTTATCAATCTTGGACATTATGAACTGGCCAAACGTCTGCATGGTGTTGACAGGCAAAAACTAATCAGTTATTACAGGAAGGGAATTGAAGCCGTTTTATTAAAGGCGGGTTCCAATGCATTTAACAGGGGTGTACCTTTCATATGGTGTAGCAATAACCTTACTGTTTCTTTTGCCATACAATGCTTGTGGTATAAGCAGCTTACGGGAGATAAAAGGTTTGAAGCCCTGGAGCAGGCAAATATTGACTGGTTATTTGGATGCAATCCCTGGGGCACTTCCATGGTATATGGATTACCTGCATCCGGAGATACACCTGCTGATCCTCATTCCGCCTTTACACACCTGGGACATTACCCTATTGATGGAGGCCTGGTGGATGGACCGGTTTATACAAGCATCTATAAGGGCTTGATCGGCATTAGTTTACATGAACCAGATGAATATGAACCTTTTCAAAGTGAACTTGCTGTTTATCATGATGATTATGGGGATTACAGTACCAATGAGCCTACAATGGATGGCACAGCTTCGCTGATTTATTTATTAGCCGCCATGGAGACACAGGGGAAGGCGGTCAATTTGAAGAAAAATAAGTAGAGATGGTATTAGTTGAACAAACGCTTACACGAAAACGTAAAATTAATTGAGTAACCTGTTCCTTAACACTCAATTATAGCAACCTGTCAGTTTTTATTTTATTGGCCTGACCAAAAGCAGGTTTTAAAGGGTTTCTTTCTGATCCTTATCATATGTTCTGGCTGTGGCATTGGGTAGCTTTCCACTTTATTTTACTACCAAAATTTCAATAATGCAAACAGCTTTGGAACCTATTTCCGCAGGCACTCCGGAAATAAAAAAAGATGATCTCGCCATAATGGATGGCAATGAGGCTGCGGCCTATATTGCCTATAAAACAAACGAGGTTTGCGCCATTTACCCCATAACCCCTTCATCAACAATGGGTGAGTGGGCAGATGAGTGGAGTGCGCAGGGAATCAAAAACATATTTGGTCAGGTGCCACGGGTGATGGAAATGCAAAGTGAAGCCGGTGCGGCAGGAGCCGTTCATGGTGCTTTACAGGGTGGAACACT
Organism: Flavisolibacter ginsengiterrae DSM 18136; assembly: GCF_059568575.1. NCBI lineage: Bacteria > Pseudomonadati > Bacteroidota > Chitinophagia > Chitinophagales > Chitinophagaceae > Flavisolibacter > Flavisolibacter ginsengiterrae. The sequence goes on from NZ_JCANTR010000015.1 coordinate 66,883, forward strand.
GGCTACAACTTTCACAGCTTCACAGGGATTATTGCTAATGATCCCAAATATGTATAAGATCGCAGGAGAATTTACACCTGCAGTATTCCATATTGCAGCCCGTGCGCTGGCTACTCACGCCTTGTCCATTTTCGGTGACCATAGTGATGTAATGGCAGTACGCTCGGTAGGCTTTTCCATGCTTTTTGGAAATAACTCCCAGGAAGTAATGGATATGGCATTGATCGCGCAGTCCGCAACATTGGACAGCCGTGTACCTGTCATGAATATTTTTGATGGGTTCAGGACATCCCATGAATTGACCGAAGTAAACGTGATCCCAGATGATGTCATCCAGGCTATGATCAACCTGGATGCGATAAATGAACATAGATCAAGAGCATTATCTCCTGATAATCCTTTCATTCGCGGAACAGCCCAAAACCCGGATGTATTTTTCCAAAACAGGGAAGCTGGGAATAAATACTATTCCGGTGTTGTGGATATAATGAAAGATAAAATGAGTCAATTGGGTGCCCTGACAGGTCGTAACTACCAGCTTTTTGAATATTATGGCCATGCGGAAGCAGAGCAACTGATCGTGATTATGGGTTCAGCGGCAGGTACAGTAAAGGAAACTGTCAATTATTTGAATGAAAGAGGTGCGAAAACTGGTGTATTAGTAGTACGTCTTTTCCGTCCATTCTCTGTGGCAGATTGTATAGACGCCATCCCTAAAACAGTAAAATCAATTGCAGTTCTTGATCGTTGCAAGGAGCCTAATAGTAATGGCGAGCCATTGTATATGGATATTGTCAATGCGCTGAGCCAGGAAAATGATTTCAGACCACATATAATTGGAGGACGTTATGGATTATCATCCAAGGAATTCACTCCATCCATGGTAAAGGCCATTTTTGAAACGCTGCAACGCCCCGGAGCTCCCAGGCAATTTACCATAGGCATTGAAGACGATGTGACTAACCTGAGTATTCCTTACGAAAAGAATTTTTCACTGGATGGCCAGCATTTATTTAATGGTTTGTTCTTCGGGCTTGGAGCCGATGGTACTGTAAGTGCCAATAAGAATTCAATTAAGATCATTGGTAAGAAAACTGATAATTATATACAGGGATATTTTGTGTATGATTCCAAGAAATCAGGATCATTAACGGTTTCCCACTTGCGCTTTGGTAAAAAGCCCATCCAGTCAACCTACCTGGTGAGCGCTGCCAATTTTGTAGCCTGTCATCATTTTAATTACCTCACTAAATATGACATACTCAAAGATGCCAAGCCAGGGGCTGTATTTTTATTGAACGCTCCATATGCAAAAGAAGAGATTTGGGAAAAACTTCCCCGCAAGATTCAGGAAGAGATTGTTCATAAAAAACTGAAATTTTTTGCCATCAATGCACATGCTGTGGCGAAGGAAGCCGGTATGGGCTCAAGGATCAACACCGTTTTACAAACCTGCTTTTTTGCTATCAGCAATATTCTTCCACGCGAGGAAGCCATTGCCAAGATCAAGGAAGCTATTTATGAAACCTACTGGAAAAAAGGCGAGGCTGTTGTAAATAAAAATTATGAAGCAGTAGATCAAACACTGGCTAATTTGTATGAAGTTGATTACTCCCAATATGCATTAGGGGACAGACCTTTGGATGATCTTTTACCAGCATCTGCACCGGATTTTGTAAAAGAAGTATTAGGAAAGATCATTGCTGGTGAAGGTGATGAATTGCCTGTAAGTGCATTTCCTGCCGATGGCACTTTCCCATCAGGCACTACCCAATGGGAAAAAAGAAATATTGCTGATGCCGTACCCGTCTGGGATACCAGCCTCTGTACACAATGTAATAAATGTGTGCTGATCTGCCCTCATGCTGCCATCAGGGCAAAAGTGTATAACAAGAGCTTATTGGAAACCGCTCCTTCAGGCTTCAAATCAATGGATCCTATCGGTAAAGAATGGGATAAAACCACTGAGGCTTATACACTTCAGGTTTCTACAGAAGATTGCACAGGATGTAATCTTTGCGTGGAATTCTGCCCGATAACAAGTAAGACTGATCCTGGCCATAAGGCAGTGAATATGTATGATAAGACAGGCATACAGGAAGTGGAAAAAACCAATTGGGACTTCTTCCTGGATCTGCCTGAAGTGGGAAGAGAAAGGATCAATAAAAACACAGTTAAAGGTTCACAGTTCTTCCAGCCTTTATTTGAATTTTCAGGTGCCTGCTCAGGATGTGGTGAAACTCCATACCTGAAATTATTGACCCAATTATTTGGAGAAAGGATGATCGTAGCCAATGCTACGGGTTGTTCTTCCATATTCGGTGGCAACCTTCCTACTACGCCATGGACGAAAAACAAACAAGGGGTAGGACCAGCCTGGGCCAACTCATTGTTTGAAGACAATGCTGAATTTGGATTGGGTATTAAACTGGCCAATGATAATAAACGTGAATCTGCTATTTCATTATTAGACCAGTTCAGGGCAGAGGTAGGTGATGAACTGGTAGATGCCATTATCAATGCGCCTGAAACTACAGAAGGAGAGATCAAGGCAAAACATGACATGATCAAAGCCCTGAAGCAGGAATTGCGTAATATAAATACCTATGCAGCCAGGAACCTGTTGCATCTTGCCGATTTCCTTGCTGCTAAATCCATGTGGATCATTGGTGGTGATGGCTGGGCCTATGATATTGGTTATGGTGGTTTGGATCATGTTCTTTCAACCGGTGAAAATGTGAACATACTGGTAATGGATACCGAAGTATATTCCAACACAGGCGGACAAAAATCGAAATCAACTCCAATCGGTGCCAGTGCCAAATTCTCGGTCAATGGAAAGACCACGGGTAAAAAAGATCTGGCACTACAGGCCATTGCTCATGGTACAGCTTATGTGGCACAGATCGCGATGGGCGCTAACGACGCACATACTATCAGGACCATTTTGGAAGCTGAAGCTTATCCAGGTCCATCTCTGATCATTGCCTATGCACATTGTATAGCTCATGGTATAGAAATGAACCGGGGTGCTTATGAACAGGATATGGCTGTGAAATCAGGTTACTGGCCATTGTTCCACTACAATCCATTAAAACCACAGGGTCAACGCTTCGTGATCGATTCCAAGGATCCGGCATTACCACTTTCAGATTTCATGTACCAGGAGAATCGTTTTAAAGTGATCAAAGCGAAAAATCCTGAACTGGCTGCAGAATTCCTCGAGCAGGCAGAAGCAGCTAAATCCGAAAGATGGCACAAGCTTTCCACATTAAAAGCTTTATAAGTCTACAACTATCAAAAAGTAAAGAACCGGGAGACCGGTTCTTTTTTTATGGGCAGGCGGAGATAATTTGATTTTGTCAATCACATGATTTGACATAATAGCAGCTACTATAATCATGTTCGAAATGCACAAACAATCTTGACCTGGTTAGAGAACACGTTATGGAGCAAAAAATAAAGAACCGGCAGGCCGGTTCTTTTTATTGTCTGGCAAGAAAAATGAAAACTAGGAATTTCTGTCTTCGAAATAAGGAATTTCGTCCAGTGGTACTGGTTCTTTTTGTTTCCAGTAAGCCAGTGTTACAATATGTTTATCACGCGTTTTTAACAGCCGGCCAAAGATGGCATTGGTAGGGTTAAATGTTACATCAGTGACGCCTACGGTAAATGTGGAAGGAGCAGGTACAGGTTCCACAACACCAGGTTGATTTTCTGTTGTGGCTACAGGAGGCGGTGCGGGAGCTGCTTTAGGTGGAGGACTGGCAACCACTATTACAGTATAATTATTCACTTCAAGGATATCTTTTAAAAAATCCACTCTATCCTGTGATGCGTTTCGTTCAACAATGGCGCATTTAACCCCGTTCAGTTCCTCGAATTCATGATTTTTATTGATAGCCATAAAACAGTTTTAAAAAGGACTATTGAGTGAGTGAATGTATTCATATACATAACTGAACAAACCAATGAATAATACGCCAATCACGCATGCATATAAAGCAATCCGTGGAAAAACAGGGATGGTGATTTTGGCTATAGGTTGTTCGTTTGGATCCATAAAGATGGCTTTCACTATTCTTAAATAATAATAAAAGGATATGATCATATTGAGAGCGGCAATAGTGATCAGCAAATAATTTCCTTTGGAGGCCCCTGCCAACAACAGGAAAAACTTACCAAAAAAACCGGCAGTAGGTGGTACCCCCGCCAGTGAAAATAAAGCAATGGTTAGTATCCAGGAAAGCACTGGATTCGTTTTATAGAAAGACCTGTAATCACTGATCTTTTCTTTTCCTGTCAAGGCACTCACCAATGAAACAACGCCGAAAGCTGCCAGGTTGGAAAACACATAGATCAGTACAAAATAAATAACGGAGGTAGAACCTGTTTGTGAACTTCCGGTAATACCGATCAGGATAAAGCCTACCTGGGCTATGGATGAAAATGCGAGGAACCGTTTGAAATTGTCTTGCCGGATCGCAAAAAGATTACCTGTAATGATGGTCAATACGGAAAGAATGAACAACATATTGTACCAGGCTTCGGCAAGCGGTTTAAATACTGTGTACAAAACCGAGACAAATACAAACAACACTGCGCCTTTAGAAACTACAGACAGGTAGGATGTAACTGCTACTGGAGCTCCTTCATATACATCCGCTGTCCACAAATGGAATGGTGCCACCGAGATCTTAAATGCAAAGCCGGCGAGCAATAATATAAATGCAAATATTTGTAAAGGTGTGTTAGTGAGTAATTGAGGTAATTGAGAAAATACCAAAGTGCCTGTCGTTCCATAGATCATGGAAATACCAAATAATAAAAGACCGGAAGAAAAAGCTGAAGAGATGATCAGCTTCATGGCAGCTTCAGATGATTGTCTTTTGGTAAGATTGAAGTTGGCAGCTGCTGCCAACGGTATGGTAGAAAGCTCCAGGCCCAGATAGAACATGAGTAAGGTGCCTCCTGAGATCATAAAGAACATACCTAGCAGTGTAGACAACAAGAGCAAATAAAACTCAATCACATGCTTATGCGTTTTTAGCCATGACCATGATTGCATGGAAATGATCAGCATGGCCAGGCTCAGGATATTTTTTTCCAATACCATTAATGGATTGGTCCTGAACATCTCGTTAAAGAGCATGCCCTGGCTGTTGCCAATAAAACCAAATATTACATTGAAAAGCAGTAATGCATTTACTATGTGCATTATCGTCTCATTACTGCGGTCTTTACCTAGTTTTAAAAAAAGCAATATAAATATGATGGCCGCAACGGTCAGTTCCTGCTTCATCAATATAAAAAACTCGTTCAACATACGGTGGTCATTTAGAAATGATGGTTTTTCCTATTTGCTGCATGATGGTCTCTGTACCTCCTGCAATTAATTGATTGATCAAAAAAGGAGCAATACCAATGATGACGATGCCCGTGATCAAAACACCAGCGGCCAGTTTCTCATTCCATGTGGCGTCATTCAGTCGCAAATACGATTGGTTTATAGGCCCCATGATGGTTTTGCCAGTTGCTCTTAAAATATACACTGCGGTCACTACTATGGAAGCACAAGCCAGTATGGTGGCTACTCTGTAAAGTGTATCCGGGTTTTGCCAGGAACCCATAAATACTGTCATTTCCGCTACAAAGCCACTGAACCCCGGAAGACCTAAAGAACAGAGACCCGCAATGACAAAAACGGTGGATATAAAGGGGGTGACTTTCAATAACCCACCCAACTGCGCAACCATTCTTGTATGTGTCCGGCCATAGATCATTCCAATGGCGGCGAAGAAAAGGGCTGTCATCAAACCATGCGATACCATTTGCAGTACTGCGCCATTAATGGATGTTTTTGTTAGCATGCCAATACCTAATAAAACAAAACCACAATGGCTGACGGATGAATACGCATTAATATATTTCAGGTCCTTTTGCATCATGGTGGCAAAGGCCCCGTAAATGATGGCAATGGTTGCCAATGCAATGATGACACCTGAATAGGCATGTGCTGCATCAGGCATCAGGTAGGTGGCTACCCTGAGGCATCCATAGCCCCCCAACTTCATAGATATGCCCGCCAAAAACATCGATGCTGCGGTGGGAGCAGAGGAGTGGCCATCAGGTACCCATGTATGAAAAGGAAATAAGGCGGTGAATATGCCAAACCCTATGAAGGCGAATGGGAAAAATAGTTTTTGAGTGGCTAAAGGAATGTGAAGTTGTGCTATCTGTAAGATATCAAATGTATTGGTATGGAAGAAAATGCCCGCCAGGCCCACAAATACCAGGGCTGATCCGCCCATCAACATGAGAGCAAGCTTCATGGCACTGTATTCCTTCTTTCCACTGCCCCAAATACCTATCAGCAAAAATTTCGGTATCACAGCCACTTCCAGGAAAAAGAATAAGGTGAACAGGTCCAATGATATAAAGAACCCATAGGCACCCATGCTCAAAAAGAGCAACAAAAAGAAATATTCCCTGTTCCATTTTTCTATAGTCCATGAAACCAGTATTCCTGCCAGTACCACGAATGCTGTTAATAAGATCATGGCAATGGATATACCATCCACACCTACATGATAGTTAATATGTAAAGGACCAAACCAAACATAATTGTATTCAAACAGCATAGGTGCTGTATTCCCCAACGAACGTTCCTGTAAATAGGCAGTAAGCAGGAATAGTGCTAAAGCCAGTTGCACGACGGCGCCCAGTAAAGAAACGATCCTTGTTGTTTTCGCCTCCTTTGAAAATAAAATAGCGATGGCTGTCAAAAAGGGCACTATTATGAGCAATGATAAATTCATACAAACATTATTTCCATAAGTAAATAAAGATGACTGCCAAAGCAGCTATTCCACTAAAAAAATACAATGCATAGTTCTGAACACTACCTGACTGGAGGCCTTTGATCCTTTGTGATGTTTTGCCGGTAACTGTTGCCAACAGGTTAACAGATCCATCAATGATATTGCGGTCTATCCATGCTGCAGGACGGCCAATCAAATTGAATACAACTTTTTGAGTGATGAACAGGTAAACTTCGTCAATGTAAAATTTCCTTTTTGCTGCTATATATAATGTTCCTAAGGATTGTGACAGCTTTTGTGGCTTTGTGTTTTCTTTTTTGTAAAGGTTGGCAGCTATCAATATGGCTAACAGGGCCAGGCCCACAGGGGCAATTGAAAATAATAGGTTCATATGCTCTTCCAGCGGTAAACCATCAGTGGTGATCAATTTTGAGAAAGGAACAAACCCTGCCAGTATGGAACATGCTGTTAATATGATCAATGGAACCTTCATGGACAGCGACCCTTCTCCATGATATGTCTTTTCAGTTGAAGCTTCTTTATTCCAGAAAATAGAGAAGTAAAGCCTGAACATATAAAATGCTGTAAGGGCGGAAGTGAAGAGCGCAATAAAGAAAATGAACTTATTAGATTCAAAGGTAGCCATCAGGATGCCTTCTTTGCTGAAGAATCCGGCAAATGGAGGTATGCCCGAGATGGCCAGGCAGGCGATCAAAAAGCCAAAATGCGTTACCGGCATAAGCTTTCTCAGGCCGCCCATATTCTTCATGTCATTACTGTGCACGAGGTGAATGATAGAACCGGCACAAAGAAATAAAAGCGATTTAAAAAAGGCGTGGGTGAATAAATGGAACATGGAGGCTGTGTAACCCAATCCTCTTGCTTCTCCATACCCTGAAACGCCAAGGGCAAACATCATAAAGCCAATCTGTGACATCGTCGAATAAGCCAGCACTCTTTTGATATCAGTTTGCGTACAGGCAATAATGGCTGCCACCAAAGCAGAAATAATACCTGCATAAGTTACTACCTGTAAGGCCGCTTCATCCATGGCAAAAAGAGGAAAAAGCCTGGCCACGAGGTAAACACCTGCCACCACCATGGTAGCCGCATGTATAAGGGCAGAAACCGGTGTTGGTCCTTCCATGGCGTCCGGTAACCAGATATGGAGTGGGAATAAAGCAGATTTACCCGCACCACCCATAAATACCAGTAACAAACCCCAGGTAAGCATAGATACACCAAGGAATGAAGCTGTTGTAATACTTATAAATTCGCTGGATTGAACAGATGTTAACCGTTGTAATAAAGTACCAAAATCAAGCGATCCCCCATAGAAGCCAAGGATCAATATGCCAACCAGGAATCCAAAATCGGCAAACCGGGTAACAATAAACGCTTTTTTAGCTGCGGCTACTGCAGATGGCCTGTCATAATAAAAACCAATCAACAGGTAGGAGGACACACCAACAAGCTCCCAGAAAATATAGATCTGGAAAATATTAGTGGAAAGCACCAGTCCCAACATGGAGAAGGTGAAAAGTCCCAGGAAGGAATAATAGGTGGCAAACCGTTCTTCTCCTTTCATATACCCAAGACTGAATAGGTGTACCATCAGCGAAACAAAACTCACCACTACGATCATCATAATGGCAATAGGATCTAAAAGGAAACCCATATCAATGGATAGGCCCGGGGAAAATTGCAGCCAGGTATGTTTCATTACTTCTATCTTCCCATAAGCTCCATTGATCTTTCCATCAACAAAGAAATAAGAATAAGCGGCATAAAGGGAAAGGAGCGTAGAGCCCATGAGTGAAGCAGTGCCTAGGATCCCCGCAGTTGACTTAAAATATTTTTTTCCCCAAAGCCCCAGCAAAATAAAACTGGCCAGTGGTAACAATGGGATCAGCGCTATGTAAGAATAGTTCGACATGTCTTAAAATTTCAGTTCGGTTGCATCTTCCACATCTATTGATTGATGTGTTCTGTATAGATTAATGATAATGGCTATGGCTACAGCAGCTTCGGCGGCAGCAATGGTAATGATGAAGATCACGAAGAAAATACCATCTAATTTGTCGGGGTAGAGGTATTTATTAAAGGCTACGAAATTGATATTGACACTGTTCAATATCAGTTCAATGGCCATTAGCATCGTGATCAGGTTGCGTCGCGTGAACAAGCCATACATGCCAATACAAAAAAGGGCTGTGCTTACAAATAATATATGTGTCAGTGGTACCGTTCCCATATTACATTTCCTCCGCGGTTTCTTTTTTAGTAATGGTAGTATTGATCAATTCTTCAATATTCACAGGCATTTCCGGTTGAACAGGCGAAGGTTTGATAGCAGCCTGTTTTTGTTCCGGTGTTTTCATGGCAATGACTATGCATCCTACCATGGCAGCTAGCAACAGCATGCTCACCACTTCAAAAGGAAGTACGAAGCCGTGTGATGTGGTGCTAAGCATTTGTGTGCCTATTTCAGAGACACTGACATTGAAGGGCGTAGTTGTATTGGCAGTAAACCCATAATTGCTGATCAGGTTATAGCTGAAACCTAAACCAAAAAGAGCCGCAAGTATAGAAAATACAGTGCGCTTCATCATAGGCTTCGCCATTTCTTTTCCCGATTGTTGTGTAAGGAAAATGGAGAATATGATGAGTACCACTATACCACCTACATAAACAATGATCTGTATGGCTCCAATAAAGTTTACATCCATCCAGAAATACAGCGCGGCTACACCCACCAGTGTAAATAACAACCAAATGGCTGACCGGAAGATCTTCCTGGAAGTGACCGCCAGCAGTCCTGATCCTAGCAGGAATGCTGATATAGCATAAAATATGATGGCTGATGCATTCATTATTCAACTCCCTCCCTGATTTTAGATCCTGGTTGATTCAGTTTCTTTGTTAATTGGCTCCTGTCGTAAACACTGTGTTCAAAATTCTGTCCCATCTTTATGGCACTTGTTGGACAAGCCTCCACGCACAGGCCGCACATGGTGCAGAGTTCCAGGTGATAAACAAAAGTGTCAAGCGCTTTTTTCTTTTTGCCTTCAGGCGTTAGATCAAATTTGGTGATGATCTTTATAGTGGCATTCGGACAGGCCAGTTCACATGCGGTGCAACCCGTGCAGGCATGTTCATTGTTGGCATCATGCGGCATGACCACTTCACCCCTGAAACGTTCAGCCATCACCAGGGTTTCCCTGTTGTCAGGATATTGCTCTGTAATGATCTCCCGGGGACGCACAAAATAATAACCGGTGCGCTTCATTCCCGTGAGCAATGATTTGGTGCCCCTGTAGATATCCGTTAAGTATTCTTTGATAAACATGGTTATTGTTTCAATCGTTTTTGTGTATCAACCGGAATTCACCGGTTGATTTTATTTTAAAAATGCCACCCAAAAATGGCTATTACTGTCACCAGTAATAAATTGAACAGGCTTATAGGCAATAAATATTTCCACTCCAGGTTCAGCAGCTGGTCCACCCTTAACCTTGGGAATGTCCATCGAAACCACATGATCAAAAAGATCAGGAAAAATGTTTTTCCAAAAAACCAGATCGATGAAGGGATATAATCCATAATATGGTTAAATGCCTGCCAGCTTCCAATATGAAAAGGCATCCATCCTCCCAGGAATAAGGTTGCACCGATAGCACAAACGATAAATATGTTGATGTATTCCGCCAGGAAGAACAGGGCAAACTTCATCCCCGAATATTCTGTATGGAAACCAGCTGTTAATTCAGACTCGGCTTCCGCCAGGTCAAAAGGTGCCCGGTTGGTTTCTGCAGTCACCGCAATCATGAAAATAACAAAGGCAATGATTGCAGGTATGTGCCCTTTAAACAACCACCAGCCATTTTGCTGGCTGGCAATAATATCGTTGATGGAAAGGCTTCCGGATAAAACAACAATGCACAAAATGGATATGCCTGCAGATAGTTCATAACTGACAATCTGGGCACCACTTCTCATGGCGCCTAATAAGGAATATTTGTTATTGCTTGCCCATCCTGCCATGAGTATGCCGATAACGGACAGGGAAGAAATAGCTGATACATACAATACTCCAATATTGAGATCCCAGATCTGGAATCCTTTGGCAAATGCAATAGGTGCCAGTATCAGCATGGCTACGATCATTACTACAAAAGGTGCCAGGTTGAATAAGAACTTATCAGCTCCATCAGGAGTAAGACCTTCTTTCATGATCAGCTTCAATGTATCTGCTGCTGTCTGGAACATGCCTTTCGGACCCACTCGGTTGGGACCCAGGCGTATCTGCATGTGCGCAGCCACCTTTCTTTCCATCAGTACCAGTACCAGGCCTAAAAAGGCAAATAAGGCAATCGCCAATACAATGACGATCAGGCATTCGATGATCAACGCCCAGGTAGGATTGAAGTTGGCGTACAGCCAATCCTGTAAAAATTTTGTTATGCCTTCCAAACTAAACATAAATAGTTATTTCATTTTCTTTAAACTTCTTAACACCTTTCAACCTGTCAACTAGTTAACTTGTCAACCTCACCACCTACCTGTCAATATCCGGTATCACCAGGTCCAGTGTGCCCATCATGGCCATCAGGTCGCCTATCTTGCTACCTCTTGCCATATGATCGAGCGCAGAAAGGTTGGAAAATCCAGGTGATCTGAATTTTATACGGTAGGGTGTTGTTCCACCTTCACTTACTATATACACGCCCAATTCACCTCTTGCTGTTTCCACTCTTGTATAGAATTCACCTTTCGGTAATTTTAATACTGCCTTGGTCTTTGCCTGGAAATCACCCTCGGGTATATTATCAATTAATTGTTCAATGATGCGGATTGATTGGTGCATTTCCCTGATCCTTACCATGTAGCGGGCAAATGAATCCCCTTCCGTTTCTATTATTTCATCAAAAGCCACCTTGTCATAAACCTCGTAAGGGTATAATTTTCTGATATCGCAGGATACACCACTGCCACGGGCAACGGGCCCACTGCAACCATAGGAAATAGCATCTTCTTTTGAAAGAACACCAACGCCTTTCATCCTGTTTTGAAAGATGATGTTGCCGGTAACCAGTTCGTCATATTCATCGATCTTCGACTTAAAGAGCTTTATAAAATCTTTCACCCTTTGTTGAAAAAGAGGATGGATGTCTGCCATCACGCCACCGGGAACCATGTAATTCATGGTCAGCCGTGCGCCACAGGTTTCTTCCATGATGTCATTAATGGTCTCCCTCTCACGGAAGGCATAAAAGAATGGTGTAAAAGCGCCAAGGTCCATTGCCATGGCTCCCCACCATAATTCATGTGAAGCGATCCTGGTCAGTTCATCCATGATCACGCGTATATATTGCGCTCTTGGAGGCACTTCAATCTGCAATCCCTTTTCTACTGTCATAGCGCAGGCATGGTTATTCATATGGGCTGATAAATAATCCATGCGGCTGGTGACGTAAATAAATTGCCTGTAGCTCAGGCTCTCGCACATTTTTTCAATGGACCGGTGAATATATCCCAGGTGCGGCTCCACTTTCTTAATGGTCTCACCATTCAGCGTGATCACAAGGTGCAATACGCCATGGGTAGCCGGGTGCTGAGGTCCTACATTGATCACCAGTTCTCCTTCCTGCCCATTGGAAGTGAATTGCGTAGTATCTTTTATTATTTGAGTTTCAGTGTACATAAACAGGATCTTATTATAGAGCTTCCATTATAAATTGATAGGCATAGATGTCTAAGTGCATCATTATAATTTTACCATATTTACCGGGTCTTCAAAATCTTTACGCAATGGAAATCCTTCAAAATCGTCAGTCAGTATCAATCTCCTCAGGTCAGGATGATGTAGAAATTGAACACCGAATAGTTCAAAGACCTCTCTCTCATGAAATTCTGCTGTCCTCCATATATCCGAAACAGTTTCTACTTGGGGTTGCTGCCTGTCAAGTTTTATCTTGATCACAATAGGTATGCGATGCAAGGTGGAGGTGAGATGATACACCACTGTCAAAAGTGTTTTCCAGTCAATACAGGTCAGGCAGAACAGGTAATCCATCTGTAGAACGGAACTGCGAAGCCATTGTGCCATAGCTTTCCATTCTGTGGATTCTACCTGCACGTTCAACCATTCGCCGGTTTCATCAAAGACCGCCGTTGGAAGTGCAATGGTTATAGATTCTTTTAGTTCATCCTTTGTCATACAACAATTTTTCATTGATCCCTTGTTCCCTTGTCAGCCCGCTTTTTATCTTTTCCTGTAATGAGATCAGGGCATGTAATAAGGCCTCGGGCCTGGGAGGACAACCGGGTATATAAACATCTACGGGTATTACGTGGTCAGCGCCTTTTACAACTGAGTAGGTATTGTAAAAAAATGGTCCGCCGCTAATGGCACATGCCCCCATGGCGATCACATATTTGGGATCAGCCATCTGGTCATACAATCTTTTTAATACCGGGGCCATTTTGTTTACAATGGTACCTGCAATGATGATCACATCTGCCTGGCGGGGAGTAGCCCTGGCTACTTCAAATCCAAAACGGGAAAAATCATATTTGGATGATGCCACACTCATCATTTCTATACCGCAGCAACTGGTGGCAAAGGTCAAAGGCCATAGCGAATTGGACCGCGCCCAGTTTACTATATCCTGGAAAGTACCCGCAATGATCCCTCCGCCCGGGGCCTCAATGATCTGGCCGGGGAAGTCTTTATTTTTTTCTCTTATTTCATCTCTTACATCCATTTAAGCGCTCCTTTTTTATGGGCATACAAAAACCCCATGAATAGAATGAAAATAAATACCACGATCTCCACCAGTGCAGTGACACCGATCTTTTTTACCACCACTGCCCAGGGATAAAGGAATACCAGTTCCACGTCGAAGATCAGGAACAGCAAGGCAAACAAATAGTAGCCTACATTGAATTGGTGCCAGGGCGAGGTCTTGGTGGGAATACCACATTCGTAGGCTTCACCCTTTTGCAGGTTCTTGCTTCCTTTATTAAATAATTTGCCGACAAGTATACCACCAGCCGAAAAAAGCAGGGCGGCTAACGTAAGTGCTATGAGGGAGATAGGGCCCATATAAAGTTTTTAAGCAGGTTTCGTTAATATGGTTTGGGATTCCACAAGTAAGTTATTCAATTCCTGTCACAAAAAGGACATACATATCCACATTGTGAATTAGAGTATTGTCCAGGTTTTATTGCCTGATAAGATCTTGTTCATCGGTACTTTTCCCTTACGTATGTACAATGTTTCCATCTGCTGGTTCAGGATATCATCATAAGTAGGTCGTTCTTCTGCGAATATGACTCCAAACGGTCTTGGAAAATGATTTCCATTGAACTCTGTATCGAAGAATCTCGAGATCAGGTTTGCCTTTGTTTTATCTTTTTCATCATGCACCCAAAGGTCATTGTTACATTCCTGGGTCATGTCAACAATTACAGGAGTCAGGCCATCCAGGTGAATGCCTTTTTCATTGTTTTGTCCAAATATGAGGGGTTTGCCATGTTCCAGGTAGATGCTTTCTTCTTTTTTGGTTTCTTTATCTGAATAAGCAAAGAAGGCACCATCATTAAATACAGGGCAATTCTGGTAAACTTCCACAAACGAGGTTCCTTTATGCTGGTGTGCTCTTTTCAATATTTCCTGCATATGCCTGGGATCCCTGTCCAGCGTGCGGGCCACAAAAGAAGCCTTGGCTCCCAGTGCCAGTTCAGAAGGGTTAAATGGCTCTTCAATAGATCCAAAAGGCGAGGTTTTGGTCACTTTGCCTTTTTCGGATGTGGGAGAATATTGACCCTTTGTCAGGCTATAGATCTGGTTGTTGAACAACAGGTAGTTGACATCAAAATTCTTCCTCATCAGGTGGATGAAATGATTACCCCCGATAGAAAGAGAATCCCCGTCACCTGAAATGATCCACACACTGAGATCGGGATTAGAGGCTTTGACGCCTGAAGCTATGGCAGCTGCACGACCATGTATGCTATGCATTCCAAACGTGTCCATGTAGTAGGTAAAGCGTGAGGAACATCCAATGCCTGATATAAATACAAAGTTCTCTTTGGGAATGCCAAGGTCAGGGAATACAGTTTGCACCTGCTTTAATATGGAGTAATCCCCGCAGCCGGGACACCATTTCACATCCATCTCAGAAGCAAAGTCTTTCGCTGTAAATTTTTCTGTGTTCCTGGTAATCGTTTCCATACATTAAGCTTTTAGCAGTTCAAGCATTTTATCTTTCAATTCTGTGGTGGTGAATGGCATGCCCTGCACTTTTGAAAATCCTGTGGCAGGCACCATGTATTTGGCCCTTATCAATTGCAACAGTTGCCCGCTGTTCATTTCAGGTATCAATACATGATCATAACTATGCAGCAGTTCTCCCAGGTTTTTGGGGAATGGATTGATGTGCCGCAATTGTATATGCGAAACATCAAAACCTTTATCCAACAATTCTGTTACAGCAGATTTTATGGATCCATAGGTAGATCCCCATCCCAATACCAG
Organism: Flavisolibacter ginsengiterrae DSM 18136; assembly: GCF_059568575.1. Lineage (NCBI taxonomy): Bacteria > Pseudomonadati > Bacteroidota > Chitinophagia > Chitinophagales > Chitinophagaceae > Flavisolibacter > Flavisolibacter ginsengiterrae. The sequence continues at coordinate 82,246 of NZ_JCANTR010000015.1, forward strand.
CAATTTGCCTGTAGTGTTGCCTGAATCAGGAGCAGCTAAAGGAATAAAATCTTCAATTGCCTTGATCTTGGCAGCCCTGAGACTGACCATTTTTTCATGGTTCAATGGATCATAGGAAACATTACCTGTTCCATCCTGTTTTTCCAGTCCACCTATACGGTGTTCCATGCCTTTGGTGCCAGGTTTTATCCAGGGACGTACCAGGAACTCATTTCTGGCATAAGGCATTAGTCCGGCAGGACCCAGGTCTTTTTGAGCCAGGAATTTTGTTGTAATTTTTTCAAGTTCTTCCTCTGTGGGAAAGCGCCAGGGCTCGGAGCCGTTGGCTATATAACCATCACTTAAAAATATCACGGGGGTCATGTGCTCCACAGCTATTTTGCATGCTTCAAATACAGTAGCAAAACAATCGGAAGGTGAAGTAGCGGCCAATATTGGTAATGGTGCTTCACCGTGCCGGCCATACATGGCCATTAACAGGTCGGCCTGTTCGGTTTTAGTTGGCAGGCCGGTGGAAGGACCACCCCGTTGCACATTTACTACCACCAGGGGCAGTTCCAGCATAGTTGCCAATCCCAGTGCTTCGGTCTTTAACGCCATTCCAGGCCCTGAGGTGGTTGTTACCGCCAGGTTACCGGTATAGGAAGCACCGATGGCGGAGCATATGCCTGCAATTTCATCTTCTGCCTGGAAGGCCTTTACCCCGTTTGTTTTGTATTTGGAAAGTTCCTGCAGGATATCTGTGGCAGGTGTAATAGGGTAGGATCCTATAAATAAAGGCAGGGCTGCTTTTTGGGCGGCTGCCAGCAAACCTATGGCTGTAGCAGTATTACCTGTAATATTCCTGTAAACACCAGGGGGTAATTTTGCGGGTGCCACCCTGAATTGCGTGGTAAACACTTCTGTGTTCTCACCAAAGTTCCATCCTGCATTCAGAGCCTTTGTATTGGCATCAGCTATTTCAGGTTTGGAAGCAAATTTTTCATTGATGAATTTCAATGTATGATCCAGGGGCTTATCAAACATCCAGAACAGCAGGCCCAGAACAAACATGTTCTTGGATCTTTCAATTTCTTTCATCCCCAGGCCAGTACCTGATAAGCTTTCGCGTGTATGTTTGGTTATGTCAACTTTATGAACGGTATAATTCTGTAGGGAACCATCTTCTAAAGGGTTTATGTCTTCCGGGTATTTTGCCAGGCCAAGATTCTTACGGTCAAATCCCTGTGTATTGGCAATGATGATACCACCTTGCTTCAGCCTGGGAAGGTCAACCTTCAGGGCTGCTGCATTCATGGCTACTATCACATCAAAGCTGTCGCCGGGCGTATAGATCTCCGTGCTGCCAAAATGTATCTGGAATCCAGATACACCTGCTACAGTGCCTATTGGAGCCCTGATCTCTGATGGGTAGTCCGGAAAGGTGCTCAGGTCATTGCCAAATAATGCGGCAGTATCAGAAAACTGCATGCCTGTCAGTTGCATGCCATCACCGGAATCGCCGGAGAAGCGGACAACGATCTTGTCCACTTCTTTTATCTCCGGTTGTTTCCCTTTAATTTGTTCAACGGTTTCCATTGTTTCCTTTTTTAGGAATGTAAGGCCTCTTTCCGGGCCAGTAATATTTCTGTTGTTTCAACGCGTGCTTCATCAGGCACACAGCAGTCTACAGGACAAACACTTGAACATTGTGGAGATTCATGAAAACCCTGGCATTCCGTGCATTTTTCTGGTGCCACATAATAGGTGTCAAGACTTAAAGGTTCAAAGCGCTGTGCCGCTCCTACAATGGTTCCATCACTTAATACATAATTGCCTGTAACAGTTGTGCGGTCTCCAATAGACCAGCCCATACCGCCTTCATAAATTGCATTATTCGGACATTCAGGTTCGCATGCACCACAGTTGATGCACTCTTCGGTGATTTTGATTGCCATACAATAGAATTTTTGTAATTGAGATAAAGAACTCTTTGATAAAGGGACATTTGTTTAGGTTGGTATTATATGATGAAAGTCAAATTTTTAAATGTTTTTTATCAGGTAGAAGGGTCTAAACCTTTGACCATGGCCAATTGCAGCGCACTTTGCAGGTCATGGCCGGAAGGCAATAGCGTGGTCTGTATTTATATTTATAAGCAATTATATGTATGCTCACAAAGATTTAGCAGGTCAACAGAAGTAGAATGAAGTTGACTATCCAATATATTTCTGATTCACCTTTTCAAATGGTAGTCAGGTATTAGTTTGGTAAAATGGTCTAAATTCGGCGTTCAGGTCAAGTGACCAGCCATACTTATATTGAAAGCCACAAACACCCGGATCAATGATTCTGATTGTAGACGATAAGCCTGAGAACCTCTATTCCCTTAAACAGATACTGGAGGTAAACTCCTTTCAGACCGATACTGCTCAATCCGGGGAGGAAGCTTTAAAAAAAGTTTTAAAAAACAACTATGCCCTGATCCTCCTGGATGTACAAATGCCTGGAATGGATGGGTTTGAAGTGGCTGAATCGATCAGTAGCCTGAATAAAACCAGGGACATTCCCATCATATTCTTATCTGCGGTCAATACCCATAAGCGGTTTGTGACCAAGGGATTTGAATCAGGAGGCGTGGATTACATTACCAAGCCGGTCGATCCGGATATCCTGATATTAAAAGTGCGCAACCTTCATAACCTCTATGAAAAAACGGATGCGCTGAAGAAGGCGGAAAAGGCGTTGACAGCCACCGTTAATGAATTGCATACTACCCTGGAATCATTGCCGCAAATAGCTTTCACAGCCAATGCGCAGGGCAAGATCGAATTTGTCAATAGTGGCTGGTTTCAGTATGCAGCCACTATGGGTACTTTTCCTGTGTTACATCCTGATGAGGGAAACCTGGAAGTAAAATGGTATCAATGGATCAGGGAGGGACAACCTGTTGAAACTGAGGTCCGCTTAAAGGATCTCCTCACCGGTGCCTTTTGCTACCACCTTTTAAGGATTATTCCGGTTAGGGTGGGAGATCAGCTGGTAAAATGGGTAGGCACACTTACAGACATCCATCATCAAAAATCTTTGAACGAACTGCTGGAACTTAAAGTGGCTGAAAGAACAAGGGAACTCCTGGAGATAATCCGGGAACTGGAGATCACCAACCATGACTTGCAGCAATTCGCCTCCGTTGCTTCCCATGATTTGAAAGAGCCACTGAGGAAGATCCTGTTCTTTGGTAACCTTATCAAGGACAGGGCAAGTTTTGATGATACCATTGGCATCTATCTCAACAAAATATTGCGTTCATCTGAACGGATGAGTAACCTGATCGGTGATCTTTTAAATTTTACGAGGTTATCAGCTGCTGATATATTTGAGATATCTGATATTAACAGGATCATAGATGAAATATTGAACGACCTGGAACTGACCATTATGGAAAAAAAGGCCACCATTAATGTGGAACCCATACCCAGGCTGGAGGTTGTTCCTGGATTGATGCACCAGTTATTCCTGAATATCCTGAGCAATGCCCTGAAATTCTCCAGACCAGGCATTCCACCCGTTATACATATTCAATCAGAGATCATTAAAGACCCGATACTTGACAGTCCTGCTGCTTCTTACGGATCTTTTTGCAGGATCACCATCGCTGACAATGGGATCGGGTTTGATGAACAATACCGCGACAAAATCTTTACCATTTTCCAAAGGCTGAATGCGCAGGTAGAATATGAAGGCACAGGTATAGGCCTTGCCATAGCTAAGAAAATTGTGGATAAACACAATGGCTTGATAGATGCCAGGAGTCAACCGGGAGAAGGCGCTACCTTTTATATTATACTACCCATGCGACAACCAGCAGAGTCCAGGACCATCATTGATAAAAATCTCATAGCCCACCATTCTTAATTCTTTTATGAACTTATTTTTCAAAAGGCTTCCATTATATGCCAAATTGATACTTGTAGGGCTATTGCCTTTAGCATTGCTGTTCTATTTTGCCCTGCAGATCTATAATGAAAAGACAGACAAGCTTTCCATCTTAAAAAACTACCTGTCACGAGTAGACCAGGTTAGTAATATCAATAACCTGATCAGCGAATTGCAATCTGAGCGCAGGTACAGTTTTGGTTATGCGCTCACCCAGCAATGGCGCAGTGAATTGGTGATGCAACGGCCACGTACAGACGCGGCTTTAAAACGTCTTCATGCAGATAATGATTCACAATACCTGAAGGTTGAATCTTATACATTTCTTGACAGCCTATCGGAGATGCGCCGGCAACTTGATGGCAGATCAATTTCTGCCAATGAAACCATCAACTATTTTAACAATGCCATCTTCCGTTTGAATACCTTAAACAGTATTTCCTCCAATAACATAGTATTTCTTCAACCAATCGCAAAGGAGCTGGCTGGCCAGAAATTGTTATCTGAAATGATAACAGATATGGGAAGATTAAGAGCAAACATCTATTACCAGCTCTATACACATAGTGTAGTCTCTTCTTTGATGGAGAACACCAAAAATTTTTACGAGATCTATAAAAGCTATGAGAAAGAATTTTTGGTAAAATCCACGCCGGCTTCTATTGCTGCCTATCAACAAATGGTCTCTTTAGGTTCCCTGAAACCGGTAATGAAAACTGTTGATGACCTGTTTCTATATAACAGGATCGACAGCAATTTTGATGCGGAAAAATGGTGGTCTGTATCAGCAACCGCAGTAGATGATATGAAGACACTGCAGGCTAAACTATTGAATGATGTGCAGGCAGGTATTCATGGCACTTATGAAAAGGAAAGATCCAAAAGGTTTGCCACACTCATTTATTTATTATTGAGCATAGTAGTGGTTATTGCATTTGTGAGCTATATTATTTCATTGGTCACAAAATCTTTGCAATCGCTCAATCTAGCTGCTCAAAAAATTTCAGAAGGGGCCACCGGGCTCAATATCCGCAAAGACTCGAACGATGTTATCGGCAACCTGGCTCAATCCATGCTGCGGATCGATTCCAATAATAAAGCCCTGGCGGTGGCCGCAGATGCAATTGGCAGTGGCAGGTTTGAAGTACCTGTTGTTCCCCGCAGCAGTGAAGATATATTGGGCAATGCCATTCTGCGCATGAAGAATGACCTGCAGCAATTTAATAAGGAAAATGAGGAAAAATTATGGGTGCTGGCTGGCGTGGAATTGGTCAATGAACAGCTCCGGGGTGACAAAGATGTCAATTCACTGGCTGAAGATGCATTAGACGCCCTGACTACTTATGTTAATGGAGATGTAGGATTGATGTATATAACGAAGGATGATTTTCTACGCTATGCCGGTGGATTTGCTGTGCCAGGCCTGGAAAATATTCCCCGTGAACTGAAATATGGTGAAACTTTACTGGGACAGGCAGCCGAGAAAGGTAAGGTCATGCACCTGGATAATGTTCCTGATGAATTTGTCAAAATAAAAACTGCTTCCGGGCAGGCAAGGCCTAAGAATATATTGGTGATCCCTTTTGTACATGAAGGGAAAGTGGAAGGCGTCGCTGAAATTGGCACCATAGGAGCATTTAATGATTCTTCCCTGGCTTTTATTCAGCAGGTTGCGCCTGCCATTGCAGTGGCACTTCAGTCAGCTAAAAGCAGGGAAAGATTGCAGGAGCTTTTTGAAGAAACACAGGCGCAATCAGAGGAGCTGCAGGCACAACATTCAGAACTGGAAAATATCAATGCCGAACTGGAAGCCCAATCTGAAAAATTGCAGGCTTCGGAAGAAGAGTTGAAAGTGCAGCAGGAAGAATTGATGCATGCTAACCAGGAGCTGGAAGAACGATCCCGTTTACTGGAAGAAAGAAACCAGGTAATAGTGGAACGCAACCTGGAGATACAAAAGAAAGCAGAAGAACTTCAGTTGAGTACAAGGTATAAATCGGAATTCCTTGCCAACATGTCCCACGAACTCAGAACCCCTTTAAATTCTATATTACTGCTTTCCCGCCTTCTCTCTGAGAATAGTGAAAAAAATCTTTCCAGCGACCAGGTGGAATATGCCCATGTAATTCAAAGCTCGGGAAATGGACTTCTTTCCCTGATTGACGAGATCCTGGATCTGTCGAAAATAGAAGCAGGGAAAATGGACCTCGAATACCAACCTGTTTCCATCAATGAAGTTGTACATGATATGCAGGCCTTATTCGATCCTATTGCAAAGGACAGGGGATTGGACCTGTTAGTGCATATAGCTGAAAATATACCATCGCAGATCGAAACAGATAAAATGCGCCTGGAACAGGTATTGAAAAATCTCTTATCCAATGCATTGAAATTTACCTCCAAAGGTTCAGTGACCTTATCTATCAGCTCTCTTCCGGAGAACGATTTATTCTTGTCGTTCTCTGTAAAGGATACCGGTATAGGCATCCCACTGGACAAACAACACCTTGTTTTTGAAGCCTTCCAGCAGGCCGATGGTTCCACTCGTAGAAAATATGGTGGTACAGGCCTGGGATTGTCCATCAGCCGTGAATTGGCCAAGCTCCTGGGAGGTGAAATAAAACTAACAAGTGAGCCAGGGAAGGGTAGTGAGTTTACTGTGTATGTACCGATATATAAATTAGCTGTAAAAGATCAGCAGAAGAAAAACTGGCAGTATGCAGGTACAGAAATGGAACAGGAAATCCCGGAAGTAAATAATCGGGTAAAACCTGTATATAAAACGGATCAAATCCCTGAGCCTGTGCCCGATGACAGGAACTCTATCAGTGCCACTGACAAGACCATTTTGATCATAGAAGATGATACCGCTTTTGCTAAAGCCTTGCTTGATTTTGCACATAAAAACGGGTACAAGGCACTTGTTGCGGTTAGAGGTGATGAAGGCATTGACCTGGCACTTCAGTTCAGGCCTGTGGGTATCCTGCTCGATTTACAACTCCCTGTAAAAGATGGTTGGGAAGTGATGGAAGAATTAAAATCAAATATTCAAACCCGCCACATACCCGTACATATTATGTCTTCGCTGGAGGCTAAAAAAGAAAGCCTTCAAAAAGGTGCCGTGGATTTTATTAATAAGCCTATAGCTTTTGAACAAATGCAGGAGGTCTTTAAGAAGATCGAACAGGTAGTGATGAAGGAAAATAAAAAAGTGCTGATTGTAGAGGAGAATCCCAAACATGCCAAAGCCCTGGCCTATTTCCTGGAAGCTTCAAATGTCAATGCACATATCTCCGGTAGCATTGACCAGGGCGTAGAAAACCTGCAGAAAAAAGAAGTGGATTGTGTGATCCTGGATATGGGTATTCCCGACCAAAAGGCCTATGAAACCCTGGATGCATTAAAGAAAAGCGCCGGCATGGAAAACCTGCCCATAATAATTTTCACAGGTAAGAACTTATCTAAATCAGAGGAAGGGAAGATCAGGCAATATGCAGATTCTATAGTGGTAAAAACAGCACATTCCTTCCAGCGCATCCTTGATGAAGTGTCACTTTTCCTGCACCTGGTAGAAGAAAATAATACTAACGGTACCCAGCCTGCAAAATACAGGAGGCTGGGGGCCCTGAATGAAGTGCTTGCCAATAAAAAAGTTCTGGTTGTTGATGATGATGTGAGAAACATCTTCTCATTGACCAAGGCATTGGAACAACAACAGATGAAGGTGCTTTCGGCAGTAGATGGAAACGAAGCCTTACAGGTTTTGAAAGAAAACCCTGATATGGATGTAGTACTGATGGATATCATGATGCCTGAAATGGATGGGTACACTGCCATACAGGAGATCCGAAAGAATAATAAATTCCGCAACCTGCCAGTAATAGCTGTAACAGCGAAGGCAATGACAGGTGACAGGGAAAAATGTATAAAAGCCGGTGCGTCAGATTATATTTCGAAACCCGTCGATGTGGACCAGTTGTTATCCCTGTTGCGTGTATGGCTGTATGATAAAAGCATGTAAGTATGAGTAGTGAAAAAACGATCCTGATCATAGACGATGACAGCCGTAATATTTTTGCCTTATCCGCGGTGTTAAAGGCAAAGGGATATCAGGTGGTGTCTGCGCTTTCTGCGGTGGAAGGCATCACCCGGTTAAAGAACAATAAAAGCATCGCAGTGGTATTGCTCGACATTATGATGCCCGACATGGATGGATACCAGGCAATAGCTGCCATAAGAGCTACAGATGCAATTTCCCGTATCCCCATTATTGCTGTAACTGCACAGGCCATGGTGGGGGATAGGGAGAAATCACTGAACGCGGGTGCTAATGAATATATTTCCAAACCCATTGATGTGGACATGCTTCTTGACCTTTTAGCTAAATATTAAACTGGTATCATGATTAAAGATGCGGAAGTAAATCAATTGCTTGCAGATCTTATGGATCTGTATGGATATGATTTTTCGGATTATTCTAAAGCATCTTTAAAAAGAAGGGTCAATCGCCTGTTCATGCTCGATAAATTCCCATCTTTTGCCGAATTCCGCTTTCGTGTAAAAAACGACGAGGCCTACCTGAAGCGATTTGTTGAGGAGATCACTGTTAATGTTACCGAGATGTTCAGGGACCCCTCATTTTATCGTTACGTAAGAGAAAATGTATTGAAAGTGCTGGCCACGTATCCACTTATACGTATCTGGCATGCCGGCTGCTCCACGGGTGAAGAAGTGTATTCAATGGCCATCCTGTTGCAGGAGGCAAACCTGCTTCATAAATCTCTTTTGTACGCAACCGATCTCAATCCGGATGTATTGGAAAAAGGGCGAAGGGGTATCTATCCCCTGGGCAATATGAAACAATATTCCGAGAATTATATCCTTTCCGGAGGAACAGTTGATTTTTCAACTTATTATACCGCCAAATACGACCATGCCTTGTTCAATAAAGAATTGTCCAGGAAAATGATCTTTGCCACCCATAATCTGGTCTCTGATCGTTCGTTTAATGAATTTCAATTGATCCTTTGCCGTAATGTGCTCATTTATTTTGATAAGGATTTGCAGGATCGTGTCCTGGCTTTATTTGATCAAAGTCTTGACGGCCTTGGTTTTTTGGCACTTGGCTCCAAGGAGACACTTCGTTTTTCTCCTCTTGCAAAAAGATACACTCAATTGGATAAAGAAAAGATATGGCGAAAGACATCAGCCTGAACAAATACCAGTTATTGATCATCGGGGGTTCTGCAGGTAGTCTTGAAGTGATACTGGAGATCCTGCCGGTATTAAGAAGCGATATTGATTATGCCATCGTCCTGGTCATGCATAGAAGGGGTGGTGACTCATTGCTCACAGGTTTACTTTCCGATAGAACCAACTTAGAGGTCAGGGAGGCGGAAGAAAAGGAAGCCATACGCCCGGGCGTCATCTATATTGCACCCGCCGATTATCATCTATTGATAGAACAGGATCAAACCTTTTCGCTGGATTTCTCAGAAAAGATCCATTACAGCCGGCCTGCCATTGATGCCAGTTTTGAAACGGCAGCCGAAGCATTTGGAACTACCCTGGTGGGCATATTATTATCTGGCGCTAATGCCGATGGGGCAGAAGGACTGCTCCGGATAAAAGAGGCCGGGGGAATGACCATAGCGCAGGATCCTGCAGAAGCATCTGTATCCTATATGCCACAACAAGCCATAGAAAATAATGCTGCCAGTCAAATATTGACCACCAGGCAGATCATAGACCTGATGAATGAGTTAAACCATTCCATTAAACCAGTCAAATAGAAAACCTTGCATGCTGATGCCAAAGGCAGTAAATATTTATAGATATAATGATGCTAAATAAAATGCGACCCCTATGGGGTCGAATAAAAAAGAGATGATCTATTTCTATAAGTATATTATTCCTTCGGGATAATAATACCTGAATGCTGATGGTAAGGCATCATAGGTTTATATTTTGAATGATTCGGAATTAACATAAGAACATGATGTGGTCCGATCATGTGGTTACAATTCTATCAGGGAATGGATGAGGAGCCCTGTAGGGTCGGTATTGTAGAAGAAGGAATCATGAATGGGTCACAAAGCCCCAGCGGGGCGACATTTACTTAGCTGTAAATTCCAGGTATTTTCCTCATAGATATGGAAGATAAACCTGTGAATTGTTTTCACATGATTATATAAAATGTCGCCCTTACAGGGCTTTGTTCTTCAAAATACAATGTTGCTACTACCAAAATATCGCCTCTCTGAGGCTTGCGAATTCAGTGCCCAATGGCAGCCTACCTATGCGCCATGGCGTAATCAGTATCGCATAGGAAGCAGCACTTTTCTCAAAGTATCCGATAAGAAGAAAGCCAGGTACTTTCACTTTGCAATCAGATCTTTGATATTTATCTAACGAAACCCAAAAACACTTCAAAATTTCAGACTGGTACAGTGCCTCATTGCGGAAATTCGATTACTGAAACCTTTTAGGTGGAAGCCCACCGTCCGCAATTCAGCACCTTCAATCTCTTCGCATATCACGTGATCGAACTTTCTGTATCTAACTATATGAGATGAAGTAAACACTGTCAGGAAAAGACTGTAATTCAAATGTATCAAGCTATATATTGTAAAGATTGTTGTGCGTTGACCCCCTTGCGCTTGCGGAGCAATAGCGTCAAGGTGCCCTTTTCTTTGGTTACTTTCTTTTGGGCAGCAAAAGAAAGTGACTCGCCAAAGGCACCAATCATAAAAAATAAAAACACGCTAAATCCTAACCAATCCCTTAACTAAGTAAAAACGACTTCAATATTAAAGGCAGCCTGCCTGTGCATTCTTGCTTAACAAGTTTCGCAGAGATCCTTTAGGTTAATATTAGTTCATAGACATAATAGAATAGCAGAGAGAAGAGGGCAAGACTCTATACAATTGCCATCATTCCTGAAACAATTGGAGAGCCCTGTAGGGGCAGTATTATGGTAGAAGAAGGAATCATGAATGGGTCACAAAGCCCCAGAGGGACGACATTTCTTAGCTGTAAATTCCAGGTATTTTCTCATAAGTATGGAAGATAAACCTGTGAATTGTTTTCACATGATTATATAAAATGTCGCCCTTACAGGGCTTTGTTCTTCAAAATATAATGTTTCTGCTACCAAAATATCGCCTCTCTGAGGCTTGGTCCGGGAATATCTTCTTCTTTGCTATCAAAAATATATGCTGCTTTATATTGTTAATGACTAAACACTGTATATAATATTATGCTGCCGGAATAAAGGTGTCAACACGATAGGATGGTGTTGAATATTAAAGAGACAACCCTATTTCTATAATCATGTTATTCAGGGATAAAAATTCCTGAAAGCTGATGCCAAAGGCATCACATATTTATAGAAAGAAGAAAGCCATTTCAGTATGCGACCCCGATTGGGTCGAATAAACATCGACTTCTATTTATAACTATAGACATGCAATGCTTTCCGTATTGAAGACCTGGTGTTGATGTTAACAAAGACAGCAACTGTTTAGTTGATGAAGGATTTAAAACCAGATGCCATACATGGATTTACCTATTGCATAATAACCGGAAATACAGTTTATTTGTTCTTCCATATCCTATCTTATGCAATTAATGATGTTTTTAGGTAACGACATGATTGATTCCATACCTGTTCAATTGGATCAATTATCCTTGCCCGGGTACCTGGGAAGGTTCAAGCGGGTGTTAAAAGAGAAACATGCTGTTCTTATTCGGGAATCTCAATCGCCCCCGGAATTTTTGGTGGTAGATCCATCCCCCGTTAAGAAACAAACCAATTAAATTCAGGCAAAAGCAAATTCCAGTTGAGGGAAAGGCATGCCTTGCGGTAATGTAGCTGCTGGTTTTTCGGTTTTGTGCCGAATAGCGTAAACGCTGGTTTCTTCATACCGCGAAGCAACGATGATCCTTACCCCTGCGGCGTGAGCATTAAACAGGTCATTGACCAGCTTAGGGCAATTATTGTTTTTAGATATATGGGAAAGCACCAGGTGACTCATGTATGCAGGGCGATAAGCAGTAAACAATTCCAGGGCCTGTTTATTGGATAAATGACCTTTTTCTCCCCTGATGCGGTGCTTTAGGTAATAAGGGTAACCGCCTGTGTCCAGCATATGGTCATCATAATTAGCCTCCAGGAATGCGGCATGGCATTGCCTGAAATGGTGGATCAGCTGGGGGCAGGTAGTACCCAGATCGGTGAATACGCCCACATTCAATCCATTACCACTGACCAGGAAGCTATAAGGGTCAGCTGCATCATGCCATTTAGGAAAAGCAGTTATGGTGAGACCGCCAATGGAAACGACACCCGACGGTCGAAAATCCTTTATGAGTTCTTTTTCCAGGAAAAGGCGCCCATTTCTTAGCGTGTCCGGGGTAATGTAAACAGGGATCCTGTATTTTTTCGAGAGGTTGGCCACACCCTTGATATGATCGGTATGTTCGTGGGAGATGAACAGGGCTTTTACCTTTTGCATGCTAAGCTGCAGCCTGGCCATACGCCTTTCAATTTCCTTACAGGTAATACCTGCATCAACCAAAACAGCTTCGTGTTGATTCCCCACATAATAGCAATTGCCATTACTTCCTGACGCCAGCGCTGAAATGAATAAAGACATGGATGAGCAAAGAAAACGATTACTATGTAATTTTTAATATTTAAGATATAATATTTGGGGAACTACACCCAGCAATCACTTTGTGTTCCTTCGCGTCTTTCCGCCTTTGTTGCCTCTCTTCCTTCATCATTCGATATTCCTTGTTCTATTGTTCAATATTCCCATTCTCTGTGCATCTCCGTGCCGTTTTGTCCCTGTGGTTCCTCTTTCCTTGAAAGCCTGCGCAGCAATACCTTGTATTCCTTCGCGTATTTCCGCCTTTGTGGCCTCTCTTCCTTCTTCATTCGATATTCCTTGTTCTATTGTTCGATATTCGCTTTCCTGTGCCTCTCCGTGCCGTCATGCCTCCGTGGTTCAATTGACTCCTGACTGCCGACTATCGACTCCCGACTCCATTCTCCGTTATAATACCTACGGTCCCAGGTGTTTTCACGGTTGTTAGCCGTAAGCAGCTTCAATAGCTTTGTACCAGGTTTTTTCATAGGATATTGGACTTTAAACCACTTCGGGGCAGAATTTTTATTCTAGCCCCTTTTTTTGCCCTATCCTCAAATAAATTTGACTGCCAACCTTTTTCCCTTGGATTTAATCCTTATTTTATTCCATAATTGTCAACCACTATCTTGCTGACCAGGATGCGCTTTCAAAAAACAATATGGCCCTTTCTTGTTTTTCTTGTCATACCCTGGCAGTTAAAAGCCCAGGATATAACAGGCCTTTGGACCGGTTACCTGGAAAGCTCCGGTTCTCGGATACCCTACGAAGTGGTGATCAGTACTAACGGGGATAAATGGAATGGATATGCCCTTACTGCCTTTACATTCAACGAAACGGAAAACATCGGTATCAAAACCATAGAGCTTAAAGAGAAAAAAGGTGCTTTATCTCTGGAAGATCATGACCTCGTCTTTGATAATTACAAAACACCTCCACGGCGCATTAAAATGATTGCAAGCCTGGTTGCCAGGGGAAGAGACAGCAATATGGTCCTGGAGGGAAGCTTTTTTACCCGCTCACTGGATTTCCGTTCGCAGGACAAGGCTGCATTTACTGGAATTATTCATTTGAAAAAGCGAAACAACAATGAGGTGACCAGGCTAACCTCCAAGCTGGATGAAATGAATTTGTTAGCCTCCCTTTCTTTTGCCACTTCCCAGCCTCCAAAAGGATCCATTGCCTCCTCAAAATCCACTGAGGCTAATAATTCAAGCAACCCTGGACAAAAGGAAATGGCTAAATCAACTCCAACACCAACTGCGACTGCCCCGGAAATCAATGAAAAGGAATCTATAGCTGTTGCCAAAAACCCTGCGGTGCCTCAACAGGATACATCTGTAAACATTGAAGAAACATTGCCGGAACAAAAGGAAAAATCTGCAATAGTGAAAGGCCAACCAGCCGCACAACCCAGGGATAAATGGAAACCTTCCAATAACAGCCCAACAGAAAAAAAATTGGTTAAGACATTACCAACTGTGAAGGTAGAAGATAAACCTTTAGCCATTATCAATAAACCCGTGCCTGCTCAAAAGCAACCAGAAGCAAATGTCGTTGCACCTCCTGCTACTGCAATGAATACAAAAGATGCTACCGGCAAAGACCAACCTTCACAAAAGGTGTTGGTAAAAGAAATTCCCGCAACCATCAAAAAGCCTGGAGTTGTACTGGTGCCACCACCTGCAGCTGCCCTGGCCAACAGGAAGACAGAGGTGATACAAAATATTTTCTTTTCATCCGATAGCCTGTTATTAAGCATCTATGATAACGGTACGATTGATGGCGATACCGTGAGCGTGGTGCTCAATGGGCGGGTGATCCTGGCCCGCAAAGGACTTACGGCCAATGCCATACGTGCAACCATCCCCGTTACACCAGACATGGGCGACTCGCTGCAACTGGTGATGTATGCAGAGAACCTGGGTTCAATACCTCCCAATACAGGGTTGCTGATCATCCAGGATGGAGATCAACGGTATGATGTCCGCTTCGCAGGGGATATGAAAAAAAGTTCAGCAGTCATCCTGCGCAGGCGCCGGTAATTTCCTGACCAGTGTAGTTACTGTTCCTGATTTTTGTTAGCTCCCTTTATTGCAGCTATGTAATAATATTGGCAAGTTTTTGTTTTCAAGACAAAAACAGGTCGATGCTATCAGCATTCTTATGAAAATCACTTATCATTACAAACAATTTTTAAAACCGCATGTCCTTACATCTTATTGATTACGCGATCATTGTATTGTATTTTCTTTTTGTCATCGGGATTGGTTTCTTGCTCAAGCGAAGAATGAAGACGAGCAATGACTTCCTTATGAGTAACAGGAGCATTCCACTTTGGATCACATCTTTAGCTTTTATCTCTGCCAACCTAGGTGCACAGGAAGTGTTGGGTATGGCAGCCAGTGGTGCTAAATACGGCTTATACACAGCGCATTTTTACTGGCTGGGTGCAGCCTTTGCCATGGTATTTCTTGGCATTTATATGATGCCTTTTTATTACGGCAGCAAGGCACGCAGTGTGCCGGAATATTTAAAGCTACGCTTTGATGAAAAGACAAGAACCTTCAATGCATTGACGTTT
Organism: Flavisolibacter ginsengiterrae DSM 18136; assembly: GCF_059568575.1. Classification (NCBI taxonomy): domain Bacteria; kingdom Pseudomonadati; phylum Bacteroidota; class Chitinophagia; order Chitinophagales; family Chitinophagaceae; genus Flavisolibacter; species Flavisolibacter ginsengiterrae. The sequence goes on from NZ_JCANTR010000015.1 coordinate 97,399, forward strand.
GCTGTCATGACGGTCTTTTCTTCTGGCATTTCATTATATGCCCTGGCCATGCTGATGCAGGCTTTCCTGGGTTGGGATTTTGATGTGTGCATCTGGGTGGCCGCGGGTATTGTGTTGATCTATACTTATCTCGGCGGATTGACCAGTGCTGTATACAATGAAGTGCTGCAGTTCTTTCTGATCGTGCTGGGTATAGCACCGTTAGTGTATATAGGGCTTCAAAAAGCAGGTGGACTGCAGGGCCTTATACATAATGTGGATAATGCTAAGCTGCATTTATGGAAAGGCATGGGTAGTGCTTCCACCAATCCAATGGGGGTTGATGCCTTTAGTCTTGTATTCGGACTGGGCTTTGTATTGGCCTTTGGTTACTGGTGTACAGATTTTCTCGTAGTACAGCGTGCCATGATCTCCCGAAATTTAAACTCTGCACGCCGTACACCAATCATTGCGGCTATGCCCAAGATCATTATGCCTGCAGTGGTTATACTTCCTGGTATTATTATCCTGGCCTTACAAAACCAGTTTACAGGTTTTGAATTGCCTAAAAATCCCAGTGGTGACATTGATTATAACATGACATTGCCGCTGTTGTTGTCAAAATTGTATCCCAGTGGAATATTGGGTGTTGGCATTACCGCGCTGATCGCCTCCTTCATGTCAGGCATGGCGGGAAATGTGACAGCCTTCAATACCGTGTGGACCTATGATATTTACCAGTCGCACATTAAAAAAAACGCTTCTGAAAAACATTACCTGAATGTGGGAAAAGCCAGCACCGTTGCCGGCATCCTTATCTCTATTGCCACTGCCTATGTAGCCCGTGGATTCAATAGTATCATGGACCTGCTGCAACTGGTGTTTTCATTTGTGAATGCACCCTTATTTGCCACCTTCTTTTTAGGCATGTTTTGGAAACGTACAACATCAAACGGCGCATTCTGGGGATTGCTTTGTGGTACAGCTTCGGCTGCGATTACACATGGATTGACAATGGCAGAAGGTAAGGGCGGATGGTTAGGTAATGTGCACGAATTTTACTCCGGGACCAGCCAGGCGTTTACCATCGCCGGTATCGCATTTATTGTTTGCCTGGTGATGACAGCGCTGATCAGTTTACTTACCAAGCCAAAGGCGGAAGCTGAATTAATTGGCCTGGTTTACAGCCTTACACCCAGGCAAAGAGATGCTGCCAAGGTTTGGTATAAAAATCCATTGTGGCTCGGTGTCATTGTGGTGATCATTACCGTGGTATTTAATATTATCTTCTATTAAAAACTTGTTATGAATAAATTATTTGACCTGCGGTTTGTTATTGGTGCCTTCTTCTCCATTGCGGGCATTTTGTTACTGGTTTATGCTCTCGTTACAACAGAAACCGGGCAGGAGATTAACGGATGGTGCGGGGGCGTATTTCTGGCTTTCGGGTTGCTGATGATCTTTTTGTCGCTGCAAAAGGACGCCCAGGATGAGTTGTTGGAAGAATAGGTGAACGTACTGGTTTACAATGATTTAATTATTTAAATAATATTCCGTCAGATTGTTATAAAATATAAGTAAATTTAAACTGCAGTTTTCTCATATAAGCAGTTTAGTTTTCAGAGCCCCTGTTTGCGCAGGGGTTCTGACATTTAATAGTTTATAGTTTGAAGTTGTAGTTCATTAGTTGGAAGACAATTTTTAAAAATGTTATATCCCTAGACAGAAAGGCGCTATTGCTATTGTGTTATTTATAATTGGAAAGTGTAAAATAGAATGTGATAGACCGTGTCATTAAACAGAGTAGAGTTCTAACTTAACTATTTAAGCATTTTACCTGCCACTTGCATTGGCATATATAGTAGCAAAAACAATTGGTTTAGGATGGCATCTTCTTGTAAATGCTTTTTTTGCTTTTTTTCTATTCAGAACCTATATTATTTCTATAGAGCATTTAATAAAACATATATTCTATTTCATGGGTAGAAAGATTTTAATGAACAAGTTTCTAATTGTAAAGTATTTCCCGCTTTAGAAAGGACATTTATAATTAGCCAATGCAAAAGCCCCAGAAACATTTAGCTTTTCTCAGGCTAGAGAATTTCGCGAAATAACACTTTCACTTACTAAATAATTGCATAAGAAAAAAGTTACCTTTTTAAATCCTTCATATCTGAATAGTATTTTTAATAAATGTATTTAATTGTAGTTAAGTGAAAGTCCTTTGAAAATATATTCTATAATGTTATTAACTGCGATTTAATTTGTTCTTTGCGTAATGGTACAGCGGTTATATTCAACAATTATTGTAACAATATTTATCTTATAAAATATTGCAATATTTAAAATTCAATTTTAGTTTCGTATTTGGATTATAAGATATAAAATTATTGATAAAGAGGATTTATCAATAGCCATCTATTAATAGATTATTTGATGAAAAAGAAACAAATAAGGAAAAGCTCAGTACCTATCAAAAAATCTAATCAAAAGCCAATAATAGAAAATATTGAAGGCTTAAGATCAAAAAAAATGCAAACTTATTTGGGTCTTATTATTGCAATTTTTGCATTCCTATTATATGCCCAAACCCTAAGTCATGAATATACGTTAGATGATCATAATGTGGTGGATAAAAATAGGGTTACAACAATGGGTATCGCTGGAATACCTACTATATTGAAAACAGATTATTGGTATGGTTCTGGAAAGGATGACTTAAGAGGTCCAATATATCGACCTACATCTTTAATAGTATACGCTTTGATTTGGGAAATTTCTCCGAATAATCCGCACACCTATCATTTAATCAATGTGATTTTATATGCTCTAACTGGTTTTGTTTTATTTATTTTATTATGTAAAATATTTAATACCTACAATGAAATAGTTCCTTTTTTATGTACTTTTCTTTATATAGCTCATCCCTTACATACTGAAGTAGTAAATAATATTAAAAGCCTTGACGAAATTCTTTGTTTCTTATTTGCAGTTTGTTCAATATTATTTCTATGGAAATTTATTTATACAAAATCAAAGATTTCATTTCTTTTGGGTGGACTTTTTTATTTTCTCACTTTAACATCAAAAGAAACAGGTATAGCATTTTTAGTTATCATCCCACTCATAATTTACTTTTTCAGTGATTGTTTCAAGAAAAAAATTATAATTCCGATTTCAATTTTGTTGGTGATTATAACCACCTTCTGGTTAGTTTTAAGAGCAATTGTATTTACAGACTTGCATCAAAATATTATAACACAAACATCTGCATTAAATAATACTTTGTATGCTGCACCCAATATTTCTAGCAAGTATGCAACTGCATTTTATATATTAATCCGATATGTTGGATTGTTAATATTTCCCCATCCTTTAACCTGCGATTATAATTATGCTCAAATAGAAATTAAGACATTTAATGATCCTCTGGCGTTAATCGGCTTCCTTTTCTATTTTATGATTTTCTGTTTTTCTATTTTTTATTTTAAAAAGAGAAGTATTATTTCTTTTGGTATTTTATTTTATTTAATTAGTCTGTCTCCAGTGTCAAATATTTTTTTTCTTGGAGGATCTTCAATGGCAGAAAGGTTTATGTATATTCCCTCCTTCGGTTTTTGTATTATTTTCACTTATTTTTTATTAAAATTATTTAGTCCAGATGCTTTAAGAAATGGAAGCAAAAGTGTTTTAAATTTTCATTCAAAAAATAAAGCAATAGTATTCGTAATAAGTGGCGTTGTAATACTGTATTCAATTAAAATTTTCGATCGGAATCAAGATTGGAAAAATACTTTAACTATTTACAGTCACGACATTCATATTTCAAAAAATAGTGCTACTGCAAATGAATTATTGGGTAACTCTTTAGTTCTGCAAACTGCTTATATTTCCAATAAGAAAGATAAAGCTGACACTTTCAATTTAGCTAAAGTTTATTTAAAAAAAGCAATTGAAATTGCTCCAGCTTTTTATAATGCTTCATCGAATTTGGGATATATCTATTTAGTTGAAAATAAACCAGATTCAGCTTTCCTATACTTAAGTCAAGGGAAAAAATATGGACCTGATGATGAAGAATTAAATTATTATTTGGGGTCATCACTTTTTTTATTGAAAAAATTTGATGATGCTGTTAATGTATTAAAACATACTGTTTCTTTAAACCCTAATAATGAGACCGCCTATTCTATGCTTGCTTCTTCATATTTAAGCAAAGGTGAAGTGGAAAATGCAATGTTATATTTCAATAAAGTAATTGAATTAAATCCCCAAAGTGCAGTGGCTTATTATAATTTGGCGCAAATATATAAGGCCCGTGGTGATATTGAAAAGTCAAAACAATATATTGATAAAGCAATATTATTAGGTTATAAGTTGAAATAAATATGAACATTTTTTACTCTTAAGCTATTGAAAGGTGGCTCTCCTGGCATTTAAGAATGGCTTGATTACCAAAGAGTGATAAATACCCTATGAAAAATAAGCCAATGGTTGGAAAAATGGTCTGTGTAATTTTGGTATGGACATCCTATCTAACAATAAACCGAAACTGCTTCTATGCTACATGCTTAAGCAAAAACAGTGGTACCTGGTAATCAGCTGGAAAGTCTCCCTGAAACCTGATGGTCCAGTCATAATCATCCATGTACAATTGTAAGTACTCGGTGTCTTCTGCACTAAGGGGTGCTTTCACTGTAATCTCCAGCTTGTTCTTCATCTTCTTTACCTTCTCCCGCTTTGGCTCTTTGAGCCTTCCTGCCAGCTCCTGTTCAAAGGAAGAGAGAAGAAACGTAAACTGCTCATTGGTTAAAGAAGTACGCTTTTGCTCAGTAAGGAAGGTATGCAGGGCTGTGAATACCCCTGGTTTATCCATTCCCTGCTTTAAACAAACAATGGCTATGGTCCTTACCTGTTTAAACAACTGCCTGTACCTTCTTTTAACCGGTACAAAGCGGTAGAGGATCGAAGAGATGATATTGCCTGTACCAAACCTCTCAGCGCTTCTCCTACTTCCTTCAAAGGCAGGATCCTTCCAGAAGCGCTTACTGCTTACCCCCGGAAGCATTCTTACCAAAAATCCCCATTCCACATCCTTATAAAAGTTGGTGTCACCATCCACGGTGCCTGTTGCTGTAACGTATCCTACTTGCCTGGCCATAACTGGTATTAGATTTTAATAGCTGCAAGTTTTTGAAAATCCCTCTCAGTTCAAAACCCCTATGTCCGTTTTGGCCGTTTTTGACCGATTTGACCGGTAATGTCCGCTTTTGACCGATTTGACCGTTTTTGTCCGTTTTCCTCTCTAACCAATTGATCCTTACTCCTTTTCCCCTCATTGAACATTGAACATTGAGCATTGCTCATTGATCATTATTCCTCTTTCAACCTATGCCAGGACAGCTATAAACAATGCCTCTCCAATCTAACTCCACTTCACCATTCGAAATTCCTTGTTCTATTGTTCGATATTCCCCTCCTTCTCCCTATCTACAGTATACCAGCGCCCTACCTGCAGTATAGCTACGGTATAGATACTGCGTGATCACCACGCAGTATCTATACCGTAGGTAGGGAGTAGATAGGGGGCAGCTATACTTCAGACCTGGAGTAGGAAGGCCTCAGGTAGTTTAGTAATAGCTATGAGACTTAAATATGGCTGATGCTATCGAAATTTTTATTTCATAGTAGAAATACGAATTTCATGCACTCCTCATGCACCAGGTATGCCGTTGGTATGCCTTTACTATGCCTGGACTATGCAGCTTTTATAACTTTACAACTATTGTAAGCAATTAATAATTGCTTTGGCAGGAATAGAGTCTAAGGAAAATTACTTAGTAAATTATCGCATATGCATCCTGGTAGAATTACAGGATGCTATATAGTTTCACTTATTGACAAATAAAATCCCGCTGGTTATTGCAATCTCCATTTCTATTGTTGTATTTTACCCGCAGAAGCCAAATCCATGAAAAGCGGTCTTACACGTTTTTTGTTTTTTAACCTGCTCCTTATCGTTAGCTCCTCCATTTTTGCAAGAGAGCTAAGGGTCTGCACTTCGGGCTGTTCTTATTCTACTATCCAGCAAGCCATAAATGCCGCCAATAAGGGCGACACCATCTTACTCAATGTGGAGGGAACATTTACTGAAAACAATATTGCTGTTTCCAAAGACCTGTTGATCCGTGGTCTGGGACAGGCAGTGACCATTTTACAGGCACATGCCGAAAGAGGTCAGGCTAAGCACCGGCTTTTCTATATTACAGGAGGCGCCAAAGTAGTTTTAGAATACCTCACCATACAGCATGGAGTGGAAAAAGCAGATCCAACTCCCTGGAAGGGAAACGGGGGAGGAATTTTGGTTGATGGTTCCCATACATCATTGACATTGAATTACGTTTCACTGAAGCATTGTGATGCTGAGCTTCCGGGAGCTTCCGGCGGGGCTATAGCTTTATTGGGATCGGAAACCACACTTTCACTTAATAATTCCCTGCTGGAAAATAATATCGCTAATAATGGAAGCGGCGGAGGTATTTACCTGGCCAATAAGGGTGGAGATTGTTTTACCAGGAATTCAGGGTTTGATAATAATGTAGCCGCCAATGGCAACGGGGGCGCTCTTTATATGGAAGGTCCGGGTACCAGCACGTTTATCTCCTGCAGTTTTACCGGCAACCAATCATTGAACCAGCACAATGGGGGCGCCGTTTTCATATCCGGCTCTGTACCTACTTTTAATAACTGCCTTTTTTTGCGCAACAGTGCCGATAAGGATGGGGGCGCCCTGGAAATTGATGGCGCAGATATAGCCAACTGCACTTTTTATTTTAATACGGCCCTAAATGGAGGTGCTATCAGCCAGGAAGCAGAAAAGGAAAACAGGGAATTATATCTTTCCAACTGCACCTTGCTGAACAATGCTGCCACAGGCTTTGGATCTTCAGGGGCAGGCTTGCATACCAGTTCCGCATCCGCCCAGGTTTATATGATCAATACGGTCATTGATAAAAGCACTTCCGGTGCCGACCTGTACCTGTTTGCCGCCTCCAGCCTAACCACCAATGAAAAGAACCATATAGGGAAAGCCAGTTTTGCCAATGGGTCAATAAGATTTGGTACGAATTGATCTTTCACATGAATTTGTTTTGAATTTCAGCATCCTTATTTATGTTTTTCGGATAAGCATAAACACTTAAGTTGGGTTTAGTATACTCCATTATAGCTATGATGTAGCTAAAAAACCAGCCACTTGTTGAATGTTGGATTAGAGTCACCTTCAACTTAGGCTAATAAACAATTATTTAGTATATTGTAAGTAATTGATGTCTAAATATTTATGACCTTTATTGCAGAGTTGTAAAAAGAGCTGTAAATATTAGGAATCAACGAAATAAATTTCGTTATTTGTCCCTGCATCCATGATGTCCTTTTGAAAATCTTCCTTATAAAAATTTCCGTTATCCTTCCTGGAAAATCATGGAAAGGTTTTACACGACAGATGCTTCTCCTGAATACTAAAAAGGTATAAAGTTTCATACTTCAACTGCCAATCCTTTTTAAACCATTTCGAGTTGTTCCAATTATTGATTTTTAAAACCTGCTGATCACAGATCAGCCAGAATTAATTACGCCAAAACAATCCTACAGAACGACTGAAGATTCCTTATTCCTGTGCAAAGTATATCTCTATTTTAAACAGTTTTAACCGACTTATAAACGCCACCAGTTTATCAAACCCCATGAAGCGCGGGCCGGAAGGAATATATGAGCTAAGCCAGTACCGCTGTGAAAGAGTTGTGTCTTCACGGATGTTTCTCTTATTGGTTTTCCCAATAGTTTGTTTCTTGTTTTCAAATAATTTGTTTTCCCAGCAACCAGGTCTTAGAAATATTAATGCCAGTTTTATATATAGTACTTTAGGTAGGTATAATATAAATTTTAAAACGCTTGGAAATACAGCTTTTTTACTTTCATCAAAAGCCGATAAAGCGGTTGCAGATCCACCATGTAATATTACAGGCTCAAATATTATTTGTGAAGGTGAAACAACTTCTTTTACTGCCGAATTAGTTACCGGTGCAACGTACAGTTGGACAGGCCCGGGAGGATTTACAAGTTCTGGTCAAAGTACAGGACCAATTAATCTTGCAGGTACTTATACTGTAGTTGTGACAGATGCCACTGGAAGTAGCAACTGTTCAAGAGACCTTATTGTGAATCCTACACCTCCTACACCCACTATCAGTGCAAGCAGTCCTCTTACATTTTGTGCAGGTGGGAGTGTAACACTTACTTCTTCTGCGGGTTCGGGTAACCAGTGGTACAACAATGGTACGTTGATCAGTGGTGCTACCAATACAACCTATTCAGCCAATGCAAGTGGTACTTATACTGTTGTTACCACCAGTGCTTCGGGATGTCCATCAGCAGCATCTGCCGGTACTACCGTGGTGGTGAACCCCACACCAGCCACACCCACTATCAGTGCAGGCGGTCCTCTTACATTTTGTGCAGGTGGGAGTGTAACACTTACTTCTTCTGCGGGTTCGGGTAACCAG
>NZ_JCANTR010000016.1:0-101783 GCF_059568575.1 Flavisolibacter ginsengiterrae DSM 18136
GGGCTAACTGGCAAAGTCTAAGCACTTTTTATGAGTTTCCAGGGTGCATCAGAAAAATAATATACACCACCAATATTATTGAGAACATCAATAGGATCATAAGAAAGTACACAAAGACAAAATGCAGCCTGCCCAACGATCAGGCAGTAGAAAAGGTAGTGTACCTGGCACTGATGCAAATAGCCAAAAAATGGAGCCAGCCCCAGGATGACTGGGCCACCATGCTGGTAAACTTTATTGATATATTCGGTCAGGAAAGATGTGATGTTGAAGTATAAACCCTTTGCACAGTTATCTAAACTGGATAGAAAACCAGCTTACACAGATAAGTTAACACTCTCCTTCATAGCTATTAGCATCCCGGCTTTCAATTGCCTGTAGTACGCTTATTTGCCGCCTTTGTACCGCCCCTTTAAAGGGGCGGCTCAAAGGCGGTTCAAAGGCGGCTCATACACGGCTCAAAGGCGGCACATATTAGCAGGTAGTCAGAATTTGGAGCGATTTGTCCCTGCCTTTGGTTAATAGGGTTATTAAGATCCAATTTATTTAACCAACAAGCATAGGGAAGATTTAATTAATTAAAGTCTAAATGCAAGAAAGAATGGTTACATCCCAAAATATATGATGCAATACTGGCTACCAGAGATATATCGATCTGAGGATACATCAAAACAATTATCCCCAAGTCATTGAGGAAAGCTTCGTCATGACCGGGGGATAAGATCTTTTAAATAAGAAAAATGTATTGTAATGAAGTAAAAATGGCTGAAGAAAAAACTTTTCAACAGACAGGATTTGTACTTCCAGACTCCCGATTACAGACTCCTGACTCCGACTTAATCTCGAAACTCAATAAGCCCTTGCAAACAGTACCCGCTCCTTTGAAGGTTTGCCTGTAAGAATACACTTCCCATCTTCCTGTGGATTATTCAAAGGAATGCACCGGATGGTGGCCTTTGTCTTTTCCTTGATGGCATCTTCAGTTTCGGCAGTGCCATCCCAATGAGCGGATACAAAACCACCTTTTTCATCCAATACTTTTTCAAATTCCTCCCAGCTATCCACCTTCGTTATATGTTCTTCCCTGTAAGCGGCTGCTTTATTGTACATGCTTTGTTGTATATCGACAAGCAACTTTTCAATATGCTCCACAACTCCATCCAGTGATATGGATTCTTTTGCTTTCGTATCTCTCCTGGCCACTTCCACCAGGTTATTGGCCAGGTCGCGGGCACCCAGCGCCAAACGAACCGGAACACCTTTCAGCTCATGCTCGGCAAACTTCCATCCGGGACGTGCATTGTCATTATCATCATATTTCACCCTGATGCCCAGCGCCTTCAACTCTTTCATGATTTCAGCTGCCTTAGCACCTATCTGTGCTTTTTGCTCATCACCTTTGTAAATAGGTACTATGACAACCTGCAGTGGTGCGATCTTAGGAGGCAGCACCAGCCCATCATCATCACTGTGCGCCATTACAAGGGCACCGATCAAACGGGTGCTGACACCCCAACTGGTAGCCCAGACATATTCCAACTGGTTTTCCTTACTCAGGAATTTTACGTCGAATGCTTTGGCGAAGTTTTGCCCCAGGAAGTGAGAGGTGCCTGCCTGCAGTGCCTTACCATCCTGCATGAGCGCTTCGATGCAATAAGTATCCACCGCACCGGCAAAACGTTCGCTTTCCGTCTTAACGCCGCGGATCACTGGCAGGGCCATAAATTCTTCGGCGAAGGTGGCATATACTTCCAGCATCTGCCTGGTTTCTGCAACCGCTTCTTCGGGCGTAGCATGGGCAGTATGCCCTTCCTGCCAGAGAAATTCTGCAGTACGCAGGAATAGCCTTGTACGCATTTCCCAGCGCACCACATTAGCCCACTGGTTGACCAGTATAGGCAGATCGCGGTATGATTGTATCCAGTCTTTGTAAGTATTCCAGATAATGGTCTCACTGGTGGGACGAACGATCAGTTCTTCTTCCAGTTTGGCATCAGGGTCTACTACAATGCCACCACCATTAGGATCATTCATCAAACGGTAGTGAGTCACCACAGCACATTCCTTGGCAAATCCTTCTACATGGGCAGCTTCCTTGCTCAGGAAGCTTTTAGGTATGAAAAGGGGGAAATAGGCATTGACATGTCCTGTATCCTTAAACATTTTATCCAGTGCATCCCTCATGTTTTCCCATAGGGCAAAGCCATAAGGCTTGATCACCATGCAGCCCCTTACAGCAGAATAGTCTGCCAGGCTTCCTTTTATTACGAGGTCATTATACCATTGCGAGTAATCCTGTTCCCTTGAAGTGATCTCTTTGCTCATACTTTTGTTTATAATTTATCTCTCTTTTCTATCTTGTTTATTCTGTAACACTGATGGTAAGCTGGAAAACATTTCAGAACTTTGAAGCGGAAATAACAGACCAGAAAAATCAGTAATACAATTATCTTTTAATTAACAGCAAATTGTAGAAATTTACTGTGAGATGGCAAAAGTAATATTAACCTCTAAATCATCTGCCATGAAATCATATATACCTTTTCTTTCCCTTGTTTTTGTTTTCGCCAGTTGCACTTCAGCATACAAGACAGGACAAACCCCGGATGATGTTTATTTTTCTCCTGCTCGCCAGCAAGATGAATATGTACGCGTTGAAAAGCAGGATGACCGCCAGTATCGCACTGAAGATGACTACCGTGACGACCGTTACCTGCGCATGAAAGTTCGTGACCGCAGATGGTCTACACTGGATGATAATTATTACTATGGTTATTATCCTTCCAATCCTTATTTGTATTACAATTCCTGGAATACTGTCGGTTACTGGAATGTATTGTATAATCCATACAGTAATTGCAATACAGTGGTCATGTATAATCCAAAAGCCCCTGTTTACAACAAACCCAGAACCTTCAACCTGCACGTTTTTGATAATACGGTGCTTCCGAATAATCCAAAAGGATTCTCTTCCAGTGTTCCCCGTACTTATTCTGCACCTGCCAGCAACAATAATAACTACAGAAACAGCGGATCGAATGCCGGAAATTTTCTTAGGGAAGTATTCAGCAACTCGGGTAGCAGCTCAGGTAATTCAAAAAGCTCCAGTGCACCTTCATCCAGCAACTCCTCTTCATCGGGCAGTTCCTCTTCTGGCAGCAGTAGGGGTAATGCTACGAGGGGAAGAAATTAAAATGAATTCCACGAACTTTTCGTGAAGGTACCCTACGTGGTGGCCTGGTTATAATCCTTTGTCCTGGCAGGAACCAACACAATTAAACGCTTTGTTATGAAGAAAACATTACTCCTTATATCTGCTTGTATTGCCTGCGCAAGTGTTATGGCACAGGAACCCGCAGACGCACTTCGCTTTTCCTGGTATACACCCGGTGGAAGTGCCCGTACACAGGCCGTTGGTGGCGCCATGGGATCACTGGGAGGGGATATCACAGCTAATTATGTAAATCCTGCCGGACTGGCTTTTTTTAAGACAGGAGATTTTATTTTTACTCCCATTTATCAATCAGGGAAAACAAAGGGTACTTACCTGGGCACTACGGACCAGGATAAAACCCAAAGGTTTTCTTTAGGAACCACGGGATTTGTAATGGGTAGCGGTGACGGAAGGGGTAATGTTAGGAATACTTCCTTTAGCATAGCCTTTAACCATACAGCTGATTTTAATAGTGATATATTATACAAGGGGAAAAATACCCAGAGTTCCTTTGCTCAAAAATTTGCCGAAGAATTAAACAACAGCGGCATTAAAGATTCAAGGGCAGAAACTGAATTTCCTTTGGGTGCCAGCCTTGCCTACAATACCTATTGGGTGGATGCAGTGAAGAACAGTGCAGGCCAGATAGATCGTTTTGAAACCAGCGCCCCTGTTGCCACGGGACTATTGCAGCAACAAACCATTAAGAACCGGGGAGGCATCTATGAATTCGCTTTTGGAATGGCAGTCAACCTTAAGGACAAGATCATGATCGGCGGAAGCATTGGCGTACCTATTTTGAATTACAAGAAAGAATCTGAGTTTGTGGAAGCAGATGCAACGACCAATCCCAATAACCATTTTGATTATGGCATTTTCACTGACAAGCTACATACATCAGGGGTAGGTGTTAATCTTAAAGCAGGTGTAATATACAAACCTGCAGAGGCCTGGAGATTAGGACTTGCTGTTCATACCCCAACCTTTTATTCCCTGACAGACAATTACGAAGCCTCAGTGGTTGTGAATGATGATGTGCCGGCAGACAGTGCCTGGAAGGATAATTCGAAAAGCTATATGAATGACCAGCCTTCAGAATTCAAATACCTGTTGGTTACACCCTACCGTGTCATTGGTAGTGTATCGTATGTGATCCGGGAGATACAGGATGTAACGAAGCAAAGAGGTTTTATTACCGCCGATGTGGAATATGTGAATTATAAAGCCTCTAACTTTCAACCGGACGCTGATAATAACAGTGATGAAAGCACAAAGAATTACCTGAAGTCATTAAATACAGCTATTGACAAGGCCTATAAGGGTGCCTTTAATTTCAGGCTGGGTGGAGAATTAAAATTCACTACCATCATGGCCAGGCTGGGAGCATCTTATTATAGTAATCCCTACAAGGACATCAAAGGAGAGAAAGGAAGCAAGATGAACCTAAGTGGTGGCCTTGGCTACCGCAATAAAGGATTTTTTATTGACCTTACTTATATCTATGCTATAAACAAGGATGTGAACTATGCCTACAGGCTGGAAAGCGCTCCTTATTATGCAGCCAATTTAAAGAATACTGCCAACAATATAGTTGGCACGGTAGGTTTCAAATTTTAAAAATCATAGGCCAGTTTTAATTCCCAATATCCCGAAAACGGTAAGGTTTTTTCTAAAGGGAAATACAGGCTGGCAACAGGTATAAGCTCAAAATGGTGAGCTGTAAGATCTGAATAGATATTCAACTCCATATTAGTCAGTACAAACGGGCTGCCTCCCTGAGAAGTTGTGAGCGTACCTGAAGAACCACCACCCGTTTGGCGTCTTGCACGGCCATTACTCTTTATATAGTTTCCATAATTTTTATTATGGGTGATGTATTTAGAAGAAGTTAGAAAAGAATAGAAATCATTGGATGATCCATTTACCAGCAGGGAAGGATCTATTTCAATAGACGAAAACAAATGTGTGCCATTATGGGTAAAGCTATGGCTGACACCTGCAGCAGCGTTAAGACCTGCCTGTTGCTGGCCGGATTTATCCTTACCAAAACCAAGGTCCATGCTTAATAAAGGTGCGAGCCATGGTTTTTTAAAGCTTATAAATCCATAGAGTTCATTATTTAATGGCGTATAAGGGATCGCAGCATTGCCGGAAAAGAAAAAATGGGTATAGGACAGGTCAAGGTTAATAGTTTCTTTTTCATATTGCTCGTATCCTGTTGTAACAGTTTGCATGTAAATCCCCGGCTTTCTGCCACTGGTGATAAAATAGGGAGCATACTTCAATCCAAACCCTTTATAATAATAATGCAGGAATGGAGCTATCGCAAGGGAATTGCTGTAAACTGTATCGGTTCCATTGACAGACAGGTAAGGCGTTGTATTCCATTGGATGCCGGCCTGCATTTTGCTGGCAGATGTTGAATCCTGTGCAAAGCAGCCCAGTGTAAAGAAGTAAAGACAAGCAGTGAGGATTAGTTGTTTCATAGAATAAAAAGATAAAGAAACTGCATTGACTTGAAACTTACAACGGTTCTTTACATAATTTTATTTATTATGAATAGGCAGGAATAGAAATGATAATAAATTTTCCGTGTATTTATCCTCATGGTTTAAGATCTAAAGAAGTGTCAGGAAATGAGTAAGAAAACCTTTTATGCTTTTGGTATCTCTTTTATACTACTGATAGTGGTGATCGTTCTGAACCGCATGAGTTTTGATAATATGAAGGAATATAACAATGCGGTCAATCATACACGGAATGTGATAACCTTATTTGAAAGGCTTTCAAACCATTTTAAAAGCGCAGAGATCTACTCCCCCACTTATGACTCTATTCCTGAGAATAATTTTTATAAGCTATATAAAAATGAAGGCTTGCAGATCAACGGTGAGTTGTCACAATTAAAAAACCTGGTTAAGGATAACAAGGAGCAAACCAGGTTGGTAGATTCCTTATCCACTATGATAAGCGGGCAGATATACACCTTATTGCAGAAGAACATAGCGGAGATCATTCAATCAGGGGAAGCCTGGCGCCTGAATTATTTATTTGCCATTCACGAGATCATTAACAGGGGTATAGCCCATGAGAATGATTTGCTGACAATGAGGAATGCAAAATTGAAGGATTCGATGCGGGCAAATAATATAGTTAGTGTTGTCTTTGCCCTGCTGGCTGTTACCATTATCATATCTACATTTATTTCTACATTATTTCTTTCTCAGAAAAGATTATGGCTGGAAGGCTTCCTGGAATCTGTGCTGAATACCTCTCAAAATGGCATAGTGAATTATAAAGCTGTAAGAAGAGAAGGTGTGATCAGTGATTTCAAACTGGCATTTGCCAATAAGGCAATTGAAACACTGATAGGTATTAATGCCAATAAGGTGATGGGAAACAATATTAAAGCATTGCGTACCTCGGTGAAAGATATAGACCTATTTGAAAAATACGTGGACGTGGTGGAATCAGGACAATCTTCGGTATTTGAAGCCTATTTTGAAGATGGCAACACGCAACGATGGTTCCTGGTATCTCTGGTAAAAATGGGTGATGGCCTGACTGCGTCTTTCCAGGATATCTCACAGCTCAAAAAATACGAAGAGGAACTAAAAGACAACATTACCCAACTGGAGCGCTCGAACAAAGAACTGGAACAATATGCTTATGTTGCCAGTCATGACCTACAGGAGCCCTTGCGCAAGATCAGGGCCTTTGGCAGTTACCTTCAGGAAACCCAATCTGAAAACCTTGATACAAAAGGCAAGGTACAACTGGACAAGATCATGCGGTCTGCCGAGCGTATGTCTGTTTTGATCAGGGATATCCTGAGTTTTTCAAGTATGCGCAAAGATGACCTGTATGAAGAAACAGACCTGAATAAGATACTCGATGGTGTGCGATCTGATTTTGACCTGACCATCAGCCAGACAGGAGGAAGCATTGAATCAGATACACTTCCCGTAATTGAAGCCATTCCCCTCCAGATGACACAATTGTTTTACAACCTTGTCAACAATTCTTTCAAGTTTGCCCGGGATGGGATTTCACCTCATATAATGATCACTTGCAAAGAACTTGATGAAATAAAAAAAAGAGAATATTCCCTGCCATCTGAAACTACGTATTACGAGATAAAATTCCGGGATAATGGTATTGGTTTTAGCCCGGAATATTCTGAACAGATATTTGGGTTATTTAAAAGGCTGAATGACCGGCAGGCTTACCCCGGATCAGGCATTGGACTGGCACTTTGTAAGAAAGTAATAGAGAATCATAATGGATTGATCTTTGCCGAAGCTGCAGAAAATAATGGAGCCTGTTTCTTTATTATCGTTCCGCAAAACCAAAGGACACACACGGGCGAAGACACTGAAAGTCAGTTAAGCTACCAGGAACCTTCCATTTCTTCCAGGTAGGCCATCACATTTTCAGCATTGGGCAAACACCAATGAAAGTCATTATCTTTTTTGAACCAGGTAAGTTGTCGCTTGGCATATTGCCTGGTGGATATCTTTATCCTTTCTATAGCGCCGGGCAAAGAAATTTCACCATTAAAATGATCAAAAAGTTCCCTGTATCCAACTGTTTGAAGCGCATTGAGCTGCTGCCAGGGAATAAGCAACCGCACTTCTTCCAGTAAGCCATGTTGCATCATAGCATCCACCCTGGTATTAATATTGTGATGCAGGTCAGCCCTGGGTAATTGCAGGCCGATCTTAATGGCTTCGAAGTTGCGGGGAGTTTGTTCACCTTTACGAAAATCCATGAGTGACCTGCCCGTTGCCTTCCATACCTCCAGTGCACGCAATAAGCGGTGGGGGTTTTGTATCTCACCCTTTTCGTAGAAAGCAGAATCCAATAACCTAACCTGTTCCTGCAACCACACTAGGCCATTTTGATTGTATTCATGAATTAATTCCCTATGAAGGATATCCGGTACTTCAGGTATCTCATCCATTCCTTCCAGCAAAGCCTTCATATAGAGCCCTGTGCCACCCACTACCACTGCAACATCATGATCACGGTAAATATCCTCAAGGGCGGTAAGCGCATATTGCTCAAAAGTTACAGCGTTTACTTTTTCATGAATGGAGTGGGATGCGATGAAGTGGTGCTTTACTGCCAAAAGTTCCTCTTCTGTAGGACGGGCCACACCAATATTCAATTCACGGTAGCACTGGCGGCTGTCAGCCGAAATGATCTCTGTTTGCAAATGGCGCGCGACTGCTATGGCAACGGCAGTCTTACCTACAGCTGTCGGACCTGCAATAACAATGAGCTTTTTCTTCTTTGTTGCCATGGTCTATAAAAGAATAACCCTGCCACTGACAGAGTTATTATGAATTGTATATCTTTTTTTGCGTGCTTTAAAATTCATCGCCTGTATCTGTGCCTGTATCTTCTGCGCCTGCTTCCTGGTCATCAGTGCCCTCCTCTCCTTCTTCGCCGAATCCTTCTGCACCCTGGGTCAGGTCATACTTTTCTTCCACATCAGCAAAGCGTTCGCCCAAAAGACTTTTAGTTCCATATTGGCTAGGTGCAATACCTTCTTTGCGCACCATGGCAGGATACGTAAGCTTTGGGTTCTCTTCCTTTGATACATTGATCAATTCAATGAGGAAGGTCCATCCTTTGGTAAAATCATAAGTATAGATAAACCGCTGGTTGGTATCCTTTATTTCCGAACCAATGGTAGTCTCTTTCATTAATAAAGGAGTAGCCCTGTATTGCTTATCATAAGGTTCCAGGGTGATCTCCCTGCCCCGCTGCCACTGATCATTGCTGCGGTAGAAAGTTGCCTGGTGTTTGGAATCGAATTCAAAAGCTTTTAGAATAGATTCGTGCAGGTTTAAAAAACTCTGTTTATGCCTGATAGCAATATCCCGGTATACGCTGTCGTCTTCTTCAAAATATACTCTGAATTTCAGTATAGCCATAGTGTGTTTTCACATTCAATAAACCCCAAATATAGCCAAAACAGCTTATTTAACCGGAACTAAACCACACTCAGCGCCCTTCTGCAACATGAATTGGTAAGCCTTTTCGTATTCATTGGGAATTTCGCCGTCCAGTATAGCATCTTTGATGGCATCCTTAATGATACCCACGGGTTTTGAAGGGGAAATTCCGAATGTTTCCATGATGATCTCACCGGTTATGGGTGGTTGCCAGTTGCGTATATGATCTTTTTCTTCCACCTCTTTACAACGCTTGCGCACCATTTCAAAATTCTCAATGAATCTTTTCACTTTGAACTTATTCTTGGAAGTGATGTCACTGTTACAGAGGATCATCAGGTCTTCTATTTCTTCACCTGCGTCGAAGAGCAAGCGGCGAACAGCTGAATCAGTAATGTTTTCCTTTGTCAGAGAGATAGGGCGCAGATGAAGCTCCACCAGCTTTTTGACATATTTCATGGGCTCTCCCAGGGGGAGCTTCAGTTTATTAAATATCTTAGGCACCATTCTGCCACCCACTACCTCATGACCGTGGAATGTCCATCCAAAACCATCTTCAAATCGCTTGGTGGCAGGCTTGGCGATATCATGCAGGATAGCAGCCCAACGCAACCAGAGGTTGTCAGATTTCTCAGCCACATTATCCAGCACCTGTAGTGTATGGTAAAAATTATCCTTATGGCCCTTACCTTCAATAAATTCAGCTCCAGCCAATTCCACCATTTGCGGAAAAATGATTGACAGGAGACCGCTATCCATCAATAATTTAAATCCTATGGAAGGCTTTGGCGTCATGATGATCTTATTCAGTTCATCTGTGATCCTTTCCTGCGAAACAATGCTGATACGATCCGCATTTTTCTTAATGGCATGGAATGTTTCGGGGTATATGCGAAAATGCAGTTGGGTAGCAAAGCGGATGGCCCGCATCATTCGCAATGGGTCATCACTAAATGTTTGGGAAGGATCCAGGGGGGTACGTATGAGCCCTTGTTTCATATCTTCCAACCCATGAAATGGATCGATCAATGTACCAAAATTGTCCTGGTTCAGGCTTATGGCTAAAGCATTGATAGTAAAATCTCTTCGGTTCTGGTCCTCTTCCAGGGTGCCTGCTTCCACATCTGGCTTACGTGAATGGGAACGGTAACTCTCCCGCCGTGCACCAACAAACTCCAGGTCAAATCCATCTGGCATTTTGAATTGGGCGGTTCCAAAATTTTTGAAGTAGGAAACTTTTGGATGCGGTTTAAAAAGGGAGGCCGCTTCCCTGGCCAGTTCCAACCCATCACCGGCGCAGACGAAATCTGCATCCTTGGTTGGGCGGTCAAGGATCTTGTCTCTTACAAAACCACCAATCAAATAACAGGGATAGTTCAGGGTAGCTGCTGCCTGGGCCACTTTTTTTAATATCTCCAGTTCTTTATCACTGCATTGAATATCCATCGACGCAAAGATATTGTAATGGGTAATTTGTGGAACAATAGACCAGATGCAAGGTTGGAAATTGAAAGTTGACAAGTTGAAAGTTTGATAAGAAATATTGATCGTTTAGTATATAAAACTATTTAATAAACCAGGTGCTAATTACTACCCTCAATATCACAGATCCAAATCTTATTTTTCCCTCATTCCCGTATCACATTAAATTCCCCATTTCCCATCCATTTGATAATGCGGGAAGGTTGGGTAGGTTTGATATCCTTCTGCCTCCAATCAACAATATAATCAACTGCATTTTTTATATCAATTGATATGTCGTCAAAGGTTTTTGGAGAATTCTGACCGCTTATATTGGCAGATGTGGAAACAACGGGATGGCGTAAACGCTTTATTAAATGCCTGCAAAATTCATCCCTTACAAGTCTTATAGCTATAGATCCATCTTCTGCCACCAGGTTATCCGGCAGGCCTATGGCATGATCAAAAATGATGGTCGTTGGCCTGGTCTGTTGTTCAATGAATTCAAATACCTGTGGATCCGGTGCAGCCACGTGCTGCATTATTTCCCTTTCATCTGCAACCAGTATGATCATACTTTTGGAATCATCCCGCTTTTTTATATTATAGATCCTTTTTACTGCTTCTGAATTTGTGGCATCACAGCCCAATCCCCAGATCGTATCTGTTGGATAAAGGATCACACCACCTTCTTTCATTATGCGAAGGCTTTCCTCGATATCTTTTTCAAATGCATTAGCCATTACATTAATTTTTTATACACCTGCATCAATTCATCGGTGCATTTTTCCAGTGTAAATTTTTCTGCCTGGCGGTGGCCAAGGATGATCATTTCCCTACTCAAATCTTCATTATCCTGGATGCGTTTCATGGCACCAGCAATGGATTCGGGGCTGGAAGGATCAACATACAAGGCTGCTTCGCCCCCTGTTTCAGGAAGGCAGGAAACCGAAGAGGTGATCACGGGAACTCCTGACCACATGGCTTCCAATACCGGTATGCCAAAACCTTCAAAACAGGAAGGATAGACCAGGGCTGTTGACAACTGGTAAATAGTAGCCAGTTCTCTGGTGTCTTTACCTATAGGCTGTGTTTCTGAAAGAAAAATAACCTGAGGTGACAATCCTTTTTCCCTGATATATTCTTTTACTTTTTGCTTATAAGCACCTCCATCTCCTATTACTACCAATGGCAGACAACTATTTCCATTGATGTACAATGCCTGGCAAATGCCCAACAAATTTTTTCGTTCAATAATGGAACCCACATACAGGAAAAACTGCTGCGGCAGGTTATACCGCTTCCTGGTACGTTGTTTATCTGATTCGGCGATGACCTCGGCAAAAACAGGATCGCAACTTTGGTAACATACATCAATCTTGTCCGCGCTTATGCCATACCAGTCCATGATATCATTTTTGGTCTGTTGACTGATGGCAATAATGTGGTTGGCATTGCGGCAGGCATATTGAAACTTATGCCTGTATATCTGCACATTGATCTTTCCAAATTGTTCCGGGTATCTTTCAAAGATCAGGTCATGAATGGTGACGACAGAGGGTATGTTGGTATTTTGAATACCATGTGGTATCTCGTGGCTTAGGCCATGGTATAATTGAATGCCTAATTGCCTGAGATCTTTCTTTATCCAATAGCTGCGCCAGGCAGAAGAAAAGGTTTTATTGATAAATCCTGCAGGCAATACTTCATGAACCTGGGGGAATACAGGTTTGGAAAATTTGCGTGAAGGTTTAGGATTGAACAGGTAATACTCATGTTCAGGATACCAGGTTGCCAGTCCCCTGATGAGGGTACGGCTATAATTTCCCAGCCCTGTGGTATTGTGGAAAGCTCTCTTTCCGTCAAAGCCAATTTTCATTCCTGTTTATTAGAAGGTTGTAATGTGCAATTACTCCAGTTCAGTTAAGTTTGCAAAAAAATTTCGATGAAGTTAAGAGAGTCTATTGAACAAGCATGGCAAAAGCGTGAAATGCTGACTTACCAGGCCATACAGGATGACATCAGGGCGGTGATAGAAGAAGTGGACAAAGGAAGGTTACGCGTGGCGGAACCCACTGAAAATGGCTGGAAGGTGAATGAATGGGTGAAGCAGGCCATCCTCTTATATTTTGGCATCCAGCCTATGCAGACCTGGAGTATGGAGCCATTTGAATTTTATGATAAGATGCTGCTGAAAAAGAATTACAAGGACCTGGGCGTAAGGGCTGTACCCCATGCCGTGGCCCGTTATGGAGCCTATGTAGCCAGGAACGTGGTGTTGATGCCTTCCTATGTAAATATTGGTGCTTATGTGGATGAAGGAACAATGGTAGATACATGGGCTACCGTAGGCAGCTGTGCACAAATAGGTAAAGGTGTGCACCTGAGTGGTGGCGTAGGTATTGGTGGTGTGCTGGAGCCTTTACAGGCTTCTCCTGTTATTATTGAAGATGGCTGTTTCATTGGCAGCAGGTGTATTGTTGTGGAAGGTGTACGTGTGGAAAAGGAAGCCGTGTTGGGGGCCAATGTAGTATTGACTCAATCTACAAAGATCATTGATGTGAGCGGAAGTGAACCTGTGGAAACAAAGGGTGTGGTCCCCGCACGCAGCGTGGTGATACCAGGCAGTTATAATAAAAAATTCCCCGCTGGAGAATACAATGTGAGTTGTGCGCTGATCATTGGCAAAAGAAAAGAAAGCACTGATCTGAAAACAAGCTTAAACGATGCGTTAAGAGATTTTAATGTAGCTGTTTAATGATAAGCCCCGCATCAGCGGGGTTTTTTGTATATGGATAAAAATGAAAATCTGCCCGCAGGATTTATAGGAGTATTGGTAGCCTTCTTTGGAGCAGTACTTTTTTCAACCAAAGCCATCATAGTTAAGCTGGCATTTGCAGATGTAAAAGTGGATGCATTGACATTGCTTACACTACGCATGGTATTTTCCCTGCCTTTTTACCTTTTAGCTGCCATCCTTATTACAAAAAACCCTGAAAACGTTCAATTGTCCCGAAAAGAATGGATGTATACAATAGGCCTGGGTTTATTTGGTTATTACCTGAGCAGCCTTTTTGATTTTATAGGACTGCAGTATATATCAGCGGGATTGGAGAGACTGATATTATTTCTGTATCCTTCCTTTGCTGTGCTGATCAACGCTTTTGTTTTCAAGGAACCGATCAGGCGTAATGAAGGCGTCGCACTTTTACTGACCTATATGGGCATTGGAATAGCCTATTATGGGGAACTCCATGTTGACACCTCCAATCCTCATTTCTTCCTGGGAACGATATTGGTTTTTCTATGTTCCATTACCTATTCAATTTATATAGCGGGTAGTGGTAAAATGATCCCAAGGGTCGGGGCCAATAAATTTACATCCTATGCCCTTTTGGCTTCAACGGCTGGTGTGTTTGTTCATTACCTGGTAAGGGGGCAATACGATGTGTTTCAATCTGGCATGGGGCTATGGTGGTATGGGATCGTGCTGGCGCTGGTAATAGGTACCTTGCTGGTATTGACAGGTGTCTTATTATTGGTTGTAAAAACGAAAAAAGTGGAGGTTGTTTGATGTTGGATTAGTGAGGAAAGCTATATTTGCACTCCCCCGCCCGGGTGGCGAAATTGGTAGACGCACCGTCTTCAGGTGGCGGCGCCGCGAGGTGTGCTGGTTCGAATCCAGTCCCGGGCACAAGGCCTTCTCTGCGAAAGCAGAGGGGCTTTTTTGTTTGGGAGTGGAGAAAGCATGCATAGACAATACATAGTTTAATACAATTTACTGCATGCTTTCAAACCACGGACAAACAGAAAAGCCCAGCGACACGGAGTGGAGCGAAGGCCTTGGGTAAGACCACATATTCATAGATCATGTAATAATCCATTCCTATCAGAAAATGTTTTATTGGGGTAGTCTAACTTGCCTGCAGGCAGAAACAAATAAAAAGCCCTGCGGCCGACGAAGGAGGCCGGGGTCTTTGGGTAAGACCAGATATTCCTGGATCATGAAATAATCCAGTCTCAAGTAAAAAGCCTGGTCTTATACGTCAACTTACAATACCTGTTTTTTTAACTACATTTAAAAATGGGCATTCCAGGAAGACGCAAATTATTTGCAGCCATTCTTTTCTTTTGTTCACAATTTGCCTTCTCTCAAAGCAAATACCTGGATTCTTTACACCAATTATTACAAGGCCAAAAAGAGGATTCCAATAAAATAAACCTTCTAACAGCGATTGGCACCACTAATCTTTATAATAATCCTGAGACAGCACTAGCTTACGCTCATAAAGCACTAATCCTTTCAACCAAACTTCAATATCTACCCGGATTAATGAACTCGGGATTTATTTTAAGCTCTTCCTATACAACTTTAGGTAATTACCCATTAGCCATTGACTATGGCTATAAAACACTCACACTTGCTAAAAAAAGCAGACAACCGCTCCAGATCATTTGGGCTAATGCACAATTGGCCCAATGTTATTTTTACCTGGGTGACTATAAAACCAGCCTGCAATTCGACAGAAATATTTTAGCAGTAGTTCAGAAATATTTCCCCGATAGTGCCGCTTTTGTGTATAGCGACCTTTCAAAAATATTTGAAAGAACCGGTCACCCTGATTCCGCCCTGATCTATGCCAATAAATGCTATGACCAAATAAAAAAATGGCAGTATCAAAATTGGTATACTGTCATTTACCCTGTTTTAGGAAATGCATATGCCTCAGTCAAAAAGTATGATTCAGCATTATACTATCTCAGAATGGGAATTCCTATCTGCACAATAAAAGAAAACACTACCGACCTTATTGACATTTACAATAGCATTGCCAATATTTATTATATTCTACACAACAATGATTCCGTTATTCATTATGCTAAAAATATAGTAGCGCTGAAAACCACTTTCTCCTATCCTAATGGGCTATTAAGAGCTGCGGAACAATTGACTGAAATATATGGTAGTTTAAATGAGCCTGATAGTACGCTGAAATATCTGAGAATAGCTTCGGGCATAAAAGATAGTTTATTTAACAGGGATAAGACCATTGCTATTCAGAATATAGCTTATAAAGAACAGGAAAAACAAAAAGCGATAGAAGATGCGCAATTAAGATTAAAGAATCAGTTTACCTTGTATTTTGTAATAGCCCTCTGTGCTATTGTGTTGATTACAGGATATGTTTTATTTAGATTAAGAAGGTCAAAACAACTTCAAAACATGCGAAACAGTATCGCAAATGATCTTCATGACGATATAGGATCAACCTTAAGCAGCATCAGTATTTTGAATGAACTTGCCAAGTCAAAGGCCCCCGGGGCAATCCCTCTATTAAATTCTATCGGGGAAAGTACTGTAACCATCCAGGAAAATATGAATGATATAGTGTGGGCTGTAAATCCTGGGAATGACGCTTTCGCCAATGTTCTGCAGCGCATGAATCAATTTGCATTTGAAATATTAGATGCCAGGAATGTTGAAACGATTATTCAGAATGATGATGCAGTTAAAAATATAAGGCTTACTATGGTTCAGCGAAAGAATTTATATCTTTTTTTTAAAGAAGTCATCAATAATATTGCAAAACACGCAAATGCTAAAAAGGTTATGATTCAAATTCATAAAAAGCACAACTTTCTTGAAATGATAATAGAAGATGATGGAAAGGGCTTTAACACCATAGAAGTTTTTCATAGCAATGGCATGAATACACTAAAAAAACGGGCGATAGAATTAAATGCTGTTTATACCCTTTCTTCCAAAATTAATAGTGGCACCCAGGTGAAACTATCATTCAAAATCACCTGAACAGATGAACTTTTAGTAACTTAAAAATGCTATTACTTTACAGTTGCCATGGAATTGAAGGTTGCCATATTTGAAGACAACAATGTACTCCGTCACAGTCTCCAGCAGTTGATCAATGATACAGCAGGAATGATTTGTACAGGAGCATTTGCTGATGCCAACAGGCTGATTGGAAATATGCAACTGTCTAATCCTGATGTTGTACTGATGGATATCAATATGCCTGGTGTTTCGGGTATAGAAGCCGCTCAATTAGTAAAAAAGCATTTACCGCATGTCCGGATTTTAATGCAAACAGTTTTTGAAGAAAGTGACAAAATATTTGCTGCTATATGTGCAGGGGCTTCAGGTTATATTCTTAAAAAAACAAGTCCTCAAAAAATTATTGAAGCTATAACAGAGATACATGCAGGAGGTTTTCCTATGACACCTTCTATTGCCGGAAAGGTCTTAGACTTACTCAGGTTGCAAAATAAAGAAACAAAAAGCGAGTTTATTCAGTTGTCTGAGCGAGAGAAAGAAATTTTAGGTTTGCTGGTTAAAGGAAAATCTTATAAAGCCATAGCATCGATGTGTTTTATTTCAATAGATACTGTCAGTACACACATAAAGCATATATACGAAAAACTACATGTACATTCAAAAAGTGAAGCAGTGGTAAAAGCAATCAACCATAAATTGATTTAGTGTATCAGGTACCACAGCTCCTTGCCTTTCTAACCGGTATTTCAACTTCAAACTTCTTCTTTATAAATCACCTGTTTAGGTGATTGCCAGGGCTTGGGGGTACTGCTACCTTTAAGTAATAAACTAATCATTGCTTTATCGGTGGATTTATGAGTGAAAATATAACCAAGGTGCCTGCACCCTCTTTTATAAAACATTTAACCAGCAATAAACAGACAACCAAAACCTCAGGAAGGAAATATTATTTCTTTGCCGTGATGGCAATAATTTTCCCTGTGATTGCTTTTTTGGGCTTTGTGCCAAGTTATATGGCGATGAATGCTGGACAATTCAAAATTCACTGGCTCGCACATGTTCACGGAGCATTAATGTTAGCTTGGTTGGTAGTGTACTTATTACAGGCTATTCTCGCCGTAAGAGGTAATTTTATATACCATAAGAAATTGGGCCTCTATTCGGTTGCGCTTGGCATTTTAATTTGGATTTCTATGGGGGTAGTATCCGCACGGGCTTTAATTGGTAATCCCACTCCTATAGACAGTTTTCTATTCGATATTTTACTGGTCCAGTTATACATTATGCAAGTGTTTGCGATCTTTTTTACCTGGGGCTTACTGGCAAGGAAAAATGCGGAAGCACACAAAAGACTTATTTTTTTAGCCACACTAGTGTTAATACAAGCAGCTATTGACCGGATTCCATTTTTGCAATCTGCATTCATGCAGTATGCTGCCCTGGACTTACTCTTGCTACCATTATTTATTTATGACTGGATTACATTAAAGCATATTCATAAAATTACCTGGATTGGACTATTGGTATATATCGCTGCGCAGGCGATTGTTATTAATAGTTTTGGTTCGCCATCCTGGCATCAGTTCTGGTTCCATTTCATAAACAGATTCAAACAAGGATAAGAACTGTTTCTTCTGCCGGCAACTTTTTGTTACTGAAACCAATATATCTCTACACTATAAAATACCTTCATCTTCTTATCAATATAACATTGATACTTAAGTGAATTGTGGCAGGGTTTACTGTACAGCTATCATTCCAGAATATAGAATTCTAATGATTTTAATCATTGTATGGAGTTTTAAATTGGAATACCTTACGGGTAGCTAACCGAAATATTTTTATATGTCACTGTATAAAAATTTCATACTCCTGCTGGTATCAGTCCTTACAATCAATACTACTTATTCCCAGCAGCGCAAATTCCCTACTCCTGCTTATGCTGACACTATAACTAACCCTTTGAAAGGAGATGTTTCCTCTATCCCGGAAGGTAAAAAGATATATACCAGGTTTTGCGTAACCTGCCATGGCAATAAAGGCAAAGGTGATGGTATTGCTGCACCCGGTCTTGCCAAACCACCAGCCGATCATACATCCGACTTCGTTCAAAAACAAAAAGATGGTGCACTGTTCTGGATCATTACAGCAGGCAACAGGCCAATGCCCACTTATAAAACAACATTAACGACAGCCCAGCGGTGGCAGGTAGTCAATTACATACGCACATTAGCCAAAGAAAAAAAGAGTTAGCCATGAAAAAGCTATACCTGTCTTTCCTGTGTTTGTTAATCATTCAATTATTACAGGCACAAATTGCAACCGAAAATAACGAGCAGGTTGCCCCTCCTTCCAGTTCAGGCCAAAATAACTTCGCTGTTTTTGGGAATGCAGAAATGACCTATTCCTCCAATAAAAACAACAAGCAGTTTGGTGACCTGAATTTCAAGCCCATCTTTCTCTGGAAAATATCGGAAAATCTTTTTGTGGAAGCGGAACCTGAGTTTGAAACCGGAGGAGGCGAACTTGATATAGGTCTTGAATACGCCAATATGTGCTATTTCGTAAACCCGTACCTTACCCTCCATGCAGGGAGGTTTCTACCTAAGTTTGGAGCCTACCGGGGACGCATGGGCGAAGGCTTTATCAACCGTTTCCCCACCGACCCGGTTGGTTTTGGTGATGGCGGCATTGGTGCCATGAATGAAGTGGGTGTTGGCGCATTAGGTGGATTTGGTGTTGGCGGTTCCAAAATCAGTTATGACCTCTATATTTCAAATGGCCCTATCCTTTTGACTGATCCGGAAAATGCGGGACAGTTTGATTATGAAGGTTACATTGGCAATAACAACGGTAAAGCCATTGGGGGCAGGCTGGCAATTCTTCCACTTTCCAATTCAAGCCTGGAGCTGGGTTTTTCATTCCAGCATAAGAATAAAACAGGAGATATAGGTTGTCCTTTTGAGAAAGTCAGCCTGGATATGCAGGCTGTAGACCTGAATTATTATTCGCATCTTACGCCACTACAAAGCGACTTGAGACTGATTGGAGAATGGAAGCACCAGAAGACTGGCCAGGTAAGCTATTATAAGGCTGACAGCAGTCTTTATAGCTTTTCCAATTCGCCTTCAGCTTTCTATGCCACAGCTACGCTGCGTCCATCGCATGTACACAATACTTTCATTCACAACCTGGAGCTGGCAGCCAGGTACTCTGAATTTAAACGACCCGTTGATGCTCCATGGGGCGGTAGCGATACACACCAATTTGCTGTTTCTCTGGATTACTGGTTGCACTGGAACAGTTTGTTGAAACTTACCTACCAGACTGAGAAAGACGAACCTAACCTGTTTATAGCACAAGTTGTTTTTGGATTTTAAAAACCAATGCAATGAAAAAGTATATACTACTCTCAATAACTATAATGCTAGTATTGGTCACTGCCCTGTCTTCATTGTATAGTTGCGCAGTTTCCCAACAGGTAACTGATAAAACAGGCACTCAATTATGGGGTGAGAATTGTGGTCGTTGTCACAATGCACCCGGCCCGGGTGAATTCAGTGCAGTCAACTGGGATATTGTTGGCAAGCATATGAAAGTAAGGGCCAACGTTACTGACGCCGAAGAAAAGAAAATAATTGAATACCTGAAATCAACGGGTAATTAATATCAGTGATCAATGTGGTGATTTCGATTGATAAATCATTACAATCAAATGCATTTAATATATAAGCTTACTATTTGATCTTAGATGCTCCCGGTGGTTTTTATTTTACACATCCTACAGGAAGTTAACAGGGGTCATTTATTGGTCTTATATTTATTATGATGAAACTTTTAATGCTTGCTTTAGCTGGAATCATTATTTGCATCAGTGCCCCCAGTTTCGCTCAAAAAACCATCCGTTTACAATCACCAGACGCCAGTATAGAATATATATTTCAAATAAAAGATCATCAACCAGTATATAGTGTGGTCTATAAAGGAAAGAATCTTATAAAAAATTCAGCATTAGGTTGGTCATTCCTGGAAAAAGGAAGTTTTCAAAATAACCTGAAAATTCTTCCCGTTAGTTTTAGTGAGGCAACAGAAAAATATGAACTCCCATTGGGCAAATCAAGCCTGGTCAACACACATTATAAGCAGGTGATCATTCCACTGGAAGAAAGGAAGGCAGGAATAAAATTAAACTTAATAGCCAGGGCCTTTAATGATGGTCTTGCATTTCGGTATGAAGTACCAGAACAAAAAAACTGGAAAACCTTTTCATTGACAGATGAGCATACCGAATTCAAACTGGAAGGAGATCCGAAAGTAAGGGCTTTGTTCCTGCCGGGTTACACTACCTCTCATGAAGGTGAATACAGCTACCTGCCGTGGAGTAAAGTAAAGGAAGACACCTTAATGGATATGCCAGCCTTATTTGAATTTCCGTCCAATACCTATATGGCCATTACGGAAGCTGCCTTGCTCGATTTTGCGGGCATGTACCTGTGCAAGCAAAACGGCATCCTTAGAGGCAGACTTTCTCCCTTACCCGGACAGCAGGATATTAAAGTAAAAGCCAGGCTACCACATCAAAGCCCCTGGCGGGTATTAATGATCAGTGATAGGATCAGTGCACTTATCGAGTCAAATATATTAACCAGCCTGAGTCCTCCCTGCAAAATAAAGGATGTCTCATGGATCAGGCCAGGCAAAACAACATTTCCCTGGTGGAACGGCAGCATAATCCCGGATACTACGTTTGCGCCAGGCAATAATTTTGAAAATAACCAGTACTATATAGATTTCTGCGCCCGCATGGACTGGAATATCATACAGTAGTGGAAAGTTGTGGTCATGAATGGTACACCAATGACGGGGAAGGTTACCAGGCCGGAGCACATGCAGATGTTACAAAACCAGTAAGTGGAATTGACATGAAACAGATCTGCGATTATGCAAAAAGCAAAGGTGTAGGTGTCAGGGTTTGGGTACATTGGAAAGCCTTATATCCGCAACTCGATACTGCCTTTGCGGTTTTTGAAAAATGGGGCTTATCTGGGATGATGGTTGATTTCATGGACAGGGACGATCAGGAGATGGTGAACATACAGGAAGAAATACTACAAAAAGCGGCCGCCCACAAACTTCATATTCAATACCACGGAGCCTATAAACCTACCGGCCTTTCACGTACTTACCCAAACGAGATTACCCGGGAAGGCACATTGAATTATGAAGTGAATAAATGGGAAAAGCGCATCACTCCGGATCATGATCTGAATATTATTTTTACCCGCATGCTTGCCGGCCCTACTGACTATCACCTGGGAGGGTTCAGGGCAGTTCCTGATTCACTCTTTAAGGTTCAATACACCAGGCCTTTACAGCTAGGCACACGATGTCATATGCTGGCTATGTATGTTGTTTTGGAAAATTACCTCGGCATGGTATGCGATTACCCGGCCGCCTATGAAGGGCAACCCGGATTTGAATTTCTGAAAATAGTACCCACGGTATGGGATGAAACAAAAGTACTGGACGCTAAGGTGGGTGAATATATTGTCATTGCAAGGAGGAAAGGAAACGACTGGTATGTAGGTGCCATCACGGGGCATGAAGGCCGGATTATACAGTTCGATTGTAGTTTTTTGGAAAATGGAAACTGGGAAACCACTACCTTTTCAGACACTGAGGATGCCGGCGTTCATCCCAACAGGGTTGATAAACAAATAAAAATGATTTCATCCAATGCTCACATTGAATTAAAACTGGCAGCCGGTGGCGGGGCTGTCATGCACATTGCAAAGAAATAAATTATTCAACAACATTATATTAATATGGAGAATGTACCTGGTCAAAAAATATTAACCATAGATATTGGAGGCTCACATGTAAAAGCTGTGATACTAAATGCTCAGGGTGCACTTATTAGTGACTATAAAAGAGTGCCTACTCCTGTTCCTGCAACCCCCGAAGCAATACTCACGGCAATTAAAGGAATGGTTACTGAATTTATTTTTGATAAAGTTTCTGTAGGCTTTCCCGGTTATGTGAAAAATGGAATTGTGGAGACCGCTCCTAATTTAGGAACTGAATCATGG
Source organism: Flavisolibacter ginsengiterrae DSM 18136 (assembly GCF_059568575.1). NCBI lineage: Bacteria > Pseudomonadati > Bacteroidota > Chitinophagia > Chitinophagales > Chitinophagaceae > Flavisolibacter > Flavisolibacter ginsengiterrae. The sequence goes on from NZ_JCANTR010000016.1 coordinate 22,522, forward strand.
AGCCATTATAATCTTGCCCAGGCCCTTTCTGAAAGCTTACAAAAACCAGTAAAGGTGGTGAATGATGCCGACCTGCAGGGTCTGGGTCTTGCCAAAGGGAAAGGCCTGGAATTAGTTATCACCCTGGGTACTGGATTTGGAACTGCAATGATCAATGATGGAGTATTGCTTCCACATTTAGAAATGGCTCATCACCCGGTTACCAAAAACCAAACCTATGACGAATACATTGGACAAAAGGCACTGGATAAAATAGGAAAGAAACGCTGGAACAAAAGAATGAAAAATGTGATTGGCATATTGATCACTGTCTTCCACTATGATTTTTTATCCATAAGCGGGGGTAATGCAGACAAGTTAACATTCAAACTGGATTCAAACATTAGTATAGATTCAAACAGGGATGGTATAAAAGGTGGTGCCAAACTTTGGTCAATGTAAACAGGCTCAACACCTATATCTGATTTCTTTCCTGTATTAGGCATGTGATCAAAGCCGTCCAACCGGTTTGATGGCTGGCGCCTAATCCTCTTGAATTGTCGCCATGAAAATATTCATGGAATAATACAAGATCTTTATTTTCTGCTTTTTTATAGAAATCGTTATAGGGTCCATATAAAGGCCTGTTACCTTTATCATTTCGAAGGAAAATGCCTATCAGTTTATCGGTGAGAAAGTCGGCCACCTGTTTTAGATTCATTTGGGTGCCTGAGCCAGTTGGACAATTAACAAGCAAGGTATCACCATAAAAAGCATAATATTTATGAATGGCTTTAATAATTAAATAATTGACAGGCATCCATACAGGGCCACGCCAATTGGAATTGCCTCCAAAAAGACCTGAAGTAGCATCCCCGGGATCGTATTGTACATGGAATTGATTGCCTTCTATATTGGCTTCATAAGGATGCATTTCATGATATTTTGAGAGGGCTCTTATACCTCCGGGTGATAGAAATTCTGATTCATCCAGTAAGCGTTCCATCAATTTTACCAGTTTGTCCCTGTGAACAAGTGATAAAAGAGTCAGCTGCTGGTGGTCATTCTCTTCGTTTGGTAAATACTTATTATTATGCATCCTGTATTCCTTCAACCAACCCATTCTTTTTTTCAGGTCACTCAATTTCTGCAGCTTTTCTTTACTGATAACGGAAACAGCCAATAGGGGCGTGATACCTACAATGGACCGCACTTTTAATGGCATTGTCGTTGACCCATTGACCAGAAGCATATCATAAAAGAACTGGTCTTCCTGGTTCCAGAGACCTAATTCATTTAAAGCTTCCGCGATCAATACGAAATGTTCATAAAATTTGGTGCAGCTATCTTCAAAAGATGGGTCGTGAACAGCAATTTCAAGAGCCATATCCATCATGTTCAATGCATACATTCCCATCCAGCTGGTGCCATCCGCCTGTTCCAAAAGCACACCACCAGGCGTGCTGCTCCTGTTAAAGACCCCTATATTATCAAGTCCTAAAAAGCCTCCTTCAAAAACATTATTACCATTGATATCTTCCCTGTTGGTCCACCAGGTAAAATTCAGCATGAGCTTCTGGAATATTTTCTTCAGAAAGGAAACATCGCCGCTTCCATTTTTTTCCTTTTCAATCCGGTATATCTCTATGGCACAAAAAGCATGTACCGGGGGATTGACGTCACTAAAATTCCATTCATAGGCAGGTAATTGTCCCTGTGGATTCATGTACCATTCCCGCATGATGAGGATCATTTGATTCTTGGCAAAAACGGGGTCTATCACAGCGAAGGATATACATTGAAAAGCAGTGTCCCATGCCGCATACCATGGGTATTCCCATTTATCCGGCATGACGATAACATCCTGGTTTTTTAAATATTTCCAGGTATGGTTTCGCCCGTTTAACCTTTCAACAGTTTTGGGACTGATACCATCAGATGCACTGATCCAACGCTCCAGGTCATAATGATAATATTGTTTGTTCCACAGTAATCCGGCGTAAGCCAGCCGCTGTATATTTTTCAATTCCTGTGGCAGGTTTTCGGCCATTACAGAGGCATAGAATTCATCTGCTTCCTTTTTTCGCAGTTGAAACAGTTCCTCGAAATCATCTTCAAAAGGCACTGGTTCCAACTGGTCGGACATGCGCAGGTATATGTCTTTTGAATTTCCTGGGTCAATAGTCAATTGGTACAGCGGAGAAAATTTTGTTCCTTCCTTTTGAGATGTAACTAAGGCAAGATCCTTCTTAATGACTGCTTCATGAAAGGCATCTTTTAAACGGCTATATGCATTTGGCTTCCCAAACAATTTTTCATTGTTGGTTTCATTCTCTGTAAACAAAAGTGCTGAAGCTTCTTTAAAATACAAATAATACGATCCCAGGCGCTCATGATCTGCTCTTACTGACTGCTGATCTATTAAACTAATTACAGGTCTTTTTTGTAGTCCTCCATATTGCCAACGATTATAAAACCATAAAGTAGGTAACACAGAAATGAAAGCAGCATCTGTCGCCTTGTTACTGATCCGGATCTTTATAAAAATATCATTATCGCTTTTTTTAGCGTATTCAACATCCACATCAAAATACTTATTATCATCAAATATGCCAGTATCCAGTAATTCGTATTCAGGATCCTGCCTTGTCCTTTTCTTATTTTCTTCATTTAATTCAGCATAGGGGAAGGCGGCTTGAGGATATTTGTAGAGATACCGCATATAATAGTGAGAGGGAACATTGTCAAGGTAATAATACAATTCCTTTACATCTTCTCCATGGTTGCCTTCAGGATTGGTCAAACCAAACAACCGTTCTTTTAAAATGGGATCCTTACCATTCCAAAGGGAAATGGCAAAACAAAGGTTTTGGAAATAATCGCTTATACCGGCCAGGCCATCCTCTCCCCATAAATAAGCACGGCTGCGGGCATGGTCATGGGGAAAGTAATTCCATGCATCTCCGTTCTGACTATAATCCTCTCTTATTGTTCCCCATTGTCGTTCGCTTACATAAGGGCCCCATTTAGCAAGAGGGACATCTTTACCGGCACTTTGCTGTAAGCGCCTGGATTCTGCATTCGGGTTTTCATCCGTTTTCATGTACTATAAAAATACTTATAACGAATGGGCTTAGTAATAAATATACAGGATGAATTGAATCAAACTTTCCAATATAAGAGAGCAGATTACCTGCTTACTTATATTGCTTTAGCAATGCCCTGGCTTTTTTCCCGGACTCCTTTATCTCCTTATCGGTCCAATTACCAAAGGAAGAAGCACGGGGATAGAGAACGGAGCAGGTTTCGTCTTTATCAGACACCGACCAGGTGATCCAGCTGATCTTATTTTCTTCGGCCCACACGATCCATTTCTGCCACTCCGCATCATTCAATGCACCATCACCAGTTGCTTCCATTCCTGCAGATTCTGATATAAATATGGGTATTCCTTTATTGAGGGCATAGTTACAACGATCCCTGAGCTCCTGTTTGTGGGTGGCAGCATAAAAATGAACCGTGTACATAATATTCTCAAAGCCAGCCAATGGAGCATCAGCCACAAGGTGAATATCCTGGTCCCAATGAGGATTGCCAATTAAAATAATATTATCAGGATCATGTTTCCTGATCACCTGGATCACTTCAGCTGCATAGTTCTTTACATCTTGCCAGCTTTCCTGGTCAGGTTCATTGAATAGTTCATAGATAACATTGGGGTATTTCCCATATTCACTGGCCATTTCAGCAAAAAAGGTTTTTGCCTCCGCCAGGTTGATATTATGACTATGCCAATCGATGATCACATAGATACCCGATTTGATGGCTCCATCTATCACCGCCTTGATCTTTTTTACAGAACCCTCAGGGTCTTCTTTATACCCTCCTTTTGGTTCCACGCCCATGGCTGCCCGGACAACGGAGCAATTCCAATCGCTGGCAAGCCAGGCAACTGCAGCTGGATTGTAAAAACGTGGCCAGAAGTTATGCCAGCCAAAACTCATCCCCCGCAAGACAATGGGTATGCCCTTGTCATCGCATAATTGGGAGCCTTTAACCTGCAGTTGTCCATGAACTTTTGCGGGTTGGGCATACACAAACCGCAATATGAAAAAGGAGAAGATTAACATGAACAGGTATTTACATTTCATGGTTCTTTATTTTACAACAACAGGAATATAAATGTGAATTCCCAATGAATCATGGAGAGTTAAAATAATTGAAATCACAGTTGAAATAGTACCGGAAAATAACAATAAAAAGTCTGATAGTATTTTGTTTTGATTTTTAATATTATTGCAGTCAATCAACCATACCCAACATGAATAATTTATTTTCCTTTTTTCAATACTGTTTTTTAAAGGAAGGCAAGATAAAACGTTATACATAGCAAATCCTTAAAGCTATAGTCCGAACTACTCCTTTAACCATTCAAAATCTTATCTATTTTTTTAACCAAAACATACACAATGAAATTAAAGTCGCTTTCTTTACTATCTTTTCTTCTTATTTTTTTAGCCAGTACCAGTATTGCTCAAAACTGCGATCCCTGGATTGTACAGATATATAAAGAACTGTATAATACTTCACCCACAGCAAAGGAATGTGATATCAAAAATTATAACAATGGTAGCTGGAATAGTTATAGTGAGCTCAAGGGGTATATTAAACAATATAAAACTATCGGAACGGGACAAAAGATCAACCTAACCTGGCAATACACTCCTTCAGAGGTCACAGGAGATCAATGGATAACCCAAATTTATAAGGAGGAATATGGCAGAAAGCCTAATGCATGGGAATACAATATTCAAAACTATAATGAAGGCCATTGGCGTACCTATGATGAACTAAAAAATCTGGTCAGGCAATACCAATCCAGTGTGGCCAGTGCCGGAATGTTCTTAGATCTTTATGACCTGGGCAATGGACGTTTTGTAGTAGATCTGAAGATCAATGGAAAATCGGTAGCCGTAAGTATGATTGAGGGACGAGGCGGAAATGTGGTAGCATCCGGAGGTGCCAATGTGGTAGCCGCAGGTGGTGGCAACGTTGTGGCTTCTGGCGGGGCTAATGTAGTAGCGCCAGGTGGTGCAAATGTAGTAGCCCCTGGTGGTGCTAATGTGGTGGCTTCGGGCGGTGGAAATGTAATAGCACCAGGTGGTGGAAACCTTGTAATTAATCCTAATGTACAGGGTTTCAGACCAGGATCCATTTATCGTATTCAATCTGGAGCGAACAGAACTATTAAAACAACAGGAAGAGGCGGTATTATTATCAGATAATTATTCAAAAAGAAAAACCATCGTTGTCGATGGTTTTTCTTTAATTCTTTGCAGGTAACTGTTGCTGTTCATAGCTCTCAGGATTTCTCTTTGATAACCAAAAAAATACTTTCCGTAAGGCCTGTAACTTCATGTAAAACGTTTACCGGTATTTCAAACGTGGAGAGTTCATTCAATTCCGTTCTGCTTCCTTCCATTTCAAAAATTATTGAACCCTTTAATACTACCAGCAAAGCTGGAATGGGTGATATATGTTTTTTTAATACCTGGTCCTTCTTCAGGCCAATGGCAATCACATTGCTTTTCTCTGTGTTTTTGATCTGCAAAACCGCAGGTTTTTCATCTGACAATTGTAATGCTTCTGTAATGACCATAATTATGATTTAAAGTAGGGCTCTAGTAGTTTATTAAAATTTACTTAGCTATTGAAAATTTATACACAGAATTGGAATGATACTCGTTGCCTGGTAGTAAAACTGTACTGGGAAAAGAAGGCTGATTAGGCGAATCAGGGAAATGCTGTGTTTCAAGGCAGAAAGCTGTTCTGAACGCATCTTTTGCTCCCGTTTTAAAACTGTTCTGACCCTGCATAAAATTACCTCCATAAAACTGTAAACCCGGTTCTGTAGTAAAGATGTCCATAATAATACCTGATTTGTCAGCCTTAATGGTAGCTGCATGATTTAATCCTTGTTTCCCCGTAGCGTCAAGGACAAAGTTGTGATCATAACCTTTACCAAATTTCAGTTGCTCATTGTTATCGTTGACCCTTTTGCCAATAGTTGTCGGTTGGCGAAAATCAAATGGTGTTCCTGCCACTGGCTCTATTTTACCTATAGGGATCAGCGTTGAATCAACCGGCGTATAATTATTGGCATTTACCTGCAACATATGATCATTGATAGTACCACTACCCTCTCCATTCAAATTAAAGAAAGCATGATTGGTAAGATTGACAACAGTCTTTTTATCTGTCGTGGCCTTATAATCCATTTTCAATGCATTATCTGCACTTAATGAATAGGTCACTGTAACATTCAAATTTCCAGGGAAACCTTCTTCACCATCCTTTGAAAGGTAGTTGAGGACCAATGTCGAATCATTTGGCTGGTTGGCATCCCATACCACTTCCTGGAATCCATTCTTGCCACCATGCAATGTATTACGGCCATTATTAACAGACAATGTATATTCTCTCCCGTCAAGGCCAAACCTGCCATTGGCGATCCGGTTTCCGTACCGACCAATAGTTCCGCCAAAGTATCTTTCTGTTGCTTTCTGGTAGCCTTCCTGGCTATCAAAACCTACAACTACATCCACGGGCTTTCCATCTTTTCCCGGCACCAGCAAACTAACCAGACGACCTCCATAATTGGTAAAGGCAGCCTCCATCCCGTTCTGATTCTTCAAAATATATAAACGCGTAGCCTTGCCATTTATAGTATCAGAAAATTTCCCTGGATCTGGTAAGGCATATCCTTTGGTTTGAGATTTTTCCTGTGGCTCCTTTGTATTACTGTTCCCATCATTACAGGCAGAAATCAAAGTATATAAAAACAGGGAACCGGAAATAAACAGGATGTTGCGTCGCTTCATATTGAGTGGAATTTAATAATTGAGTTTAATATTGGTGACGGTTGTGGGTAACCATACCTGCATGGAACTAGCTCCCCTGTTATTCCATGAATAATATGGAATGGCAGTAACTTTTTTAGTTGTAGTGACAACAGACTTTCCGTCTGCACTTACCTGCACAACATTAGCATCAAAGTCAATGGTACTGATCCCCCCTAATAATCCAGGTTGAAATGTTGATTCGAACTTTGGTTGTGCAGGCATGATGATATTCCAGGCATTGTCATTATTATCCTTTCCTTCCACGCAATAAACCAATGGACCATACTGTAATGCTATCCTGTCCTTATCCTGCTTTACCTCGGGGTTGCTGATCACCTGCCTTACTTCCATTGGAAATTGTATGGTTATGACATCCCCTTTTCTCCATGTCCTGTTGATCACAGCATAACCATCATTAATAGAATAGTCAGCAGCCTTACCATTTACACTGATCATTGGTTTGATTTCTTTGGTTTCTGCATATTGGTATAACTTGCCCGGAACCGGTTGATTCAACCATCCGGGAATACGCAGGTGCATACCAAATGTTTTCTTTTTTGCAGGATCCACCGTAATGCTCACATCGCCTTTCCAGGGATAGCCTGATAGCATATTTAAACCAATCGTGTTGCCATCTACTTTTACTTTGGTACTGCTTCCGATGAACAGGTTGACCCAGACACCTTTATCTCCTGTGCTATAAATGTAATTGCCCAGGGAGGCTACCAAACGTGCAATATTAGATGGGCAACATGCGGTTCCGAACCATTCACGACGATTTTGTGTTCCGGCTGAAGCCAATGGATTACCATAGAAGAACCGATCTCCACTTAAAGAGAGACCATCAAGGGCTCCATTGTATAAGCTCCTTTCCAATACATCAATATATTTTGCATTTCCTGTAAGCATATTCATACGTTGGTTCCAGAAGACCATTCCAACAGAAGCGCAGGTTTCACAATAAGCCTGGTCATTGGGCAGGTCATAATCGTCACCAAAGCCCTCATTCTTTGCCAATGCTCCTATGCCACCTGTCAGGTACATATTTCTATATACCACATCTTCCCAAACGGCATTCATGGCATTCATATAACCTGCATCACCGGTAACCGCTGCTACATCGGCTGTTCCGGTATATAAGTACATAGCCCGGACAGCATGCCCTGTTATATCTCTCTGATCCTTTACAGGTAATTCATCCTGGCAATATTTTGGATCTTTCCATTGGTCCCAGATAACTCCTTTTCCATAACCATGACCACGTTGGTCAAGAAACCATTTGGCTTCCTGGAGGTATTTGTCCTTGTTGGTAAGGTGATACAATTTCATCAAGGCAAGTTCTATTTCCTGGTGACCTGAAACCCAATGACGATCTTTCAAGCGGAACACTGAATCTATATGATCTGCCAGCTTAATGGCCACATCCAATATCTTTCTTTTACCGGTTGTATTATAGTAAGCGATGGCAGCCTCAATGAGATGACCAGCACAATAATCTTCATGCTTCTCCATATCGGTCCACCGATTTTCCAGACCCGTTAGTGTATAATAGGTATTGAGATACCCATCTGGTAACTGTGCGGCAGCAATTTTATCAATCCATTCATCTGCCTTTCGTTCAATTGCTGAATCGGGATGATTACGTAAAGAATAGGCCATCGCCTCCAACGCTTTATAAACATCAGAATCATCATAATAAACACCTTCATGTTTACCTTTTGTGTGCAGGGCTGCCTTTTCAAAATTGCGGATGCGACCTGTTTTGTTTTCTGTATAATCAATGCAGGCCCTAAGTGTAACATCTGCAACTTTATTCATTTTCGGGGTCCAGAAGTTATCGTTGATATATACTTCGGAAAAGTTTACAGGATATAATTTTTGAAGAGAGCCGGCCTGGGCCTGTGCTCCATTGCAAACAAGGATAAATGAAAATGTCTTCAGCCAGTTTCTCCACATACTAAGTGCTATTTAACCTATTTATTTTTTTACTGTTACACAGTTCTTACTCTCATATTGATAACAAAAGGAACTAAAGCAAGATACACTTGAAAGATATATGTTTTTCTTTCATGCAATTAACCTGGCATATACGGTTTTGGTAATGACTATTACTACCAGGTCATTCGCTTTTACTTAATGGATAACAATAATACTGGAATATGTCACCTGGAGATGGTAAAACCACCATTGTTGCAGCTTCAAGAATAAAAATGAATGAACCAGGAGAACTTATTGTAAAATAAGGGCAGGATAATGAAAAGCATTTCATTCCAACCAGGACACTTTTGGACATATAATTTATACTTATGGCATCTATTTGATTGTAGCTGTCCCTTGCCCTTTTGCAAGTTAGCAACTTAGTAAAACATTGCTTTTAAACTACATCAACATACCAACATCACAGGTTCTTCCAGTTCATGGATCAATTGTTCACCTTTTTCCAATGCCAGTTCATTGATGGGAAGCAGGTGATGGTATTTTTCAGGTAATACTTTTTTCAAAGCTTCCAATACAGAATCAAGACTCACAACAGGTTTTAAATGCAGGTAAGCACCCAGGATGATCATATTCATGATCCTGGCATTCTTCATCTTCAGCGCCTCGGTGGTTGCTGGTATTCCTACAATAGCTATGTCCCTGCGTTCACTGGGTTGTAAAATTGTTCCGGTATCATACAATAACAATCCGCCTGGTTTAACCCTTGGTGCGAATTTGTCCATGGAAGGCTGGTTGAGCACTATGGCAGTGTCAAAGCAGGACAGTATGGGAGAACTGATTTTATTATCTGAGAGAATAGTAATGCAATTGGCAGTTCCTCCCCGCATCTCAGGCCCATATGATGGCATCCATGATATCTCTTTACCTTCAACCATTCCTGAATAAGCCAGGGTCATTCCCATGGATAATACGCCCTGTCCTCCAAAACCTGCTACAATAAGTTCTTCTAACATATTATGCCTCCTTTGTAGTTTTAAGATCTTCTGCCTTTGGAAGCTTGATATCTCCCACCGGGAAAGTCTTCATCATATCTTCTTCGACAAACCTGGTACATTCCAATGGCGTCATTTTCCAGTTGGAAGGACAATTACCCACTATTTCCACCAGGCAGGTACCCTTGTTTAACTTTTGGTAATTGAACGCATTTTGGAGCGCTTTTTTTGTTCTTCTTACACCGTTGGCATTATTGACCGCCTGCCGTGTGACATAGAAAGCTCCCGGCAATGGTGCGATCAATTCTGATATTTTAATTGGATATCCATGCATACTGGTATCCCTCCCTGCAGGACTCGTAGTTGTTTGCATACCGGTTAATGTGGTAGGCGCCATCTGTCCGCTGGTCATACCATATACAGCATTATTGATAAAAACGATCAGGATGTTTTCTCCCCGGTTGATAGCATGTATAGTTTCAGCGATACCTATTGCTGCCAGGTCACCATCACCCTGGTAAGTAAAAACATATTTATTGGGTAGTAACCTTTTGATACCAGTAGCCACTGCAGCTGCTCGTCCGTGTGCAGCCTGCTGCATATCAATATCCATATACTCATAAGCAAATACAGAACAACCTACCGGGGCTACCCCAATGGTTTGCTCCTGTATATCCATTTCTTCTACCACTTCCATAATCAGTTTATGAACCAAACTATGGTAACAGCCAGGACAATAATGCATGTCAACGTCAACAAGCGTAGCCGGTTTTTCATATACGGTCTCATATGTCTCGCTACCCAGGGATGTATCCATGGAAGTATCCATCATTACATTTTCATCAATTGGCATGGTGATACTGTATTAAGGTTTCTAAATGTTCCACAATGCTTTCAGGAGTCGGCATCATGCCACCCATCCTGCCATAAAATTCAACCGGAACTTTTCCGTTCACAGCAAGCCTTATATCTTCAACCATCTGTCCACTATTTAATTCAACACTCACTATCATTTTTAATTGCGGTGCTAATTCCAATAGGCGTTGTGAAGGATAGGGAAACAAGGTTATGGGTCGTAATAATCCCACTTTAATTCCTTTGAGTTGTGCTATATCCATTGCCTTTTGACAGATCCTTGCACAAAGTCCATAGGCAACAAATAAATAGTCAGCATCCAGCGTATTCATTTCCTCAAAACGCACTTCATTATCACGCATCAGCCTAAACTTAGCTTCCAGTTTCTGGTTATGCTGTTCCATTTGTTCGGGCTGGATGAAAAGAGAAGTAATATAATTACGGCTCCTGTTTTTGGGTTTACCAATGGTGGCCCAATTTGATTTATCTACTTTAGGATCCTGGTAAGGTTGGAACTGCACCTTCTCCATCATCTGCCCGATAGCTCCGTCAGATAATAATAAAACAGGGTTCCTGTATTTATCGGCAAGGTCAAAGCCCAGGAATACATGATCAGCCATTTCCTGTACGGAAGATGGAGCAAGTACGATCAATTTATAATCTCCGTGACCACCGCCTTTTACAGATTGGAAATAATCACCCTGCCCGGGTTGAATAGTTCCCAAACCTGGACCCGCACGATTGACATTAACGATCAGGCAGGGCAATTCAGCTCCGGCCATATAGGATATACATTCCTGCATCAGGCTTATTCCGGGTGAAGATGAAGAAGTCATGGCCCTAAAGCCGGCACCGGCCGCACCATATACCATGTTTATAGAAGCCACTTCACTTTCTGCCTGCATTACCACCCTGCCCCTGGCGGGCATTTCACGGGCCAAATATTCAAGCACTTCCGATTGGGGAGTAATAGGGTAACCAAAATAAGCATCGCAACCAGCCTGTATAGCCGCTTCTGCCAATGCTTCGTTACCTTTCATTAATTTAGTTTCGGTCATAATGCATATTATTTTGAGGGACTACTATCAGTTAGCAATTCTTCCTTTGCTAACGGTATATCAGCAACCTTTTTCTTTAAAGGAGTTCTATATACTGAAATAACTGCGTCAGGACAAACCAGTGCGCAGTTGACGCAGCCCGTGCAGAGATCAATATCGGCTACTATGTAGCGATATCCTTTGTTATTGATATGGGTAGAAAGAGAAAGGACACCTTCCTTGCAGGCAAGGGTACATAACTCGCAGCCCTTACATTTTTGAATATTGACCGCGACCTTACCTTTTACTTTTCTTTCTTTTCTTGAAGCAGCAACCGTTTGTTGTTCCATAGTAATGGAATTTAGAGGAGTGATAACCTCACCAAATGTCGACAGAAACCTTATTGAATTGCAATGGTATTGTCATATATCGATATGATTATTATCAGCTTTGCGATGAGCTAATTACAGATGAATTTCCAGTATTCAGATGAAGTCTGTAATACTGATTATCCTCACTCAGATAAATTCCTGTTTATCAATACAGATCCTTGCATCGACAGCCACTAAATAATTTGAAGTTCCCATCAGGGGATTAATGTCCATCTCTGTTATTTCAGGAACGGATTTCAGAAGTGCACTTAGTTTTACAATGGCGTCCACAATCAGCTCTTCATTCACCCCTTCTTTTCCACGTACACCTCTGATTATAGGATAGGATTTCAGATGCCTGATTATGGAAATAGCTTCTTCTCTTCCCACAGGTGCCAGTCCGGAAGAAATGTCTTTAAATACTTCTACAAATACTCCACCTAATCCACACAAAAGCTGGTGACCAAATTTATCTTCGGCTTTGGCACCTAAATAGATCTCGGTACCTGAGAGCTGTTGTTGCATAATGACTCCATCAACTCCAGGAATGGCCATTAGCCTGTCAAATACGGTTTCCAACTGTTCTGAATTACGTATACCTGTTTCCACTCCACCACTATCTGATTTATGTAATAGGCCGGAGGCTTTCAAAACCAGTGGATAGCCTATAATTTTAGCCTGTAACAAAGCTTCAGAACGGGAGGTCACTATTGCCTGGGGCACTGTGGCAATTCCCGCTGCTTTAAGCAAACAGAATACCTGTTCCGGGGAAAGATATCCTTTAGGAGCCCCGTCAATGATTTGCCTTGCCTTTGCCAGGTCCAGCACAGGCAGAATGGCATCGGGAAATGGCGCCTGCATTTTGTTTACTCTTGTCAATACATAACCAAAGCTCACTTCATCGGTAAAATTCACATGACCCATTGACTGAAAATGACTTACTTCTTCAGCCGCCTGAATGGCTGAAGGAAGGATGGGAAAGATAGGTTTGCGGGAAGTGCGCATTTTCTCATGTAGTAACATATACACATCATCCACACTCCACATACCGGTGGTCCCAAACACAACAACTGCGGCATCAATTTCCTCAAAATCATTTTCTACAGCATCGAGAATTTCTCCCAATTGTTCAGCCGTTCCTGTTGCAAGAAAATCTATTGGATTAGATACCGTGGACCCGGGAAATAATCTGGATAATAATCTATCAGCTTTAGGTCCTTGTAGCTGTGGCACTTTCATACCATTTTTAACCAGGATATCTGTTAGCATCACTCCGGGCCCTCCCGCATGGGTGATGACGGCTATACGATCACCTTTAAATGCTGGTATTGTGAAAATAGCAGCCACGTATACCAGTTCTACACGACTGTAACACCTTATAATTCCTGCCTTCCTAAATAGGGCACTGACAGCAGAATTGGATCCCGCAAGGGCACCTGTATGCGAAGACACGGCCCTTGACCCCGCCTCTGTATTGCCGGACTTGATAGCAGCAATCCGGCATCCTTTATTTACTAATGACCGGGCATGCTTTAAAAATCGTTGAGGATCGTTAATCTGCTCCATATACAGGAGCTTTATTTTTGAACTTTTCTTTTCATCAAAGGTCTCATCCCAATATTGAAGAATGTCTTCAACTCCTATTTGAGCACTGTTGCCAACAGAGAAAATGTCCCGGAACTTTAATCCTCTTGGTATGGCCATCTCAAGTATATAGACCATAGTTGCCCCGGAAGCTGAAACACAATCACAACCCATTGGGTCATACTCAGGAATAGGCCCGGCAAAAACACCTTTGTAAGTTCCCGAAATTACACCTATGCAATTTGGGCCAACCAGTGTACCTCCCACATCATTGACAATTTGAACGCAACGCTTCTCCAGGCATTTGCCCCCGGCGCCGGTTTCACTGAACCCCGCTGAGAATAGAATGAACGCCTTACATTTCTTTTCGTAAGCAAGTTCCTTCAGTGCCGCCTCCACATAATTTGCCGCGACGGCAATAATGGCCAGGTCTGCTTCAGGCAAAGATGCACAGTCCGGGAAACAGGGAACTCCCTGCACTTCCTTTTCTTTGGGGTTAACGCCATAGATCTTCCCCGTAAACTTATTCTTAAGAATATTGTATAAAACTTTGCCCCCCGGCTTTGATTTATCATTTGAGGCACCCACAACAACGATACTGCGGGGATCTAATAATTCTTTTGTGATCATATTTTCCGCCAGGCATTGCTGACATGGCCAAAGTAAACCTTAGACAGTTTACAAAAGCTGATATGCATCATCTGAGTACACAGCATTGATCAACAGGAAGTATATTATTGATAAATATTTTCCAGGTCTTTCTCAAAAAGGGTGTAGGGATCCTTATAAAATTTTATAAAATCAGGTACACTGATTTGACCAGGAAAAGGAGCATAATAATGTGTGGGGCTTTGTGTATCATTACGCCAAACTAAAACATAACATAGCCGTTTATGTCCGGAACGCATCACTTTAAGCAGTACCTCATTCCACCAGTTAGGATTAGGTATTGACTCAAGTCCTGTTTCTGTAAATGCAGCCAGTTTTCCTTTCTTTCTTGCATAATCACTGACCACCTGGAGCTTCATGGCAGCCCTATCCAGCTTGTAACCATCTCTTCCCATGTCCCCGTAATTATCTATCCCTAACAGATCCACCCAGTCATCACCCGGGTAGCGTTCCAAATATTCTTCAGTGGTTGAAAATTTATTATCCGGGGAAAAAGCATAAATGAAACTATGCACACCCATAGAATCCCTTAAAAAACTAACTGTGAACTGCCATAAACTGATAAATTCTTCTCTTGTACAATGAGGCTTACCCCACCAGAACCATTCACCATCAAATTCATGAAAAGGTCTGAAGATCATGGGAACCAGTTTTCCATCTGCACCTCTTGTGTGGTTAGCCCAGTCACCAATACCCCTGAGTATTTGCTTGTAGTTTTCATGGGCTTTCCCTCCGGCAATGATGTATTTGACAGCAGGAAGCGAAACCGAATCTTTCCAATAAAATCCTCCAGGTGAAACAGGATTAGGAAAATGCCAGGCAAGGGTGACAATACCACCCCGGTTATAGGTATCAGTTACAGTTTTCCTTACAATGGCTTTTGTCTTTTCAACTTGCACTTCCGTTTGACCACTGAAACCACTCAGATCTACACCAATAACTCCCGGATGACTACCTGTAACTGACTTTACATCCGACCTGTTTTCTTCGCCAGACCAACCATGACCATATTCTGTTGCATGCTGATGTCCAAACACCGTATGATGCCTGGATAATTTCATCAAATTTTTGAATAAGGCCTTTGTCTCCTTTGTAGCTTTTGCATCAATAGGGCCTTTACCCTGTGCATTGCCCGCATGCGCAAAGAGAAAAGTCAGGTACAGAATTAAAAGCCGCGCAGGGATCATTGATAACGTTTATTAAATCCCTAATATAGTAAAGACAAGGTATTGAAGTTTATAAATATTATCTTAATGGCCGCCTTGGTAACTATGGAGATAAACAGCGGTATGAAATACTGGTATTTATTATTGTTGACGATTGCAGTTATGTTTCATGGCAATCTAACTGCCCAACCGGGCACTCCATGCCTGGCCACTAAAAAAATCATTTACCATAGTTCTAAAGCCGGTGAAGTATTCCTGGTATGGGGAACCAATTATTGGCAAACCCCTGCCTCCCAACTGTTGCCGAAGAACAGCTTTTTAAAGAATAAATATGCCTGCACGCCTCTTGACAGGTCAGGCAGCAACTATTCCACTTCTATTACGCTTCCCTGTGATTCAAGGCTTGATTATTATTTCTGGATTCCAAAAAACGCAAAAGGGAAAGAAGTAGATGGGTGGGATACCAATAACGACAATAATTATTATACTCCCACAAATGGTAATGAAGTAGTAGAATTAACCGATTCCAATTTAAAATTCTATCTAAAGCCCTTTTCACTGATTCAAAAAGGCAAACTATTTTTTATCCTTTCACTCATAGTTTTTGTTTTCGCTATTGCCTGGTACCAAAGAACACGCTCCTTCAAACTATATAATTTCTTACCTGGTTTATGGATTGCTGCCCTGGTCCTCATGGCGCTTTCCAGGTACGAGATTGTAAGTACAGGGCAACAATCCTTCTGGATTGATATCGGTGCTTTGTTCCCGGATCTCCTCTGGCTGGGTGGAATATTTCTTTGCTCCGCTTTGCTACAATCCATTGTAAGAAATAAAAATGCGGCTACAATTACTTTGTTGATAGCCTATGCATCAATACTCTTTTTAACCATTCTTATTTCACTTCTCAATATAGAAGTTGTCAAACAATTGGGTACACCCTTCAATTATAAATGGCTCTATTATTCGGATTTCCTGAAAGGAAATGATGCCCAGGTTGGCGCTTCAAAAACGCTTACCAGCTGGTATATTAAAAACCTGGTGGCCTTGCTCAGCAGTTTCCTGCTTCTCGGTGTTGGGTTAGCCATTCTATTTTCACAGTTTAGGTTTTCAAAAAAATGGAGGACAGGCATCTATTGCCTAATGCTTCTTCTATTTATTCTGAGCTATGTATGTTATTGTAAACTGCATGTTCGATCGTCTAAAGTACAAACCCCGGTTTATGCATTTATGTCTTCGCTTATTGACCCACCAGGCAAAGCAAAATTGTCTGGAATGCAGGTGCCGGATTCGGTTGAAAAATATATCATTGACGCCCATAATCAATCTGTAAACGGCAGGTATGACAGCCTGCATGTAATAGATAACATTATAGTTTTCGTTTCTGAATCTACACCGGCACAACTTATCAGCCTGTATGATTCAGGTTTTCAATGTACGCCGGCATTGAAAAAATGGCAACCCATTTCAAGGATGTATACCAATATGTATGCACATATTCCAAGTACGCCAAATTCCATGCTTTCCCTTTTATCAGGGATATATCCTATGATAGATTACAGGTCTGCTTTGCTTGAAAAAGTTCAATTACCAAAACCTTCTCTTCCACAATTACTGAAATCAAAAGAATGGAAAACTTCGTTATTCTTTTCATCCGATCTTGATTATGCTGGAATGAGAAAATATGCTGCAGACCAAAATTTTGAAACTATTGAAGATAACAGATCCATTCCCTGCAACAGGTCTTTCAGGATTACCCAATCAAATATTGATGGGTTGGATGATTCCTGCATGGTAGGCAGGTATTTAAACTGGTTGCAAAATAGTCCGGGTCAAAAAACATTCAGCCTTTTATGGACCAATCAAACCCACAATCCATATTATACCAATAACAATGATCACTACAGCCCTAATGAAACCTTAAACAGGTATCTCAATGCATTGCACCATACCGACAAGGTGTTTGACCAGCTCATGAGTTCATTGAACAAAACAAGACAACTGGAAAAGACCCTGGTCTTTTTCCTTGCTGATCATGGAGAAGCTTTTAATACACATGACCAGAAATTACATGCTTCAAAAGTATACGAAGAAAATGTACACATTCCCTGCCTGGTATTCAATCCCATTCTATTTAATGGTAGCCGGGATGAAAATATATTTGGGCTGATAGATATTGCGCCTAGTATAGCCCACGTGCTTGGAATCAAAAAGCCCTCGATTTGGCAGGGTAAAAGCCTGCTGGATAAAAATAATTTCTCCAGGGCTTTTTTTATTAGTCCCTACACCGACCTTATAATGGGTACACGTAACAGTCATTGGAAGTATATATATAATGTCGATACAGAAGAAGAGGAGTTATATGATCTTCAAACTGATCCCGGCGAATTAAACAACAGGATGAATGAATTTCCACAAATTGCAAAGCAGGAAAAAGAAATGTTGGGCGGATGGTTACATTTTGTAGATCATACTTATAAGGCCTGGTCAAAAAACTAAAAAATGGTTGTTCCGTTCCGGGGTGTTATCTGGACCAAAATAATTCAGTACTCCCAATTCGACAAAAGATGGTTTCTTTAGGTTCAAACCTTGTTACCAGGCTTAATAAACCTATACCTTTACCGCTTATTTACGTTCAATGTCAAGTTCACATAACAGGGTAACCGTTGCCGGATTACTTATTGCTTTAGGAATTATATATGGCGATATCGGGACCTCGCCCCTCTATGTATTGAATGCCATTACAAGTGGTAAAACCGTTTCGGAAGAATTGATCATTGGTGCTTTATCCTGTATCATCTGGACTTTAACGCTTCAAACTACCATTAAATATGTTATTCTAACCCTCCAGGCAGATAACCGGGGTGAAGGTGGTGTTTTTTCTCTTTATGCCCTGGTACGCAGGAGAAAAAAATGGCTTGTCATACCTGCCATGATCGGGGGCGCGGCCCTGCTGGCCGACGGCATGATCACTCCGCCCATTTCCGTGACTTCCGCTATTGAAGGATTAAAACAGGTGCCTTCCCTTTCTCATATCAGCCAGGGAACTATCGTGTATATAGTATTGGGCATCCTTTCCTTTTTGTTCTTTATCCAGCAATTCGGAACTGCCTTTATCGGCCGTTTCTTTGGACCCGTGATGAGCCTTTGGTTTTTTATGCTGGCCCTGCTAGGCATCATTCATTTTGCGGACGACCTGCATGTATTCAGAGCCCTGAATCCCTATTATGGCATCAAACTCCTGGCCACTTACCCAGGTGGTTTCTATATTTTAGGTGGTGTGTTTCTTTGCACTACAGGTGCTGAAGCCCTGTACTCCGACCTGGGTCATTGTGGTAAATGGAATATCCGGTATTCATGGATATTTGTAAAAACCTGCCTGATCTTAAATTATTTTGGACAGGGTGCCTGGTTGTTGAACAATTATAACGGAAAGCGCATCACCGCTTCATTAATAGAATCCGGCTTTAATCCGTTTTATGGATTGATGCCCCACTGGTTCCTTTACTTTGGTATTGCCATAGCCACAGCCGCCGCCATTATTGCCAGCCAGGCGTTGATATCTGGTTCTTTCACGCTGATAAGTGAATCCATACGTCTCAACTTGTGGCCTAAACTACGGATCGTTTACCCCACTGAAGCCAGGGGACAACTTTTTATACCTGCTATCAATTTTATTCTTTTCCTGGGTTGCATTGGTATCGTTCTACATTTTAAAAAAGCATCTAATATGGAGGCTGCCTATGGCCTGGCCATTACTTTGTGCATGATTGCCACGTCCATCCTCTTTGCCAATTACCTGGTATTGCACCGCACAAAAAGGCCTTTTGTTTACCTGTACCTGGCACTTTACTTTACCATAGAATTCAGCTTTTTATTTGCCAACATGGATAAGTTTCCACATGGAGGTTATGTAACCGTGATCATTGGAGGTTTATTATTCCTGGTTATGTTTAACTGGTTCAAAGCCAGGAAGATCAAAAACCGCTATATAGAATTTGTAAGGCTGGAAAATTATATTCCTAAGATACAGGAGTTAAGCAATGACCGAAGTGTACCCAAATATGCCACACACCTGGTTTACCTGACCAGTGCGGATAATCCAAAGGAAATAGAACATAAGATCATTTATTCCATCCTCAATAAAAAGCCCAAGAGGGCTGATATCTATTGGCTGGTGCATGTAGATACACTTGATGATCCATATACTTCTGAATATTCGGTAGAGCATATTATTCCCAATGATATTATCAGGGTTGAGTTCAGGCTCGGCTTCAGGGTACAGCCCCGCATCAATCTACTATTCAAAAAAGTGGTGGAAGACCTGGTCAAAAACAGGGAGGTCAATGTGATTAGCAGGTATGAAAGTCTTGAAAAAACAAATACCATTGGCGACTTTCAATTCATAGTGATGGAAAAATACCTGAGCCAGGATAATGAGCTACCTATTTTAGAGAGAATGATCATGAAGGTGCATTTTTGGCTAAAAGCTATTAGCCTGTCTGAAGAAAGAGGATTTGGACTTGACCTGAGTAATGTGACAGTGGAAAAATTTCCATTGATTGTAGCCCCAGTAACCAATGTCCGTTTAAAGCGAATAGAAAAAGGCTGATAGTAAAATAAGTCTGCAACAGGAATCTATATTGAGTTTTTCTTATCAACGGGACATGAAAAAGACGATCAGGAAAAACAATAAAAAGTTTACCAGGCAAATGATAATTGAAGAGTATTCTTTAAAAAAGGAAGTTGGTCTCATAATAAAATGCTTTTCATCAATGGTTAACTATCAGACGCTTTGATGTAAATTATAGTTACACCTTTTTTGAAATTTTCATAAAAACGGATGAAAGTATTTGGTTTAAATTAAGGGGCCGGAATAGAAATTCAGCCCCGTATTAATCCAATATCCTATGAAAAACCAGTGCTAAGGTATTTTGTCTGACCATGACCACCCTGGGTGAAATCACCCAATTTATTACGTACAATATCACTGGCCCTGGTTAAAAACTTTATTGATCTTCTCCAGATAGAATGAAATAGAAAGAGGTTCTCTTACCGGGAACCTCTTTCTTAAGAACTGATTATAATATTTTATTTTGTAATGTATCCAAACAATCCATCCTTTTCATCATTTGGACCAGCAGCAAAATAGAGGCGGTTGGGATCAATAGTAGAGGTAGATGGAGGAAAACTTATTGCCCATAATTTTTCAATGTCTATTGGATTTCCATGGGATCTCAACTGGCCCAGGAACCTGCCATCAGTTGAATAGGCATTGATACGTCCGTCACCAAGGTTGCCTATTAACACTGCAGGCTGACCTGCGCCACTTTCATCGGTAAAAAATCCTGCAGGCGCCCATGCAACTCCCCATGGTGCATTCAATTGGCCTTGTGAAACAAACCTGCTTATCAAGGTTCCCATGGCATCATAAATGTCGACATAGCCATTTCCTGGTTTTGCCACCTCATCTCCATCATCACCCAATTTGGCATACATCACGTATAACATACCTCCCACATTTTGAATATTAAACGGTGAATAATCTGATGGTAATGCAGGATCTGTAAAAGACATGGCAACAGAATTAAAATTCTTATCCCAAACATCGATTTTACTCTGGCTGAAATTGGCAGCATATAAATAATACGCACCGGAAGCTGCTTGTGCCATTGCCAGACCTGTATAGGAAGATGCAGGTGCATTATTTTTTATGACCAGCGCTGTGTTTCCGGCGGCACCATTCCATCCGGAAATAACACCATCTACACCCGCAAACATAAACCTGGCAGAAGCATTATTGGTAAGTTTAAAATCAGCTGAAGAAGGATCGATATTTAAAACCGCACCCGTAGGATTACCGCCTGTCGCTCCACCTGGTGATGGTATAGCCACTTCCGGGCGGGCTGCAATGAAATTCCCATCCCTGTCATACACTGATGAAACATGCCCTTCCTGTGAACTGACCCATGCTATGCCATTACCGCTAAAGGCTATGCCCCATGCATTCAGCAGGTGGGGATCAACATGAGCTGCCCCATAATTACTATTGCTGGCTACAAGATTTACCTGTACAAAATCTTTAAGCGTTTTGGGATCTTTAAATGGTTGCTGTTTGGATAGGCTGGTACCGTTATTGGCAGACTGGGTAGCATCTTTTTGACAGCCTGTAAAAATCATTACAGATCCCAGCAAGGTAACGGCAGAAAAAATTGTAATAGCCTGGTTGTATAACCTGTTCATATAGTTAAGTTTTAATGACAACTTCACTGTAGAAAATAGTTATCCAGGGCGGATAAGCCGTTTCAGTTCGTGGCTTGCATTAAATACGTTGCATATAATGAAAGGTTGCCTTTACAAAAGTTTCAGGAAAAAATCAATAAGGAGGGCCAGGTAAAGCTGATCAGCAAAATGGAAGTAATGGAGAAATGTCAATATTCCGTAAATAGGGTTTTAAATCATCTGTAGAATGAAAGGTTCTGATATACCCTATTTCCTGTTCTTCGTAATCGTAATATACTTCTGCGTAGAAGGAATCAAGTTGATATAAAAGCAAAATATATTGATCTTTTATCCGGTTGGCAATATAAACACCATGATCTAAGATCAATTGTTTCTTGGTTTGCTTGGTTTCATATTTGAATTCCTGTAGCAGCATCTTAAAGTGGTTGATATAGGTTTGAAATAGAACTTTAAATTAAAATACAAACAGGCAAAAAATCATAAAATAAGACCAACGGGGTAAAATTATAGTTAAGTGCTGTAAGAAGGGTAAGCAAGCCCTGCTGCCAGCGGTCTACATCATTACTTCATCCGTATTTGTTTTAGAACAAAATTTAAATACTTCTTGTTGTATTTTTACAAACTAACTATTAGTTACCCTAACCGACAAACGCATAACCATGGCCAATGTTGATCCCGCCAATCAACTTCCAATCAATTCTATTATACTTGCCGATGACGATCGGGATGATCATGATTTTTTTAAAGATGCCCTGGAAGAAATAGCGCCCCTGGTAAGGCTGAGCATTGTTGAGGATGGAGAAGCGCTTCTGAATTTATTAAAGCATTATGTTCCTGATTTCATATTCCTGGACCTGGATATGCCTTGTAAGAATGGCCTGGAATGTTTATCTGAGATTCGTACAAATACTGTATTGAAGACAATTCCTATAGTCATATTTTCAAGCACTTCAAGACCGGCAAATATTGATACCGCTTATGAAATGGGGGCAGATCTTTTTTTCATAAAGCCTTCCAACTATAATGACCTTGTCTCATCTATCAAGGCCATCTTGTCACTGGATTGGAGCATTCCTTCTGTGGTGAAAGAACAATATTTTATCAATGGAAGGTATGCGGCATTTATGTAGTAGTACAAAAGAAAATGAACAGCTGCAGTATGAACACAGGCTTTAATCCATCACTTCCACATTCCATTTATTTCGGATAAGATAGGTGGCCAGTATCATTTTCATCCTATCCATGGTGATCTTTAGATGTAGTGCCAATAAAGCAAAGATCTTGGTCTTCTTGTCGTTTATCTGCCCATCCAGCAGCACCACTTCACTCACCATTGCAAACAATGTCTCCCTGAATTCTTCACTTATAAAGGCTGAACAATATTCTATGACTTCTGCGGGCTCGTGACTGGACTGCAGCGATATGGCTTTTTTGGTCATTTGATTCAGATCACTGCCACGAAACCTTGAACAAAGCACAACAGCCCTGGATAAATGTTCTATTTGTTGTTCAGAGATATTTCCTGATTGTTGCATGGCAGCCGAAAATAATATGGTTACAGCTGCTTCCTGTTCGTTTTCTATCGGTAGTTCCATAAACTTTTTTCATCACCAGCATCAGCCAGATGATATCATTTGTAATGTAAATAGTAAGCGAAGATAATCCTGGTTATACAAAACTGCTTATAGGGTATATAGTAAGACGTAAAAGGGGACTATTAAGTCCCCTGGAATTTTTTCGAAGCTCTAAGATTTATTTCTTCCTGGATAACTGTTCTTCCTGTATTTGTTCTGTGATGGCATCATTTAATACATCCTCGGCGCTATGTATCCATAAAGGTAAAACCGAAGCAGAAGTCTTCCATTTGCCTTCCACATCCTTATACATCTGGAATATAATGCGGTTACCCTTATCGTCAGGTACGTCTACATGGTATTTCATTTCGGTCCCTGCTGATAATTGGCGAAAATTAAATTCTCTTTGCCTTTCACCTGCTTTAATCACTTTTGAAAAATAACTGCTCATAAACTCTTTGCTTAATATTTCTTTTCACTATCCAATAAACCTGTTATGGTTCAATGGACACATTTTTTTGATTGTTTATCCTGATGATCTTTAATTTTTCAAATAACAAGACAACCGGGTAAATGGGGTCAAACTCGCCCTTTTTTATAGCAAAATTGCTACGCGAAGGATATTTGTGATGATTATTGTGATAACCCTCGCCCAACATTAGCAAATCTACCTTAAATAAATTACGGGAAGTGTTATCTGTTTCAAAATTTATATTTCCGTACTTATGGGCAAACCAGTTAATGATGACCCCATGAATGGGGCCCATAGCTATATGAAACGGGATCAGGAGGTACCACCAGGCCGAGGGAGCAAAAACTATGTATACACAAAGGTAAATGCAACTCCACAGGATCCTTGACCACCAGGTATTGCCCCAAAGATCAAAAGAGGTCCACTCAGGAACATTCCTGGTGAACTTGGGGTCTACTTCAGTGCGGTTCCTTAAGATTCCTACATAGGTCACACTGGTGCGCCACATCATCGCCAGTACAGTTTTGTCGAAAGATGGGGAATGAGGATCCTTTTCGGTATCTGTATAAGCATGGTGCACCCTGTGCATGATACCATACACCCTGGGACTCATATAAGAGGAGCCCTGAGTGATATAGGAAAAGATAAAAAAGAATCGCTCCCAGCCTTTATTCATGTTAAAAGCCCCGTGTGCTGCATAACGATGGTGGAAGAAGGATTGAGCAAAAAGAGATAAATACCAATGTGCAATGAAAAAAACAACTATAAAAATCACAATCTGTAGAACATTTGAGGTTAAGTAGTAAACCCGGCAAAAATCGTTCAAATTTTAAAACCATGCTTATTTTTTTGATCTGCCCTTCCCATGCTAGCCTTTCATATTCATCAGGTCAATCACCAGGTTGAATGAATCCAGGGAAGATGTATTATTGATCTTGAAAGGTTTCATAATATATCCTGACACACCCAGTTTACCCGCGGTCTCCTTATCTACCTTTTCATCAGAGGTTGTGATCATAAAACATTTGATCCCCTTCCACTCCTGCGACTCCCTGATCACCTGGAGAAACTCAAGGCCATTCATTCGGGGCATATTTATATCAATCAATATAATATCCGGTAAATTCTCAAGGATCACTTCATGGTGACCTTCCAACATATCGATTGCCTCTTCCCCATTTTTGGCAACCACCAGCCTGTATAAAACATTCAGCTTGTCCAGCGAGCGCTTAATATCCATTGCATCCAGCTGATCATCCTCTACTAACAAAATGGTTGTTATTCTACTCATACAATTATTTTTTCCAGGTAAAAGAAAATATAGTTCCCATGCCCTTTTCTGATTCCAGTTTTATCTCTTCACCCCTTGAATCAAGAATCTTTTTAACAATGGCTAGTCCTACACCGGTGCTTTCAAAACTATCCCGATCCTTCAGCGTCTGGAAGATCATAAATATTTTTTCGTGGTAATTCTTACTGATCCCAGGTCCGTTATCTGATACAAAAAATTCCCAATGGCCTGGATAGTCCTTATGATACACTTTTATCACCCCATTGGTTTTATCATTGTATTTAAGGGCATTACCCACAAGATTTGAAAATATCTGAAGCAATGGAAGTTTTACTGAATAGATCACAGGCAGATCTTTCGATATGGTTATGGATGTTCCGGGTTTCAGGGAAAAATTTTCCAGCACTTCTTCCAGTAGCGCCCTTGTATCTATTTTCTCCTCGCTCTCTTCCTCTTTTCCCACCCTGGCATAGGTAAGCAATCCCTGGATCAGGCTTTCACCTCTTATCACCCTTCCTTTAATCAAATGCAGATACTCCGCCACCTTAGGTGTCAGTTCATTTTTATGGTCTTCCTCTATCCAGCTAACGACATTGTCAATGCCCCGTAACGGCGCTTTCATATCATGTGAAACAATGTGTGCAAACTGGTCAAGCTCCCTGTTCTTTTTAGTAAGTTCATTGATACTGGATGAAAGGGTCTTGGCCATATAATTCAAAGACCTGGCTAGTCCACTTAATTCATCCTTGCCAGTTTCCTCTGTAGACACATTGTAGTTGCCTGCAGCAATGCTGTCAGCCATCCGTACCATTTTATGAATTCTCCTCGAAATCCTTATGGTCAAAAAAGATACAATGAACAGGGCCATTACCACACTAAAAGTGATCAGGGAAACTGAAATGGTCTTAGTCTGTTGCAAAGAGTTGGTAAGTAATCTTTCCCGTTCCGATCTTTTATCGTATTCAATATTTACAAACGTTCTTATTTTTTCCTGGAGCTTCGCATTCAATGTACGTTCATCACTTGCCTGCATTTTCTCCCTGTATATTTTTTTGAAATAAGGAAGATTAACATCCGCAGTTTCGGCGCCTTTCCTTGCCTGTCTAAGAGGTTGAGCAAATGCTGTTAACCAATGGTCATTCAAACTGGCAATTTCAAGAAGTAAAGGGTATTGCCTGGATGTGGAGTCAATTTGCCTGAATATATCATTTAGCAAACCTTTGTTTTCAGTTGCTGCCGAATCATAAGCCTGCAGGAAAGCATCTTCCCCAGTCAATAAAAAGCCTCTTAGTCCACTTCCCATATTGATAATATTTCTCTGGAACCGATTGCTGCTACGGACAATATTTCCCGACTGGCTAACAAAATCAGTGTTTTCCTTCACTTTTTCAGAAAGGCGGTAATTGATCAATGTGGTAAAGGCAAAAAGTAACAGGATGGATAAAAAACTCAGGAAGATCAGGTTGGATATCCGCATGCACAAGATGGTTAAGGGCCCGCAATGTATATTAATATGAAACTTTACTACTGATGATCCACCCCAATCAATGCATTTATAACCAAATTCTAATACCAGGAGCTTTCTTCAGAACCCTGGATGATACTTTTTTGTAAATGGAGCTGTTGTTGAAGAATGAAGGCAAAAGATTGTTTGTAAGGACTAAAAAACTAACCAGTAATAAGTATGTATTGGACCCAATCACTGAAATAATCTAATGCACATTATTTTATCAAATCAAAAATTCTGTTGAAAAAATATGCTGTGCATTACTGTTGTGCTATATTTTTTCGTAACTTAATGTAGAGGTGCCTACTCAAATACTTTCATTATGACAAGTAGGCCCTTCATAAAGCAGAAAATCCAAGCCTTTTGAAGGCAAAGCAGACCTTTTAACTCAGGCATTATTTTTTAGTAATCATAAGTACTCTCCTGCCCTTTTAAACTACTCTATTACATTTCTAAACTTTATAAATTTTATTATCATGGTAGAAAATCGTAACCAGGAAGAGTCCAGGGATATGAGCCAAAAAAGCCGTAGAGGATTTGCGGCTATGGACCCTGAGAGACAAAGACAAATTGCAAGTGAAGGTGGCCGTGCTGCACATAAACAGGGTGTAGCCCACGAATGGAGCGCTGAAGAAGCCAGGCAAGCTGGCCGTAAAGGCGGTCAAAATTCCAAAGGCAGCCGCAGCCGTGATACTTCCGTAAGGGGAGAAATGGAATAACCTTAGCTAACCCCCTGGAAATCATTTTTACAAGCCTCCCCTATAGGAGGCTTGTTCATTTTACTAAGTGAAAATATTAAACAGGCTAGCGGAATACATAGTTTTTAGAGAATGTTATTCTATCTCAATAGCAATCCTTTTCAGTCAGTATTCAGATACCTATCAAAGGAAGGAATATCCCGAAGATATCCCCACGATAAGCCGACGCTTATAGAGTCGGGATATCCTCGGCTCAACTATGCCTTATTTATGGGACATTAATGGGAGATGATGGAATAGCCTTAGTATGTGATAGGTTGCTTACCAGGTTGCGAAGAAGTGCAGATTAGGACCTGTTGTCCAAGTATCATTAAATGTGGGAACAAAAGATGATGTATTGCCTGGATATAGCTCAATAAAAAACGTTCTGCGGATAACAGAACGTTTTTTATTTACCAAAAAGCGAGTTTTTATTCGCTTCCGCGGCCACGATTGCTACCCCCGGTGCTACGTGTACGCTCCTGTGTGGATTCAGTTCCTTTCCTGGCAACATCCTTTTTTGTCTTATCCATGGTCGATCCCATTCCTTTATCTGATCGGCCGGTTTGATTTCCACTATTGTTTCCACCTTGATTACTGCGGCCAGCCCCCTGGCCTCCTCCTGTACTTCTTGGCATAATGGTTCAATTTTGAGTTATTAAATAATGAAACTATGTTGAAATAATAATGTGTAAATAATAAAAGCCCCATGAATTCATGAGGCCTGGTAAAGACTATCTTTTATTACTTCTGTTCCTGAGAAATTCTTCTACTTTTTCCCGGCTGTTGCCTACCTGTTGGATGGCTTTACGAACCTCTTCCTGGGAAACACCCATTTTTTCGGCTATGTGTTGTAACTCATATGCCTCATTGCCCGCCACCTTGGAACGGTCGCGATCATCTCTTAGATTTTTATTGTCTGCCATAAGAAATGTTTTCATTTATTGCATAAAATATTGTGCCAGAGCAGGTAGCAAAGTAGTATTTACTATCATATGCTTATGGCTACTTAAACCGCCCTTTTTAAATATGATATGTTTTGTTTTTCTTGCTTCTGATGTTTAAGGACGCATGCTGTTACCGCGGCATAATCTTCTACCAATGCAACGATCAGGGAACCTGGTTTGCGATTTATAATCGCATGTTCCACAGCATCACATTCTCCCCATATAAAGCGTAATGGTTTATTAGGATCTATTCTCTTTATTCCCCTGGTCAATAATTCATCCAATTCTTCAGGTGTCCTTCCCCTTAGATCTCCATCATGGCGGATGATGATCTCATCAAAAATGCGCGCCGCTTCTTCCGCCAGTGCCACAATATCCTCATCCCGGCGGTCACCAACTCCCGTAATAACGCCTACTCTGGTACTCACAGCAAAAGATTGGATAAACCTGCCAAGGGCCTTTAAGCCATGCGGATTATGGGCATAATCCAGCATGACGCTGCCATCGTTCAATTCAAACAGGTTGGCCCTGCCGGGAGTTGTTTCACTGGAAGGAATAAAGGTTTGCAATGCCTTGCGTATAATACTCAATGGTATATTGTTAGTATATGCGGCCAGCATAGCTGCCATTACATTGGCAATATTATAATCTGCTTTGCCATTAAAGCTGATAGGGATATTTTTTGTCTCCGCAACAGGCACCACATGGTTTCCGGCTCTTAGAATTAAATACCCTTCTTCAGGATATGCAGCGATACCACCCTGGGCACAATGCTGCTCTACCCTTTCATTATTACTGAACAGGGTAAACAGGGCCACCTTGCATTTTACATTTTGCTTCATTGCATACACCAGGTCATCATCCGCATTCAGTATAGCATATCCATTTTCGTTTACACTTTCAGGCACAACCGATTTCACCCTTGCCAGTTTTTCTATGGTATTGATCCCTTCCAGTCCCAGGTGATCTTCAGCCACATTGGTAACTATCGCGGTATTGCACCGGTCAAATGCCAATCCCGACCTGAGGATACCTCCTCTTGCCGTTTCCAGTACTGCAAATTCTACTGCACTATCTTTTAATATACATGCTGCTGACTGAGGGCCGGAACAATCTCCCTTATATACCAGTTCGTCACCAATATAAATTCCATCTGTAGAAGTAAATCCTGTTTTATATCCTGCAGTTTTGGCAATATGTGCCATTAACCTGGTAGTAGTGGTTTTTCCATTGGTGCCTGTAACAGCAACAATCGGTATCCTTGACTGTACATCGCCGGGGAATAACATTTCAATTACAGGCGCTGCTACATTTCTTGCGATGCCGGAATCTGGTTCAGTATGCATCCTGAAGCCCGGAGCTGCATTTACTTCCAATACCACTCCACCATTTTCACCAAGCGGGCGGGAAAGATCCGGTGCCATCACATCTACCCCACATATATCAAGCCCAATGGTCCTGGCTACTCTTTCAAATAAAGCAATGTTGGAAGGGTGCACATCATCCGTTACATCTGTAGCAGTACCACCCGTACTCAGGTTAGCTGTTGGCTTCAGGTAACAGGTATGCCCTGGTAAAAGTATGGAGTCAAGTGTAAGTCTATGCTTTGCCAAAAAATCAAGGCATACATCATTAATTTCGATACAGGTCAGCACATTGTCATGGCCACAACCCCTGCGCGGATCACTGTTTACTATCTCTATCAACTCACGTATGGTGTGTCGTCCATCCCCGGTTACAGAGGCGGGGGTACGTAAAGCAGCAGCGACGAATTTATTATTCACGACCAATATCCTGAAGTCCTTACCCCTGATATATTTTTCAACGATAATTTTATCTGAATAGTTTTTTGCCCTTTCGAAAGCATTGACTGCTTCATTCCAGGACTCAACATTTATTGTAGCACCTTTTCCATGATTTCCATCCAGTGGTTTCAACACAATGGGGTAATAGATAGTATCAATAACCTCTTTTAATTTTTCCACAGAACTAATCATTTCACCTTCGGGCACGGGGATATTAGCTGCTGTTAATATCCTTTTTGTTCTATCCTTATCGCAGGCTATATCAACCGCTATGGAACTGGAAGTTCCAGTCAGTGTTGCCTCAATTCTTTTCTGCCGGCAACCATATCCTAATTGAACATAGGCCTCATCATCCAGCCGGATTACCGGAATTCCTCTTTTTAAAGCCTCCTGCACTATGGCATTTGTACTTGGACCCAAACGTTGCTCCATCCATAGGCGCTTTATTTCAAAAATATCAGGCTTAAGGTCATAGGTTTCGGAATGAATCAATGATTCAGCGATCCGGATAGCAGCTGCCGCAGCATACCGGCCTTCATTTTCTTCTCCATATTCAAAAACTACGTGGTAAACACCAGGCTTTCCGGTTCCCCTGGTTTGCCCAAAACCTGCTTTGATACCCGCCAGGGATTGTATTTCTAAGGCGATATGCTCTATTACGTGACCCATCCACGTGCCTCTTCTTACTCTCTCAAAGAAACCGCCGGGTTTGCCTTCACTACAACGATGCTCATATAAGGAGGGAAGTAATGACTGAAGTCTTTCACTAAAACCGTTGATGGCATTTGTGGGGAAATTCTCAAGATCTTCGAGGTCAAGGGTCATTTGAATCAGGTGCTTACGGACTATAGACCAGAAATTGGGGCCTCTTAGCACTCTCAACTCCAAAACTTTCATATAGCTATACTTGGTTCAGGATATAGATTATAAATTTTATACCAGTTATTCCATGGTAACAGCCATAAATAAGTTAAACAGGAATGGCATGCTTTTTTGAAAATTATTCACATGCAAAATCCAAAGGGTTATTTGATTGCGATCGGGGGTGCAGAAGACAAAGGAACTGAAGAGGAAAAGGAAAGGCAGAACAGTTTGGATTTCTTTAAAGAAGGTATTCTGCAGCAAATAGTAGACCTGGCCGGGAAGAAATCAGCTCCTAAAATAGAAGTAGTAACCACCGCATCTTCCATCCCAGATGAAGTGGCACAGATCTATAAAAAATCTTTTAAAAAATTAGGCCTTGTTGATATAGGTCATTTAAAGATCACAAAACGTGAAGACGCAGATAACAAAAAGATCCTGGAGCGGCTTGAAAAATGTAATTGCATTCTTTTTTCAGGTGGGGACCAGCTTCGCCTGTGCTCTATACTTGGCGGTACCGAATTTTTAGACATTCTCCGGGAGAGATTTGAAAAGGAACATTTTGTGATAGCTGGGACCAGTGCCGGTGCAGCCTGCATGGGCAATACCATGATAGCCGGGGGTGAAGAATCAAAAGCTTATTTAAAGGGAAGGGTTGATCTGAATATTGGTCTTGGATTTTTAAGGGATGTGATCATTGATACACATTTTGATGCGAGGGGCAGGTTTGGCAGGTTGGCCCAGGCCATAGCAGCACAACCTGGTGCCATTGGTATAGGCCTCGATGAGGATACGGGAGTGGTGATTGAAAAAGGGCGCAAGCTAAGGGCCATTGGTTCGAGCAGCGTGGTGGTTGTTGATGGAAGCAGCATCAGTCATAATAATATTGCTGATATCAAGGCTGGAATGCCCATATCCATATCGAGCCTGGAGGTGAGTATAATGACCAACTCAGATGTATATGATATGGACACCAGGGAATTTGTTGGCGTAAAATTTACGCAACATGAACATTAGCTATCTCAAATACTTCAACAGCCTGACGGAAAGAAAATAAAAAACCTCCACCAGCTTTAAGCCAATGGAGGTAATAATATATGAACAGGTGAAACTAGTTGGTTGGCACCAATACGGGATCAGTTAATTTCTTTTCTGTAGCAATCATTTCCACATCAGGTTTCGATTCGTCAACTAATGGCACTTTACCCCTGTTCTTTCTAACAATACGGGAATACAGGGAAATTTCCCTGTCAAACAGGAATCGAAGCCACAACTTGGTCCATGACCGGTGTGAGGCCAAAGTATCATAGAATACCGGAGCAGTATTTTTGATTTGAGGTAACTTATTCCATGGTACAGAAGGAAAATCATGGTGCTCATTGTGAAAGCCCACATTAAAAGCTACGGTATTCAATACACCATAATAGCTATAGGTTTCCTGTTCTCCATGTGTAAGGTAATGTTCCTGGATCCAGCGGCCTCCCAAAGGATGCAGACCCACAGAAAAGAAGAATGAAGCTGTAAGAAAAACCACCGCTTTAACACCAACAAAATACCAGATGGCTGCCATAAAGATGATCTGCACTGCCCAGTTCAAAGCAATCCATCCATCAAAAGGTTTTATTTCTTTTAAACGGGAAACCCTGAAAGCCTGGAAAAAAGGATAAAAAAGAAACCATATGGCTTTACCAATAAAGTAGTTGTTGATCAGGCGTGCCTCCCATCGGTTAGGCAGATCAGCATCCAGTTCATGAATGCCCTGGAACGAATGGTGCTTGATATGGTAACGTTCAAAGGATACCGAACTGGCAAAAACCTGGGGGATATTGGCAAATATCCCGGCTAGCCTGTTGGCTACCTGGTTTTTAAAAATCAGGCGGTGAGCACATTCGTGAATCATGACAAACAAGGCATGGTCTATAAAAGCTCCTGCAAAATAGGCTGCCACAAACAATAGCCACCAAGGTTTATCGGCAAGAAAGATCGCCCCCCCTACCTGGAGCCCTACCAATAAGAGAATGAACCAAAATGTATTGGGATTCTTACCTATCAGTTTTCGAACATCCGGATGTTGCTTTAGTATTTGTTTGGTGCGTATTCTATGAGGTTCTGAAGTATCAGAATAAATAAAATCTCTTTTCTGCATTAGTTTTTAAAATAAGGTTTAAAAATAAGGAAGGAATACCCGAATATTCTAAAATATTAATTAATGTCTGAACTGAAACCAGTAATTGGGAATTATTTTTAATTAAGCGGACTTAGCAGTCTTGCAAGGCAGTAATATCAATTTCTTCCAGGTAAGGCTCCAAAGCACTGGTTTCGGCAAAACCCCTGAATCCCTGGATCATGCAAAAACTGTTATTATAAAATACTTCTGCGTAGAATAAATTGATCTGGTAAAGGAAAATAGTGAAGTCTTTATATACCCTTTCAGCTACCAAAACCCCATAATTTAATAGTGTTTCAGCCTGTTTGATTTCATCCAGTTCATTGAAGTCGTCCAGTGTCATGAACCGGCAAGATAAAAATCCTCTTCAAAGAATGCAATTGAAGTTCTGCACACTTCTCAGATATTTTTTTAATGAATAAGAATTAAAAGCCATCCATGAAGTGAGTTATGGCACATTAATTTGTGAGGTAAAGGCAAAATTGAGTGGTATTATGTCCCATCCAGAAACGGTACTTGATGATAATATACATTGGTATAAAGATGCCATCATATATGAACTTCATATAAAAGCTTTCAGTGACAGCAATGGAGATGGTATTGGCGATTTTGAAGGGTTGCTGAATAAACTGGATTATTTACAGGAACTGGGTATCACGGCTGTGTGGCTGCTGCCTTTCTACCCCTCTCCTTTAAAAGATGATGGTTACGACATCGCTGATTACTATACCATTAACAGCACTTATGGTACCATTGAACAATTCCAACGGTTCCTTGATGAAGCCCATAAGCGGCAGCTTAAAGTGATCACTGAGTTGGTCATCAACCACACATCCGACCAGCATCCCTGGTTTCAAAGAGCCCGGACAGCCCCAAAAGGTTCACCGGAAAGAGAATTTTATGTCTGGACGGATGAACCTGATCAATATAAAGATGTTCGCATCATCTTCCAGGATTTTGAAACTTCAAACTGGACCTGGGACCCGGTAGCCCAACAATATTTCTGGCACCGTTTCTTTCACCACCAGCCCGATCTGAATTATGATAACCCGCTGGTACAAAAAGAGATCTTTGATATCCTGGACTATTGGTGTGAAATGGGCGTGGATGGATTCAGGCTGGATGCCGTGCCCTATCTCTTTGAAAGGGAAGGCACAAATGGAGAGAACCTGCCGGAAACACATGCTTTTTTAAAAAAACTGCGTGCTCATATTGATGAAAAATTCCCGGGGACGGTTTTCCTTGCCGAAGCCAATATGTGGCCTGAAGATTCTGCCTCTTATTTTGGAAATGGTGATGAGTGCCATATGAATTATCATTTTCCCGTGATGCCGCGTATGTTCATGGCATTACAAAGAGAAGACAGGTATCCTATCACCGATATTTTTGACCAGACTCCATCTATACCTGAAACCTGTCAATGGGCCATGTTCCTCCGTAACCATGATGAGTTAACCCTTGAAATGGTGACGGATGAAGAAAGGGATTATATGTATAAAGTATATGCTAAAGATCCCAAGGCCAGGATCAACCTCGGCATCAGGCATCGCCTGGCACCGTTAATGGATAATGACCGCAGGAAAATAGAGCTGATGAACTCCCTGCTCTTCTCCATGCCAGGAACCCCGGTAATTTATTATGGCGACGAAATTGGAATGGGAGATAATTTTTACTTGGGGGATCGTAATGGGGTACGCACGCCCATGCAATGGTCTCCAGACCGAAATGCCGGATTTTCAGCAGCCAACCCCCATAGCCTATACCTGCCCGTAATTATAGATCCGGAATATAATTATGAAGCAGTGAATGTGGAACTGCAGCGCCGGAACACGTCTTCATTATTCTGGTACATGAAGCGTATCATAACACTCCGAAAAAATTACAAGGCGTTTGGAAGGGGCGATATGAAATTTCTTAATGTAGATAATCCAAAAATACTGGCATTTACCAGGACCTACCAAAATGAGACCTTGCTTATTGTAGTGAACCTATCAAAATATTCCCAATCAACTGAAATACCACTACACGATTTTTCTGGTTATGTACCAGTGGAAGTTTTCAGTAAAAATCGTTTCCCCTCAGTCAAGGAAGATGCACCTTACTTTTTTACATTAGGCCCCCACTCTTTTCTTTGGTTTGAATTACAACCTGCTTTTGAAACTTCAAATAAAGGAGAACATTTGTACGAATATTCTTTGGGATCCTTCAGCGAGGTCGTGAGCAAATCCTTCTTAACAGAATTGGAAAAAAATGTATTGCCTGGTTATTTACAAAAAGCAAACTGGTTTGTAGGTAAAGAAAGGAGCATTCACGATATTTCAATTACCGAGCATAGCAGGATACAATTGGAAATTAGTGATACGTATTTGTTACTGATGGAAGTAAACTATGAAAATGGTTTGCCTGAAAATTATATCCTTCCCCTAACTTTTGTAAAAGAACCATTGGTCAAAACGATAAGGGAAAATTGTATGGAATCTGTCATTGCGTATATAAAAGCAGGTAATGAAAGCGGATTACTATGCGATGCTTTTTATACCCCCGAATTGCAACACTGGATATTTAAAAATTTAAAGGATAATAGTACTGCCAGGCTTGATAATTACATGATCCGGTTTAATGCGGAAGAAGATCTAAAAAACTTTGCCGGAGAAACCGAAATCAAATCAAGGGTTCATGCAGGTCATCAAAAGAACACATCTATTGCATTTGATAACAGGTTCTTTTTAAAATTGTACAGGAAGGTGGATAATGATATCAACCCTGATATAGAGCTATCCCAATTCCTTACTAAAAGAACAGGCTTCACCTATACGCCTTCTTACCTGGGCAAATTGGAATGGCTGACAGGAAAAAGATCATTTGTTGTAGGACAAATGCAGGAAATGGTAGAGAACCATGGTGACGGCCGAAGTTATATGACAGAACGATTGAATAATTATATTGAAAGGATACTGGCTAAAAATCATTTTAACAGGGAATTACCGGATCGATTGTCCACATTAACAGATCCGCTGGCCTATGATCAGTTGCCGCAGGATTTGCAAACTTTATTAGGTGGGCCGGCTTCAGAGCAAAGCCAGTTATTGGGAAAACGCATAGCTATGATGCATATAGCTTTGGCATCGGGGAATGACAAGGATTTTATCCCGGAAGAATTTTCACTTCATTACCAGCGATCATTGTTTTCTTCCATGCAATCCATTGTTAGAGAAACCTTTCAGAATATCAGGAAAGCATTGCCAGCAACATCAGGAAAAACCAGGAACCAACTCCTTGACATTGAAAAGAAAAAAGATGCATTGCTTGATATTTTAAAACTGATCTATAGTAAGAAAATAGATGCTACCAAAATTCGCATACATGGCAACTTGCACCTGCAGCAGATACTGTTTACAGGAAAAGATATTGCTATTCATGATTTTGGTGGGAATCCCCATCGAAACTATAGTGAAAGAAGATTAAAGCGATCTGCTTTCAGGGATATTGCCTCTATGATCAGGTCATTTTACTATGTTGCGCATAAGGCATTCCTCAATAGTAACCAGCTTCATAAAGATGAAATAGAATCTTTATTGCCTTACGCCACCATATGGTCACATTATATGAGCGGTTTCTTTTTAAAAGCTTACCTGGAGAAAAGTAATGGCTATGGATTTGTTCCTGGTACTTCATCCGATCTTGAAATTTTACTCAGGACCTATCTTTTAGAAGGTGCGATCAATGACCTCAATTTTGAGGTTAGTCACAGGCCTGAATATATAATGATACCCTTACAAATGATCGAAGCAATAATGTACCCTGAAGTAATAAAAAAAATCCCCGTGGCTTAACACGGGGACTAATATTTTCAGGCGGACAGTCTTGATAATATGTACGGTTGATCATTCATTGGACGCCTGGGTTTTCAAAGGTTTGGATCAGGATTAGGATTGGACTTAAACGGGCTTCAAAGGATATTCAGATCAATGGTTGTTCAAAAAGGATAAGGAAAGAAGTTGACTGATATTGGATTTTAGTTTTGGTTTTTCAGGACTTGGATAGTTCAGTTTTCTGGACATTGGATGGATTGATATGTATCAATCAACTTCTGACACAAAACTAGCTCAGTCCGCTTTATCAAACAATGGAACTTTTGCCTGAATTTTTCATTATGGTTTTTACTTAAAACATGCAGGAATGATAGTGTGATTACTTAAGCAAGAAACGTAGATCTACGAAAACCAGCGAAACCGATAAGTCAATATTCCATAATTAGTCAAAGTGTTCCATTCAGTTTTCCCCTCTTGGAACTATCGTAAACAAAACGAACCTTAGCACTTTTTACTTCCGTGGATGATAAAAATAATTGGTAACGGTGCTCTCCTGCAGTTACAATCAGCAATGCAGTGTTGGGGGGAATTGAACCCTGGTTTTCAGCGATCATTTCTACTTCCTGGAATTTATGTTGCATGTCGATCATTACGGTAGCAGTTATGGGACGAGCTGTTAATTTTTGATGGGAAAGTATCATATGTCCATTGACCAGTACAGTGATCGAATCTCCATCTATTTCATTATTATCATAAAAATCCAACTTTAGCATACCCGTATCCACTGCAACCTCGGGAATCTCTTTAAATGCAGATTCCTTGATCCTTGTCAGTACGATGGAACCATCCTCGCAACTGATATTTGTACCCAGGATTACGCCTGTCCAACCACCTGTAAGTGTTTCCATTTTCCCTTCCCTTCTGTATACCAGTTCGTATTTTTTAATGCAAACCCGGCACTCTGGCCTTATTTTAAAAGTGGTCACCTCTCCTTCCTGGATAACTATCTTTTTTTCTTCGGAGGAATAGGAACCTTTGAAATTCT
Source organism: Flavisolibacter ginsengiterrae DSM 18136 (assembly GCF_059568575.1). Lineage (NCBI taxonomy): Bacteria > Pseudomonadati > Bacteroidota > Chitinophagia > Chitinophagales > Chitinophagaceae > Flavisolibacter > Flavisolibacter ginsengiterrae. The sequence continues at coordinate 60,473 of NZ_JCANTR010000016.1, forward strand.
TTTTTACATAATTATCGATATCCATGTAGTGGTAAGAATCGCCTGTTACTTCTGTTCCGGAATTGGTGATTTGCAGTTCAATATTATTTATTGGGAAACATCCGCCAGCCATCGTAAGGGTTCCTTTCCAAAAGCCATTGATATTTTGTGCTTTGATGCCCGCGAAAGAATAAACTAAAAGGAATATTATGAACAGGCTTCGTTTCACAAAAGGAATTTACTACTATTTCCTGCGGTGGATTCATAAAGTTATGTGAACGGGTTAATGAATGAAACCATAATACGTTGATAGAAAAAAATAGAAAAGCCAGGATCAACCTGGCTTTTCTTATCAATGAAAATGAATATGGGAAACTTAGATCTAGTTACCAATTTCTTCTTCCACCAAACCTTCTCTTGTAGCAACCAACAGGGTACCCTGTACATATTTTTCATTATGCTGGGTAGAATCAAGCCCTTCTTCTTCTTCTTTTCCACTTACCCTGATGGGCACGAAGAAGTTAATTAATTTAAATATTAGGAATGACACGGTAAAACTATAGGTCACTGCTATGGCCATGGCTTTTGCCTGTGTAAGGAAAAAGGAGAAATTACCATTTGCCCATCCATTGGCACCAGCTGCATTCACTGCAGTAGTGGCAAAAATACCTGTCATCAACATTCCCACCATTCCACCAATACCGTGGCAGGGGAATACATCAAGCGTATCATCAACGGCTGATTTGGATTTAAAATGTACGGCCAGGTTAGAGATAACGGCAGCCACAACACCTATAAAAATACTTTGCGGAATCGCTACGAAACCGGCAGCAGGCGTAATGGCAACCAGTCCTACAACAGCACCTACACAAAAGCCAACAACGGAAGGTTTTTTACCTCTCATAATGTCGAAGAACATCCATGACAAGCCTGCAGCAGCTGCGGCTGTATTGGTAGTGGAGAAGGCAGAAACCGCCAGTGCATTGGCGCCTAATGCGGATCCGGCATTAAAACCAAACCATCCAAACCACAGGAGGCCTGTTCCGATCAATACATAAGGTATATTGGCAGGCACATTTTCTTTTTGCTCAATATGAGATTGTCTCCTTTTTAATACAAGGGCTCCTGCAAGTGCAGCACATCCTGCTGAAATATGCACCACAGTTCCACCGGCAAAATCCAGTGCTCCCATCTTGAATAAAAATCCATCAGGATGCCAGCTCCAATGCGCCAAAGGTGCATACACCAATAAACTAAAAAGTACAGTAAATAAAACATAGGCCGTAAAACGCATTCTTTCTGCTATAGCTCCAACCACTAGCCCCGGGGTGATGATAGCAAACATCAACTGGAACATGGAAAATAAGGGCTTAGGTATTGTGGTGGCCAGGCTCCATGGAGCGCCGGAAGCTACATCTTTATAAAAAAGATGTGTCATAGGACTTCCGATAAAACCACCAATGGATTTTCCAAAACACAAACTGTAACCTACCACGATCCATAAAACGCCAACAACGCCTGCAGCAACAATACTCTTCATCATGGTAGAGAGTACATTTTTACGGTTTACCATGCCGCCATAGAAAAAGGCAAGCCCGGGCGTCATAAGAAAAACAAGCGCGGTGGCAACCAGTATCCACGCTGTATCTGCACTGTTATATTGCCCCTTATCAAAATTGGGCAGGGATGGCACGAACAAGGCCGCTAATGCTATACAGGCCAAAACAAGAAAAGGAGCAGAAGATTTTAAATTCAGTTTTTTCATTGATTTAATATTTATTGGTGAATGATTCATTTAGAATTGATATACAGCGCCAAATAAAATATTGGAAGCTGTTTTGGTAGGCTTGCTGTTTTTATCAGTGAACAGGAATTCACTTGCCTTATCAATGCGGAACTCAGGAATGAATATGAAGTTGTCTACCTTGAAGTTGGCTGATAAAGTACTGGCTATGACCGTTCCGCCTACCGGTGAAGAACTATATACTTTCAAACCATCTTTATCACTGAAATATTCCTCTCTTAGCGTAAGACCAAAATGAGAAGAAGCATCAAAATTCAGGTACAATGCAGAGCCCCACCAGTTCTTGTTATTATCATATTCCTTGTTTCCAAGGTAAACACTGGTGTTGTTGTAAGTTCCATTAAAAGCAAGGCTAAATTGATCAGAGAGCTTGCTGGTAAGTACTACATCATATTGTTTTGATTTGGTGGTATCTATATTCTCACTGCTTACATAGTTAAAGTAAGCTTTGAAAAGATCGGTTGGTGCAAAACTATATTGGGCTATAAAAGCTTTTTTATTGATGAAGCCATCCGGCACATATTTGTAATCCGTAGGATTGGCCAGGCCTATCATTAATCCATGTGGACCATAATTCGCTTCAGCTTTTACCCCTGTATGTGAAAATGGACCATTGGTAAACATATAGGACATACTATAGTTACGATTCAGGTAGGCATCCAGAACTTCATATCCAACATGTGTTGACCAGCTACCAGCAGTAAGTTTTAACCAGCTTGCAGGCGTATAACTTATATATAGCTGCTTAACAGCTGCAGATATACCATCATCCGTATACGAAAATTCCTTTGCTCTCTTTCCAAACCCCAGGTCAGTTACCAATTCAACCTTGGTTGTTTTGTAATCTAACTTTACGCTGGCCATACCTGGTTCAAAACTGTTGTGGGAATTGGTGAAAGAAGTAAGATTATTGGATTTGGATTTTCCAAAATCATACTTGTAATAAACATCGGCAGAACCTGAAATAGCAAGAGTAGGTTTGGTTAAAGAATCCTGTGCGAACGCCATATTTAGGGCTGAAACCGCAAGGCCTGAAGAGATAATTTTTCGTAACATTGTGATGGTATTTAAGTTAAAAAAGAAGGTATTGCCTGCCCTAAGCTTGTTCCAGAAGCTTAAATAGTTGCAAGCAATACCTTTTGTTTATTTCTTTCCTTTCTGCATTCTCCGTGGAAATCACAGAATCAGATTTTTCTGTAAACTTTTACAAACCGTAATTTTTTCTATAATCAGCCCGAATTATCCCTGCTTTCGTATCCTTTACTTTTCTAAAAATAGGAAACACCACCATTTATTTCAAATATTATTTATCATCATGTGTATTTTATGTTTACAATCCTGAGTATTGCTCAGTAATATTTGAGTGAAATCATTATTATTAAGGTAAATGAAAGGATTTTTTATTATTCCATAGGATAAATAATTACATATTTATAAAAATAATGTAATTCCAATGCAAGTATCCTAGCAATTCCCTTAATATATCTATATGGCTTAGAAACCGTAAATCCTGAAAATAATGGGAAGGAACGGAGACTTTACTCTGATCTGAATTAGTATATTCGTAAGGTTCGCTTGCTATCAATTATTCAACAGTTAACGCCTTAAAGTAATTAGATATGGTAAGCAACACAGGTCTTTATTCTCCCTCTTTTGAACATGATTCCTGCGGAATTGGTTTTGTTGCCAATATAAAAAGCTCCAAATCTCACCAGATCGTTTCAGATGCCCTGACAATCCTGGAAAATATGGAACACAGGGGTGCCTGTGGTTGCGAACATAACACAGGTGATGGCGCCGGCATAATGATACAGGTGCCTCATGAATTCTTTTTTGATGAGTGCAGCAAATTGGGCGTTCATTTACCAGCCTTCGGAAAATATGGTGTAGGTGTGCTGTTTTTTCCTAAGGACATCCGGCTGAAGGAGGAATGCAGGGATATCTTTAATCGCTGTGCAGAAAAATTATCGCTGGAAGTGCTTGCCTACAGGAAAGTTCCTGTTGATCCGGATACAATAGGTTTTACTGCCTTAAGTGTAGAACCAGAAATGGAACATGTGATCGTTACCTGTCCTGACCACATTACCAATCCAGAAGATTTCGAACGCAAGCTTTTTTTATTACGCAACTATGCCTCCCATACAATTAATAATACTGTAAAGCGAGATGCGGTTGGTTTTTATATTGCTTCTCTTTCGTATAAAACAATTGTATATAAAGGACAGCTTACCAGTAAACAGGTAAGGGAATATTTCCCTGATCTGAAAAACAAAAGAATGGTTTCAGCCTTCGGACTGGTTCACTCCCGCTTTGCTACCAACACCTTCCCTTCCTGGAAGCTGGCCCAACCTTTTCGTTTTATAGCCCACAACGGGGAGATCAACACCTTGCAGGGCAACCTGAACTGGCTCAAGACAAGCGAGAGAAACTTTACTTCTCCCTATTTTACCAAAGAGGAGATGGATATGCTGTTACCGATCATTACTGAAGGTCAGTCAGATTCAGCCTGCCTCGACAATATGATCGAACTGTTGACCCTATGCGGCCGTTCGCTGCCACATGTGATGATGATGCTGATTCCGGAGGCCTGGGATGATAATGAGCTCATGGACCCGGCCAAAAAAGCCTTCTATGAATTTCATGCTTCCTTTATGGAACCCTGGGATGGCCCTGCATCCATTTCCTTTACCAACGGAAAGATCATTGGCGCCACACTTGACAGAAACGGTCTCAGGCCTTCAAGGTATTGTGTTACCTCAGACGATAGGGTAATCATGGCATCAGAAACAGGTGTACTTCCTGTTGATCCTTCAATGATCATTGAAAAAGGAAGACTACAGCCAGGAAAAATGTTTGTGGTCGACCTTGAACAGGGAAGAATCATAAGTGATGACGAATTAAAACAAACCATTTGCTCCCAGAAACCATATGGAGACTGGTTGAATAAATATAAGATCAGGCTGGAAGAATTACCTGAACCCCGCGTACAGTTTACCGATCTGCACCATGAACAGGTTTTTAAATACCAGAAAGCTTTCGGTTATTCAGCAGAAGATCTTGACACGATCATCGGCCCTATGGCGCTTGATGGTAAAGAACCACTGGGATCGATGGGATCTGATGTACCATTGGCTATTTTAAGTGATCAGCCACAACACCTGAGCAGCTATTTCAAACAGTTGTTTGCACAGGTCACCAACCCTCCTATTGATCCCATACGGGAAAGAATGGTGATGTCCCTGGCAACCTTTGTTGGTAACAACGGTAATTTATTAAACGAAGATCCCCTGTCCTGCCATAGTGTAGCCTTAAAACAACCCGTACTTTCCAACCATGAAATGGAGACGCTACGGAGTATAGATACAGGTATCTTCCAGGCAAAGACATTGCAATCCTATTTCCGTGCCGATGGCCGGAACGGTTCACTGAAAAGAGGTTTGGATCGCCTGTGCCGTTACGCCACTGATGCCGTAGAAGACGGGTTTGAAGTACTGATCATTTCTGACCGGGCTATTGATTCTGAGCATGCACCCATTCCCTCACTCCTGGCTACAGCTGCCGTACACCACCACCTTATACGCAAAGGTCTTCGTGGACAGGTTGGTTTGGTAATAGAAGCAGGTGATGTATGGGAAGTGCACCATTTTGCCTGCCTGATCGGCTTTGGTGCCACTGCCATTAACCCATACCTGGCATTATCTACTATCAATGATCTTAATGAATCTAAAAAGCTGGGGCATGGTCACGATGTAAAGCAGCTGACAAAAAATTACATCAAGGCTGTCAATGATGGTTTATTGAAAGTGTTTTCCAAGATGGGCATCTCGACGCTTCAATCTTACCAGGGCGCCCAGATCTTTGAGATCATAGGATTGAACAGATCAGTAGTGGATCAATATTTCACAGGCGCCACTTCAAGAATTGAAGGGATGGGTATTGACGAAATAGCTAAAGAAGCTTTGGCCAAACACCATTTTGCATTCACTAAAAAAACACAACCCATAGAGCGCTTACCCATAGGTGGTATCTATGAATGGAAACGTAAAGGTGAGTTTCACCTGTTCAATCCACAAACCATTCATTTGTTGCAGTATGCCACCAAAATGAATGATTATACAACATTTAAAAAATATTCAAAGCTTGTAAATGACCAGTCCCAACGGGCCTGCACGTTAAGAAGCCTGTTCCAGTTTAAAAGAAACCGTCAGGCTATTTCCATTGATGAAGTTGAACCCGCAGAAAACATTTTCAAAAGGTTTGCTACAGGCGCCATGAGCTTTGGATCTATCTCTCATGAAGCCCATTCCACCCTTGCCATTGCCATGAATCGCATTGGAGCAAAAAGCAATACGGGTGAAGGTGGGGAAGATGAGATCCGGTATGAGCCATTGGCAAACGGAGATTCCATGAGATCAGCCATCAAACAGGTAGCATCTGCAAGGTTTGGCGTGACCAGCTACTACTTATCAATGGCAGATGAGTTGCAGATCAAAATGGCACAGGGTGCTAAACCCGGAGAGGGCGGACAATTACCTGGACATAAAGTGGATGAATGGATTGGGAAGGTCAGGCACTCAACGCCTGGTGTGGGTTTAATTTCTCCACCTCCCCACCATGATATATATTCCATCGAAGACCTTGCACAGTTGATTTTTGACCTGAAGAATGCTAACCGGGAGGCCAGGATCAGCGTGAAACTGGTTTCCAAAGCAGGTGTGGGAACTATTGCTGCAGGTGTAGCTAAAGCAAAGGCTGATGTAATATTGATAGCGGGTCATGATGGAGGAACCGGGGCATCTCCTATCAGTTCCATTAAACATGCAGGCCTGCCCTGGGAACTGGGATTAGCAGAAACACACCAGACACTGGTTAAAAATAAATTAAGAAGCCGTGTGGTCGTTCAATCTGATGGACAGTTAAGAACAGGAAAAGATATAGCCATTGCCACTTTGCTGGGAGCTGAAGAATGGGGAATAGCCACTGCTGCACTGATTGTTGAAGGTTGCATCATGATGCGAAAATGCCACCTGAATACTTGTCCTGTAGGCATTGCCACACAGGATGGAGAATTAAGGAAACGTTTTAGTGGTGATGCTGATCATGTAGTAAATTTTTTCAGGTTCATAACAGAAGAACTGCGCGAAATAATGGCTGAATTAGGATTCAGGACCATTAATGAAATGGTAGGCCAGGTGGATAGCCTCGAAGCCCGTCCTGATATCAAACACTGGAAGTACAGCAAGCTTGACCTTTCACCTGTCCTTTTTAAAGAACCACTTTCCTTATATACCGGTTTGTACAAGCAGGAAGAACAGGACCATGGTTTGGAAACCATCCTGGATTGGAAATTACTGGAAGCTGCAAAACCGGCATTGGAGAATAATCAAATTATATCGGCAGCGTTCAGGATACTCAATACTGACCGCACGGTGGGCACTTTATTATCCAACGAAATATCCAAAAAGTTCAGGTCAGCAGGATTACCCGATGATACTGTTCATTTTAAATTTACAGGTACTGCAGGACAAAGCTTTGGAGCTTTTGGCACAAACGGTCTTACACTTGAACTGGAAGGTGATGCCAATGATTATTTTGGCAAGGGGTTATCCGGAGCGAGACTGGTTGTGTATCCTCATCTCCAATCCACCTTTTCTCCCGAGGAGAACATCATCATCGGCAATGTGGCTTTTTACGGTGCTACTTCAGGGAATGCCTTTATCCGGGGCAAAGCAGGTGAACGTTTTTGCGTACGCAATTCTGGAGTCAATGCAGTGGTTGAAAGCATTGGTGATCATGGCTGTGAATACATGACCGGGGGAAGAGTGGTGATCCTGGGAGAAACAGGACGAAATTTTGCCGCTGGAATGAGTGGTGGTATTGCCTATGTATATAATGCTAAAGGCAATTTTGACCTGATGTGCAATAAAGAAATGGTTGACCTTGACCCGGTAGAAGATGCTGACATAGATGAAATAAAACAAATGATTACTGACCACTACAGGTATACGGGAAGTACGGTTGCCAAATTTATCCTGGATGATTTTGACAACCAGCTTAGGAACTTCATTAAAGTTTTTCCTAAGGATTACAAAAAAGTTCTGCAGGCTGACCTACGAAGAGAGCTTCAGAAAAACATCGCTTAAGGACGCTTGCTTTTGCTGCTATTTGAGAGCTAACGATTGCTGCTATATGAATATTGAATAGTGTAACATCTGTCAAACAAAAACATTATTTCATGGGCAAAACAACAGGGTTTTTAGAATTTACACGTGAACTTCCGGAGAAAAGACCAGTCCAGGAAAGGATTCATGATTACAATGAATTTGTTCAACGCTATAGTGAACAAAAGCTTCATGAGCAATCAGCACGGTGCATGAATTGCGGTGTTCCTTTTTGCCATAACGGTTGCCCTTTAGGGAATTTCATTCCCGAATTCAATGATGCGGTATATCGTGGAAACTGGGAAGAAGCTTATGAATTACTCACTTTTACCAATAATTTCCCTGAATTCACCGGGCGTATTTGCCCCGCCCCTTGTGAAAGTTCCTGCGTACTAGGCATTAACCAGCCAGCCATAACTATTGAAGAAATAGAAAAGCATATCATTGAAATAGCTTTTGATAAAGGCCTGGTTAAACCCAACAAACCAGCATTCCAGACTGGCAAAAAAGTGGCAGTCATTGGTTCCGGGCCCGCAGGCCTGGCAGCTGCAGCCCAACTGAATTATGCTGGCCATACTGTTACTGTTTTTGAAAGAGATGATGAACCAGGTGGCCTATTAAGATATGGGATCCCTGATTTCAAATTAGAGAAATGGGTAGTTGAAAGACGCATATCTATTTTGGAGCAGGAAGGAATTCTGTTTAAATGCAATGCCAATGTGGGAGTCAACATTCGCATCAATGATATTTTAAGAGAATACCAGGCCGTCGTTCTCGCCGGGGGATCAACTATCCCGAGAAATCTTGACATCCCAGGAAGAGATCTCAAAGGAGTGCACTTTGCCATGGATTTTCTCAAACAACAAAATAAGCGGGTAAGCCAGCATGCAGTTGAAGGAGAAGACATTCTGGCAAACGGCAAGAACGTAATTGTAATTGGAGGTGGCGACACGGGAAGTGATTGTATTGGAACGTCTAACAGGCAGGGCGCTGAAACGGTGACTCAATTTGAATTACTGCCTAAACCTGCATCGGAAAGAACGCCATTCATGCCCTGGCCCACTTATCCTATGATCTTAAAGGTGACATCTTCGCATGAAGAAGGTGCCGACAGGCATTGGGCTATTGCTACCAAAGAATTCATTGGTGATGACAAGGGTAACCTGAAAGGGTTGAAAGTGGTAAACCTGGAATGGAAATTAACTGCTGACGGTAAAACAGCAGGCTTTAGTGAGGTAGCAGGAACGGAAAGAGAGCTGCCCTGTGAATTGGCTTTATTAGCCATGGGATTTGTTCATCCGCAACACCAGGGCTTGATCCAGGAACTGAGTGTAGACCTGGATGAAAGAGGCAATGTGAAAGCTTCAGAAACATCCTACCAAACCAATATTTCCAAAATATTTTCTGCAGGAGATATGAGACGGGGTCAATCACTAGTAGTATGGGCCATCAGTGAAGGAAGGGAATGTGCCCGCAAAGTAGATGAGTTTCTTATGGGTTCTTCATCCCTTGAAACAAAAGACCAGAGTTTTCTCTCCCGGCAGGTTCAATACTGAAACATATTAAATGCCCTGTGATCCTCACAGGGCATTTTTCCTATACAGAATTTCTCCCTGCATTGATGATTCCAAATGAACTTCTGACCACCAGGCGTTCCAATATTTCTTTTTCCTCTGCACTTAACTGTTGCGCTTCCCGCATCCTTGTCAGCGCATATTGCTGTATGGTGGTCAGTGGCAATACGATCTTTTCCCGCATCTGAATAGATAGCTGCTCTACAGGATAATTACTCATTAACTCACTTTGACCGGATAGCTTTAAAAGATACCTGTTAGTACGTTCAAATTCCTCGTAAATAATATTCCAGATCTCTCCATACTGTGGGTGTTCAGAAAGATAGGCAGTAAGAGGAAAGAAATTCTTTTTCATGGCCATCTCACAGTTATCAATAAGTGTTTTAACATACGGAGATTGCTGGTAAATTTTCCTGACCTCGTCAAACTTTCCCTCTTTATCCATTTTTTCCAGGGCAGTACCAAGTCCATAGAAACCCGGGACATTTTGTTTCATTTGGCTCCATGCACCTACAAATGGAATAGCCCTAAGATCCTTAAGAGAAAGCCTGTAAGATTTTCCTCTTTTTGATGGGCGGCTGCTGATGTTTGTTTCACTGTAAAAATTCAATGGACTGACCTGTGACAGGTAATCCAGGAAATAGGGATGCTCTTTCAATTGCTTATAGCTTTCAAAACTATAATTGGCTACTTCTTCAATGACTTGCTCCTGCTGGGGCGTTAGATTTTTTTGAGATTCTGCAAAAACATCATTGGATATGCCGGCGTTCAGCAACTGCTCAATATTAAATTGTGCAGAATCAACAGTCCCGAAGTTGGAACTTACAGTCTGTCCCTGAATGGTCAGCTGAATTTCCCTGGAGGATATGCTGCTTCCCATAGACGCATAAAATTTGTGGGTCTTTCCACCACCCCGGGCCGGAGGTCCACCCCTGCCATCAAAGAATATGACATTGATCCCATATTCTTTAGATACCGCTGTAAGTTCCTCCTTGGCCTTATAAATGCTCCAGTTGGCCATCAGGTAACCCCCATCTTTAGTGCCATCAGAAAAACCAACCATGATGGTTTGCGTTTTGTTACGTTGTGACAAATGATCACAATAAGTTGGATTTTCGTACAACGACCGCATAACCTTTGGTGCATTCTTAAGGTCTTCTATGGTTTCAAACAAAGGGACAATATCTATAGGAATATCATTCTTTTTCCAGCCTGAAAGCAAAAACAAACCATACACCTCCAATACATTTAAAGCACTGTTACATTGGCTGATAATATAACGATCACAACCCTCAGGCCCATTGAATTGCTGAATTGTTTTAATGGCCTCTATGGAGAGTAATGTGTCTTTAACTATATCCTCAAATACATTTACATCTATTGCAGATTGAATAGTAGTAAGAACAGACATCTTACCATCAATATCCAGTTGAGGATAACCGGAAGGTAGCTGATCAGTTTTTTCTGCTATGGCCTCCAGCACCTGGTTATGAACAGAACTATCCTGTCTTATATCCAGGGAGGCAAAATGCAACCCGAACACCTGGACTTTATTGATAAAATTATCCAGGAGGTGCAAAAACAATCCATTGTGCTGGTGGACAATGATTTCCCTGATCTCATATAATGATTGCAATATTTCTGCACGGGTAAGGTCTGTCCTTTCCCCGGGAATGAAGATGTTGCGGTATAATTTAGATTCAAGATCTGCCAGAATTGTATCTACTCCCTTAAAGGTCAACCGGCGCTTTAGTCTCCTGACGTCGAGGTAATAACATTTTATAATACTCGAACGAAGCGCTTCGGCAACACGTAAAGTAATGTCGGTGGTAACGTTTGGATTACCATCCCTGTCTCCGCCCGGCCAGAAGCCCATTTTAATAACAGGATTTTCATTAAGATCCACATCTGCAAAATGATCTTTCAGGTAATAGATGATCCTTCCCACGGCATTATAGAAAACATTTTCCAGGTACCAAACCAGGCTTATGGCTTCATCGTAAGGAGTAGGCTTATGTTTCTTAAATAAAGGAGTTTTTCCCAACTGCTGCAGGTACATATTGATAAGACCTGCATTATTATCTTTTAAAGCTTTGGCCAGATCATTAATAATGGCCAGTACAGGACCGGGATAAAATTGAGTAGGATGCGCAGTGAGCACCACTGAAACAGCAAAGTCTTTCAGGGTCCTGAGCAATTCCTCCTGTTTACCCTGCTGAATTACTTCAGTCTCCAGGTGCTTAAGCGTACCAATTCCTACAACATCGTGGGTTTCTTTAAATGCAGCATCTTCAAGCGCATCAAATAAAACTACCTGCCTTTCGGCATATTGCACAAAGCGAAAAAGAAGGTCTGTTTTTTCCTGTTGCGTTTTTATTGTAGTAAAACGTTCAAAGAAATCTTCAACAATGAAGCTGGGACTTTGCTTTTTCTTAAACTGTTCTTCTGCATGGTTTAAGAAAAGAGATAATAGAATGCCTGTTTTTTCAATCCTGTGAAAGGGAAGTGATGTAAAAAGGCTATTGTATAACTGAAATTTAATACCAACATGATTCCTGAAATTCTCTAATGCCCTTACTGAAAGATGGTCCATACCAATAAATTTAAACAAAAAACAATAGCAAGCTTCCCGTTTAAATAGAATGGGTCCGTTACTGGCCTGGTTGATAAGCAGGCCTTGCAATTAAAACCCTATATAAGAGTGGATTTTCTCAGTTCAATATTTGACAGGTTGATATCAGAGGGAATTTTCTCTGTAACATAGTCGCAGACAAGATCACCAATGGTTGAGGTAAAATAATAATTTACCGGGTCAATGTCCTTAGTTACGAATTTGGAATTCAATGTCCAGTCCACGGCCGAGCGAACCAGGTTGGCTTCCTCGTACAGTTTAAAATGATCAAGCATCATTGCCGCTGATAATATGGAACCTACAGGATTGGCAATATCCTTTCCTGCTGCCTGGGGATAAGATCCGTGTATGGGTTCAAATAGTGCCGATGAAGTACCTATGGATGCTGATGGAAGTAATCCCAGCGAACCACTGATCACACTTGCTTCATCACTGATGATATCACCAAACATGTTTTCTGTCAGTATCACATCGAACTGACCTGGATTTACAATGATCTGCATCGCTGCATTGTCAACAAAAAGATAGTCAACAACCACATCGGGGTATTCTTTGGCAATCTCCTGGACAACCTTTCTCCATAACCTTGATGTTTCCAACACATTCGCTTTATCAACCAGGGTTAGTTTATTTCTTCTTTGTTCGGCAGACTGGAATGCCAGGTGCGCAATCCTTTCGATTTCATGACGGGAATAGCTACATAGGTCAGAAGCTTCTGTGTAATCGGCATTCACTTCTTTTTTACCAAAATAGATTCCCCCGGTAAGTTCCCTGTAAATAATAAAATCAACGCCTTCCAGTCGCTGGCTTTTTAAGGGCGACAAATGTTCCAGTGATGCGTAAGTGCTTATGGGGCGGATATTGGCAAATAACTGCAGGGTTTTTCTTAATTGCAGCAAACCTTGTTCAGGACGCACTTTTGCTGTAGGATCATTATCATACTTCGGATGACCAATTGCCCCGAATAATACTGCGTCACTTTCAAGGCAGGTCTTTATAGTGTCTTCCGGCAGGGCACTCCCCGTTTTATCTATGGCATCAGCGCCCATCAGTCCATAGTTATATATAAAATGATGACCAAATTGCTTTGCAATGCAATTCAAAACCTTAATGGATTGCTGTGTAACTTCTGGTCCTATTCCATCTCCAAGAATAACTGCGATCTTCTTTTCCATAACCTACCGTTTAAGAATGTTGTTGTTCGTATTTTTCTATGTCGTCTTTGATACTTAAAAGGAAATCAATATCATCGTATCCATTAAGCAGGCATGTTTTCTTATAATGGTTGATCTGGAAGATCTCCATTTGTCCTGTAGTATCGATCGTGATGGATTGCTCTTCCAGGTTGATGGTCAATAACGCATCGGGACCCTGTTTAAAAATCTCCTGCAGGAACGATTCACTAACCTGTATAGGTAATACCCCGTTATTTAATGCATTATTCTTAAAAATGTCAGCAAAAAAACTGCTTACTACAACCCTGAATCCATGATCCCTGATAGCCCAGGCTGCGTGCTCCCTGGAAGACCCACATCCGAAATTTTTACCAGCAACCAAAATTTCCCCTTTAAACTGCGGTTGATTAAGCGCAAATTCTTTTACCGGTTTTGTTTCATCACCGTTTTCATACCTCCAGTCGCGAAATAAGTTCTTTCCAAATCCTTCCCTGGTAGTTGCTTTTAAAAATCGTGCAGGAATGATCTGGTCTGTATCGATGTTTTCCATCGCCAGCGGCACAAAACTGCTATGTATGATCTTGATTGGTTCCATTATAATCTGTTTTTGCCAGGGAGATTATTGTATCTCCATCAATTCACGAATATCCGTTACTACACCTGTTATGGCTGCTGCAGCTGCTGTTAAAGGACTTGCCAATAAGGTGCGGGCACCTGCCCCCTGGCGACCTTCAAAATTGCGGTTGCTTGTAGATATGCAATATTCACCTGCAGGGATCTTATCCTCGTTCATACCAAGGCATGCGCTACAGCCTGCCTGGCGCACTTCAAAACCTGCTTCCTCGAAAATGCGGTTCAGTCCTTCTTCCTTTGCCTGAGCAGCTACTTGCTGCGATCCAGGAACAATCATCACCTTAACATTTGCGTTTTTCTTTCTTCCTTTAACCACGCTGGCCACAAGCCGCAGGTCCTCGATACGCGAGTTGGTACAACTGCCAATAAATACATTTTGAACAGGCATGCCTTTCAGGGTCTTGCCTGCTTCAAGTCCCATATATTCCAGGGCCTTTATAATATTTTTTCTTTCACCTTCTTCCGGAATAGATTCAATGGCCGGTATCAACGCATTGATGGCTATGCCAAGTCCCGGGTTGGTTCCATAGGTGATCATCGGTTCGATGTCTTCAGCATTGATACATATCTCATTGTCAAAACGGGCATCTTCATCAGTGAACAACTCTTTCCATTGAAGCAGTTGCTGTTCCCACTCATCTCCTTTAGGTGCAAAATGCCTTCCTTTAATATAAGAAAAAGTTGTTTCATCAGGAGCAATCATTCCTCCCCTGGCCCCCATTTCTATGCTCATATTACAAATGGTCATTCGTGATTCCATAGACAGGGACCGGATAGCCGATCCAGCAAATTCAACAAAATAACCCGTGGCCCCGCTGGCTGATATTTTAGAGATAATATACAGGATGATATCCTTTGAAACCACACCCTTATTCAGGGTACCTTCAATATTGATCCGCATAACCTTAGGCCGGTTTTGCAAAAGGCATTGAGAGGCAAAGACCATTTCCACTTCACTGGTTCCTATGCCAAATGCAATGGAACCAAAAGCACCATGTGTAGATGTATGGCTGTCTCCACAAACAATGGTCATACCTGGCTGCGTAATGCCTAATTCAGGACCTATAACATGGACAATGCCCTGGAAAGGATGTCCAAGGCCATATAACTCTACGCCAAAGTTTTTACAATTCTCAATTAGCTGGTCGACCTGCAAACGGGATAAACGATCCTTAATGGGAAGATGTTGATCTTTAGTCGGTACATTATGATCAGCAGTAGCCACAACCTTTGCAGGACGAAACAATTCCAATCCTCTTTTGGCAAGCCCTGTAAAAGCCTGCGGACTGGTTACTTCATGAATAAAATGCTTGTCAATATATAATACATCCGGGCCATCTTTCACAGTGCGAACTACATGACTATCCCAGATTTTTTCAAACAGTGTTTTTCCCATATTTATTATGCTACTCTTTGTACTTCAGGTTGATATTCCCTGGCCAAATGGGCAAGGTCTTCTTCTCTGACCTCTTTTTTAGAATCTGCCAGTTTCAAAAAGGCCGGATACAATATATCTATATCATCGCGGGTATATTGAAACCCAAGTTTCTGAAACCTATGTGCCAGGGCACTACGCCCACTCCTGGCCGTTAAAATGATCTTACTTTCTTCAGCACCTACTTCTTCAGGGTTAATGATCTCATATGTCTGTGCATCTTTCAGAAATCCATCCTGGTGAATGCCAGAGGAATGAGAAAATGCATTGGCACCTACAATAGCCTTATTAGGCTGAACCGGCATGCGCATCGTATCGGAGACCTTCCTGCTTAAAGGATTCAATTGCTTTGTATTGATATCAGTATACAGATCCAGGTCTTTATGCTGCTTCAGGATCATCACAACTTCTTCCAGCGACGTATTCCCTGCTCGTTCGCCCAAACCGTTGATCGTACATTCTATCTGCCTGGCACCGCTTATGACACCCGAAATAGAATTGGCTGTTGCCAGTCCAAGATCATTATGGCAATGACAGGATATGACAGCCCTGTCAATATTGCTCACATGATTGACCAGGTAGGCAATCTTATCACCATATTGCTGTGGAAGGCAATAGCCTGTGGTATCCGGGATATTTACTGTGGTAGCACCTGCGGCTATAACCGCCTCTATTACCCTGGCCAGGTATTCATTATCAGTTCTTCCTGCATCTTCAGCATAAAATTCTACATCATCAGTGAAATTGCGGGCCCATTTTACACATTGTACCGCCCTCTCCAGTATGGCTTCCCTTGTAGAATTGAACTTGCTTTTTATATGGTAATCAGAGGTCCCAATTCCTGTATGTATCCTTCCCCTGCGGGCATACCGGAGTGCCTGCGCGGCTACTTCAATATCTTTTTGAACCGCCCGGCTAAGACCACAGATCACAGCCTCCTTAATAGTTTTGGAAATCTGCGATACAGATTCAAAATCCCCCGGACTTGATATGGGAAATCCTGCCTCTATGATATCAACACCAAGGCTTTCCAGTTCCAGGGCAAGTTCTACTTTTTCACCAGTATTTAACTTACAGCCAGGCACCTGTTCTCCGTCACGAAGGGTGGTATCGAATATGTAAATTTTTTCTGAAGGCATACAAAAATGATGTATGTATTTTTGAATAAAAGAAACCTATTGTATTATAACCCCGAAAATAGACGGTCTACACCCTTTACAGGCTACCATCTTTTAAGGGTTTTCCGGCTTCAATACAGTCCGATTTTAAGCTGAAACACTTTACAGCATTGACTTTGATAAAATTCCTGATACGATGCCCAATCAACAAAACGACGCACTCTTTACGCTGATCCAATCCCTTACCAAAACGGAAAAACGCTATTTTTCATTATATATAGCTCAACAGCATTCCGAGAACATTAGTAAATACATGAAGCTTTTTACCGTCATGGAAAAAATGAATGCCTATGACGAAAAGCAGATACTGAAAAAAGAACCTTCCATCAAGCCATCGCAGCTTTCCAACCTGAAGGCGCATTTATACAAGGAATTATTAACGGCGTTGAGGCTTTGCCACAGCGGTAAATTTGGCGAGATACAGATCAGGGAGCAAATAGACTTTGCCCGCATCCTGTATAACCGGGGGCTGGTCACTCAAAGCTTAAAGATCCTTGAAAAGGCCAAACAGGTGGCTAAGGCAAACAGCCATTTTATATTGACCCTGGAAATACTGCAGTTTGAAAAGAATATTGAAGCCAGGCATATCACCCGGAGTATTAAGGGGCGTGCCGAAGACCTGGAAAAGGAAACGGAATATATTATTAAGCAGGTGGACGAAGTAGCCCAGCTTTCATCACTGGCTCTTCGTATGTATGGACTGTACCTTGAAAAAGGCCATATTAAAAATGAAAAGGAAAGCAAGGCTCTTGAAAAGTTTTTTAAATCCAGGCTCCAGGACATCCAATACGACCAGGTAAGTTTTTTTGGAAAAGCATACCTGCACCAGTCCTATTGCTGGTATTATTATATACAGCTTGATTTTCCCTCCTATTTTGCACATGCACAAAAATGGGTCAACCTGTTCATACATCACCCCAAGGTGAAGGAAGAAGATCCTTTGCTCTATGTCAAAGCCCTGCACAATTTATTGAATGCATTGTTTATTATAGGAAAGGAAGACAGGTTGAAACAGGAGATCGAAAGATTGGAGGAAGTGTACCAGGAAGCCGGGCAACATCAGAACCTGGAAATTCAGACATTTATATATCTCTATACAGCCAGGATCAATTATCATTTTCTTACTGGTACGTTCACAAAAGGTCTTAAGGTCATTCCGGAAATAGAGAAGGGACTCAAGGAATACCAGCGATATATAGATACCCATCGCATCATGATCTTTCATTTCAAAATTGCATGCCTCTATTTTGGGGCCGGCGACAATGAAAACTGTGTCTTATATCTCAATAAGATCATTAACCTGAAGGTGGGACATTTACGCACAGACATACAATGTTTTGCCAGGCTGTTGCATTTAATAGCTCATTACGAATTGGGCAATACCGATATACTTGAACACCTGATCAAATCGGTGTATCGTTTTCTTTCTAAAATGGACAGCCTGGATGAAGTGCAGCTGCAGATACTGCGTTTCCTGCGCCGGTCACTCACTTCACGGCCAAAAGACCTGATACAGAGCTTCACAGAATTAAAAGACAAACTCGAAAACATTTCTGAAAGCAAATATGCAAGGCGTTCTTATCAATACCTTGATATTGTTTCATGGCTTGAAAGCAAGATACGGCGTAAGCCCGTGGAGTATATTGTACAAAGCAGGCATCATACCCATTCAGCCTGATAATTTTGGAACATTACACTAATACTACTCCCGGCCAAACAAAAAATTTGTCTGGCTGGTCATCCTATTGCTCCTTATCTTCACGCCCTTTAAAAAAATACAATTTGTTCCATGGCATTACTTGAAAAACAGCTGGAAGTAAAAGAATCTACCATACCCAATTCAGGAAAAGGATTATTTACCACTGAATTCATTCCCAAAGGAACAAGGATCGTTGAATACAAGGGCCGGATCACTACATGGAAGGAGGTAAAAAATGATAGTGGCAACGGTTACATCTATACCATCAATAACAACCATGTGATCGATGCACAAAAAACATTGAAAGCATTGGCCCGCTATGCCAATGATGCCCGGGGCATTGTAAGAGTTAAAGGCATCACCAATAATTGCACGTATGTCAATGATGGCCTTAAAGCCTATATTGAATCTGTAAAAGATATTCCGGCCGGTGCAGAAATCTTTGTTGATTATGGTAAGGAATATTGGGATGTTGTAAGGGAAAACCTGAAGCGGGATAAACAAAAGCAGGATAAACAAAAGAATACCAAAACCCTGGTCAAAGCAAAAAGAGCCTGAACCATTATTGTAATGGCTTAATGAAAAGCTTTATCCTGAAAAATAAAAAGCGTTTACTTCCAGTCAACCACCACTTTTATTTCTTCTTCGGACGGATGCTTTAATGCCTTCAAAAAATCTGTGTATGGTATCCTGTCGGTTATGACAGCCTTTATGGCTGATGGCCATTTTTGAAGACTGGCCTGCAGATCTTCAATTGCCATCTGATAGTGTTGGATGCTGGCATTAACGCTTCCCAATACTACCTGGTTCTTCAACACCAATTGCTTCATAAGGTTACCCACCGGCAGGTTCAATGGCCTGTTGCCCCCCGGGATGCCGGTAGCTACATAGATACCATTTACTGCCAGGGCATCTATCAATTGCAATTGCAGGTTGGCTATACCCGTGGCTTCAAAAATAAAATCAGCCTCTCCATATGTAGCATCAATATCCACTACCTGCACCTTTCTTCCATCAATATATTGTCCACCGATTTGCCTGAGTAATACAGAACGCAGGGAGTCTTCATCCACTATATCCAATCCTATGACTTCGGCTCCCCTAAGGCGCAGCGCAAAAGCAGCCATTAACCCAATGGGGCCCAGGCCTGCCACCAATGCTTTCTTTCCCTGCAGCCAGTTTTTATTTTTACTGAATGATCCCAACCTGGCCTGCTGAATCTGTAAAGATTCATCTATTGCTTTGGAAGCTACAGACATGGGCTCTGTTAAAACACCTATCTCTTTCATGTCTGCAGGCACTTTCACCAGGTATTGTTCCTCGTCCACAACATATTCTGACTGGAAGCCATTGGCAGCCTTGATACCTCTTTCCGTATAGTTGCCTGTATAGCACATATCACTTCTTCCATTTCTGCAGGCTTCGCATGCACCGCAACCTCTTCTTACCATCAATACCCCATAATCCCCCTTTTTTACCTTTGTTACAGCGCTACCGGTTTCAGATACCTGGCCAAACATTTCATGACCAATCACCAATGATCTTTCCCCTTTTGGAGTTTCAGCTCTTCCGCCGGAAACTTCTTCCCTGTCTGTACTACAAATGCCGACTTCCCATACCTTTAATTTGACATCGTGAGGTGAATTTATTGTAGGCTCATTGATGTCTACCAATGAAACCTCGGTCGTTCCCGGTACTAGTGCTATGGCTTTCATAAATTGGAGTTTACATTTTTATTCCTGCTGTCATTTAATTGGCTATTCAGATTATAAGCCGCACTGATCAAACCAAGATGGGTGAATGCCTGCGGAAAATTTCCAAGGTGCTCTCCTTCAAAGCCCAGTTGTTCTGAATACAAACCAAGGTGATTGGCATATCCCAGCATCTTTTCAAAGTAAAACCTTGCTTTTTCTAATTGCCCGGACCTTGAAAGGCATTCCACATACCAGAAGGTACACATGGAAAAAGTACCTTCATGACTGATAAGGCCATCAGGGGCAGCCAATTCAGGCCTGTACCTGTAAACAAGCGAATCTGAAACCAGTTCCTCTTCTATTCTTTTTAATGTAGAAAGCCAGCGTGGGTCTTTAGGACTAATGAACCTTGCCAGTGGCATTAATAATGAAGAAGCGTCAACCGTGTTGGCACCCGGGTATTGCATAAAAGCGTTGAATTCATCACTCCAGAAATCACTGTAAATACTATTATAAATTTTGTCCCTTTCCTTCTTCCAATTTCCATTGATGGGAAACGAACGTTGTCTTGCAATTTTTATGGCCCTGTCAAGAGCTACCCAGCAATACAGGCGTGAATACAAAAAATTCTTTTTACCACCCCTCACTTCCCAAATACCTTCATCGGGTTGGTTCCAGTTTTCACTCAACCAGTCCATTTGTTCACTCAGATCTTTCCAGAAATCATAGGATATGGGTTCGCCATATTTATTATAGAGGTAAACGGAGTCCATCAATTCACCATAGATATCCAGTTGCAATTGGCCATAGGCATTATTACCAATGCGAACCGGGGAGGATTTCCTGTAACCTTCCATGTTGTCCAGAATCTTTTCTTCCAACTGGCGGTTTCCATCAATGCTGTACATGATGCCCAGGCGGTTTTTGCCTTTTATATCACGACACAATTTTTCAACCCAGTTCATAAATGCACCCGCTTCCTTTGTATAACCCAAACGCAACAGGGAATACACAGTAAACGATGCATCTCTTATCCATGTAAACCTGTAATCCCAATTACGCTTGAATCCTATACTTTCTGGCAAACTGAAGGTGGGCGCAGCCACGATAGATCCATACCGGAATGATGTCAGTAATTTTAATACAAGTGCAGAACGGTTCACTATTTCCATCCACCTTCCCCTGTAATTGGATTGGGCTATCCAATTCTTCCAGTAATTCATGGTGCGGAAAAGGCTCTCTGTAACAAAATCTTTAAAATCTCTTTTAACCTCATGCTGTTTGTCTATATGTTCCAGCAAGAAGTCAGCGGTTTCGTTGGGCCCCAATGTGAATTCAGCTATAACCAGGTCACCTTCTATTTGTAAGGGGACCGTACTTAACATTCGCAATTCAGTTTTATCTTCTCCTTTGCTGGTAAAAATCACCTCATTATCATTTCTAACCAGGATTGTATGGGGGCTTCTGGCATAATTAAACCTGGGCTCGCAATGAAGCTTGTACTTTACATGCCCGCGAACCGTTGTTACCCGCCTTATCAATTCCTTCCCGCTGTACAATTCTTCCACCGGCATAAAATCAGTGATTTCTCCTACGCCATCCTTTGATAAAAAGCGCGTGAGCAAAACATTTGTATCCGGTACATACAATTGTTTTGTCTTCATTTCATGGAAAGCAGGCGTGATCATGAAACGACCCCCTTTTTCTGCATCCAGTAGCGCAGCGAATATCGAGGGAGAATCAAAATCGGGAAAACACATAAAATCAATGGAACCGTTAAGACTTACCAGTGCAATAGTGTTCAGGTCCCCAACGATTCCATAATTTTCAATAGGTTGATATCCCATATATGTACACATACAATAGGCATTCCAGCCTGGGTCAACCACAAAGGTTCTTCGGGTAACTCTAATCAAATTATAATAGGAATCCAATAATTAAGGACAACGCACCCCAAACAAAGAACTTTTAAATGAACCGGTCATTTAAAAGCTCTTTGAATACTTGTTACACAATACTGCGCCTGTATTATCCGGCCTTATTATAATTTTCAACCTCATCCATTTGCCCTTCTTCCACCCGAACAATGATCCATTTTTTTAACCCTTCCAGGTTCACCACCCATAGATCCCTGTTATCCATTTTCACATTGACTGCTCTTGTAATATTGTAGTCAGGGTACCCGGTCATAACCTGGTTTTTGATCTCCTCCGGAAGATTAGTTTCATTGCCAAAACGGATATGATACACCATTCTTCCATTCTTTTTGAACAAGGCATTGTTTTTCATATCGCCGGTAATAAATGTAACCAGGTAATTTTTATTCATGCGGTACCATTGGGGGTCCATGGCATCTTTGAATTTCTTTTCAAATGCATCCGTTACGGCTTTATTGACATTTGATTTAGCATAAATAACTATGGGTTCCATCATTTTCATGGAATCTTGCTGGGCATAGCTTGTATGGTAAAAGCCCGATATAAATAACGCAAGGCTAATTGGCAGAAATAGTCTTTTTTTCATATGATTATATTTTGATTTCCAGGTAAAAGCTGGTATGAAGTTTCAGATAAAAAACAGGTTCTATCAATGACCACTGTCAAAAACAACAGTGATGCCTGTCAGGGCGTATTGTGCACACTATATTTTGCAAAAACCGGCTGTGATGAAGAGATCCCGAACTACATTGCTTGATATATACTGCAGCCTTTCCTCTTGTTGCTATGTGTCCCGGATCAGGTATTTTTTTGACAATTCCGCTACTGCTGTGTAAAGACCAACCACCATTAAAATAGCAAACAAAACAGGCAGGGGCAAAGGAGATAATTCAAACAGGGAGGCAAAGGGCAAATAAGGTAAGATAAGCGCCACAACAAAAGTGAATAGGGAAGCCCATAACAGGTAGCTCGATGGTTTGCTTTTAAAAAACGGCCGCCGGGTGCGGATGATCAAGAGGATGAGTATTTCTGTCATCAGGCTTTCCAGGAACCAGGCCGTTCGGAATTCACTTGTTGTTGCATGAAAATAATAGTACAACAATCCAAAGGTTGCAAAATCAAATACAGAACTCTGCAGGCCAAAAACAATCATGAACCTCCAGATATTGGACATGCTCCATTTTTTGGGACCCAACACCATCTCGTCATCTACCCTGTCTGAAGCTATAGCAATGGCCGGCAGATCAGAAAGAAAATTGTTCAACAGGATTTGCACCGGCAACAGAGGTAAAAAAGGCAGAAGCAGCGATGCTATAGCCATACTGAACATGTTTCCAAAATTGGCGCTGGTGGTAACAAAAATGTACTTCAATGTATTGGTAAATGTCTTTCGGCCTTCCTCTACGCCTTCCTTGATCACATCAATGTCCTGGTCAAGCAATACCAGGTCAGCAGCTTCTTTTGCCACGTCCACGGCATTTTGAATGGAGATGCCAACATCCGCAGCCTTTAATGCATTGGCATCATTAATACCATCTCCTAAATAGCCTACTGAACTGCCCAAACTTTGATATGCTTTTACGATCCTTTCTTTCTGCGCAGGCAATATTTCGGCAAAAACATCCACTTCCCTGGTCTTTCTTTGCAGGGCATCCGAGGTCAGGTTATTCAGATCTGAACCTGTTAAAACCTCAGCATATCTTAAATTGATCTGCATGGCAAGATAACGTGCTACATTAGAGTTATCCCCTGTTATGATCTTTAATGCAATACCTTTTTGTTTCAGTTTTTGAATAGATTCCACTATCCCTTTTTTGGGAGGATCAGAAAATACCAGGAAGCCTAAAAAGACCATCTCCCTTTCATCATCCTTATTGATAACAGGATCACCAGTGACATCTTTATAGCATAAAGCAATTACCCTGAAACCCTCATTACTGAACTGCTCATATTGTTTCCGTAAGCCCGAAAGTTCATTTTCTATGGGAAAGATATGGCCACCCTGGCTTTCAACCCGAGAACAAACATCCAGGATGTTATTTACCGAACCCTTAGTGATCATTGTATGTGCAGTACCGGAAGCCACCACAATACTTAAGCGTTTACGAATAAAATCATAAGGCACTTCATCACATTTAATAAACCCTGATGTATCTATAGCAGCCATTTGGCGGATGGCGTTATCAATGGGATTGGCAAAACCAGTTTCAAAATAGGCATTCAGGTATGCATAGGATAAAAGCTTTGCATTTTCCTTGCCCGAACTATCACAGTTACGGGTGAGTTTTACAATACCTTGTGTGATGGTGCCAGTTTTATCACAACATAAAATATCTATCGCTCCCAGGTTTTGAATGGCACTTAGCTTTTTAACGATCACTTTCCGGGAAGCCATTCTCCTGGCCCCTGCAGCCAGTGTAATGGTCATGATAGCAGGCAATAATTCCGGAGTGAGACCTACAGTTAAAGCAAGGGCAAATAATATGGACTCAATGAAAGGGCGATGAAAGACAATATTCAGAATAAGAATAATACCCGTGAACAGGATAGTCAGGCGCATTAATAAATAACCAAACTGTATAACGCCTTTTTCAAATGCCGTCACAGCACCGGCATGCTCTAAAGAACTGGAAATTATTCCAAGTTCTGCATCACCCGCTGT
This sequence comes from Flavisolibacter ginsengiterrae DSM 18136, assembly GCF_059568575.1. Classification (NCBI taxonomy): domain Bacteria; kingdom Pseudomonadati; phylum Bacteroidota; class Chitinophagia; order Chitinophagales; family Chitinophagaceae; genus Flavisolibacter; species Flavisolibacter ginsengiterrae. The sequence goes on from NZ_JCANTR010000016.1 coordinate 85,036, forward strand.
ATTAACTGAAACAATGGTAGCTGTTCCATTTATAACACTGGTTCCCTTGAATACAGCATTGGATACTTTAGAAAGCATTTGCGCATCACAATTACCGGCAAATTTTTCTGATGGAAAAGATTCACCAGTAAGCGCCGATTCATTAACATGCAGATCATTCGCTTCTAAAATATAGGAATCAGCTGGAATTATGTCACCAGCATTCAATAGTACAATATCACCCCGTACCACTTCGTCAATAGGTATCTCCTTTTCTTTCGCCTCCCGGGTCACGCTGGCCTTACTATGTACCAGCTCCACCAGCTTTTGAACAGCACGGCCTGCATTCCGTTCCTGAACAAATCCAAGGATACCCGTGGTTATCAAAACTGCAAGAATGATGATACTATCGGAATATTCTTTCAAATAGATGGATAACAATACTGCAAAAACCAGTAATAAAACCAGTGGACTTTTAAATTGCGAAAGCAGCAGTCGGAGATCTGCAAGCCATGGCTTTGTCAGTTTTTGCCTGGTCTTTTGTGCTTCCAGTCTTTTATGGGCTTCTTTTTCGGAAAGTCCGCCTGCCGAAGTTTGGAGTTGTAACAAGAGTTCACCCGCGGTCAATTTCCAAAATTGTTGAATAGCTTCCAATTCCACGATTGTATAGTGCAATGTAAATAGCTGCCTGTTGGTTAACCACTAACCACTATCACTATTTTCACTGACCACCCTCATACTGTTTTTTCGCTTCCGAAACTAGCTTTGGCTACTTAACCATGTTTTATGATCAGTTCTATTGCAGGCTATTATATGGACGAACTGGATGAATGGAAGGAAGCCATAGATCTTCACCTGGAAGAAATTAATGAGCTGGAAGAATGGCTGAACCAGGTCATTCGTTCCAACACCATTACCCACCTGGCAGCAAAGGTGGAACACTATATGAATCAATTACTTTTATCTGAACAAAATCTGAAAGCACTTCGGGAGCGAATGGATGAAGCGGAAATACCTTTATTTATCGACCAGGCTCCAATCAACAATTCATTGCTTACAGAAACATCAAAACAGCATCAAAAAGATTTACGCAAGACCTTGTATTCGCTCGAAAAAGAATTATTAGATATCAGGTACAATTGTGACGAATTTCTTGCTGAAACCGTAACGGCACAAAATAAAAAAAACAACGACACCTGATAATTGCAAACTGTTCTTTAAACATGAGATAATGAAGAACTCCTTCCATTCATAAGGGGTTCTTCATTGAATGATCTATTTGCCGATCAATGCTCTTGGACCACCACTGGCAAAAACTGCTTCTGCCCTTTGTTTCTGGCCGGTACTGAATAAATACATACAGGCATCATCCGTATAATCCATGTAATTCATGAACATGTCCCCGGTTGGGGTATTGCTGCAGGAAACATGCGGGAAACCAGGACATCCATAATTTTCTGAAGCCTGGTTAGGCGTATCATCCACCAGGTCAGAACCACTGCAGGATCCACCATCATCTCCCCAGATATGTCTCAGGTTCATCCAGTGACCTACTTCGTGGGTGGATGTTCTTCCAAGGTCATAATTTCTTACATAAGTGCCTCCGGGATATTTAGCGCGGCTACCGAAGGCAGCATATAATATCACAACGCCATCAGTAGAAACCGGTCCCCCGGGAAATTGGGCATACCCTAAAAGCCGCTGACCGAGGTTACACACCCAGATATTCAAATAATGGGTGGGATCAATGGCATCGCTGCCGCCTCTCTGCGTACTTTTTACATTATCATTTGTATTGAAGCTTTTTACATTGGTTTGAACACGCAAGGTTTGCTGCAAGGTGAACTGTACGGCCATACCATTTGAAACAACTCCCTGGAAACTATTTCCCGGAAGTTTGTTTCTGTCAGCGTTCTGATCCTTATAATCTTCATTCAACACTTCAATTTGCGATGCTATTTGCGCATCGCTGATATTTTGACTGGATGTATTATACACAACATGCACTACCACCGGAATCACCACCTGGCTCCCAGGCTTTTTAAACAAGCCCGTAGACGCAATAGCTTTCCTGGTAAAAGCTTCTATAGCGTCCATCCGGCTGCGCATAGCAGGATCTGCAGCCAGCTGGGCCTGCAATACCTCGACAGCTCCGCAGTTTCTTTTGTTAATGGATAGCGTATCATCCGGTTTTCCTCCAGGTGTATCGGCCTTTTTACAACCCGCAAAAAACAGCAGCAGTATTACCGCTGCAGGTAGCATTTTTCTCATGTGATCAAGTTTTAATAATAAGGAAATGGGGATCGATACATAAGTTACAAATAGTTTTAAATAAAGACGCATATAAGTACAATTATCAAAAAACACAGGGAAATGGGCGGATATAGCTACATAACCCCGGAAGGTTGAATAGAATATTCCACAACAATTATGAAAAATGTATAAAAGCTGTCTTTAATGAAACTGGCATGCTATTAGAAAACTATACAGTATCTCTTTTTATTTATTTGGTTAAGGTAAACAGCTTTCAAGTTTTTGAAGAGCCCGGTAAGTGAAAAAGCTGTTTACCTTTCTTTATTTCCAATACACGCAGGAATATGAATGCAATTGGTTTCAATAAAATGGATCCTGAAGTCCAGATTGATTTGGTGATGATGAACGGCACTATGCTTTCGCAGGCAAAAAAGTACAATGTGAACCTTCACCTTTTCCAATTGAATAATTTTTATGTGGAACTCTTCAGCAAGGATGACTCAGGTGAAATAATTACGACAAGAGCATTTGAAGATACTGCACACCTTGACATATATCTACAGGATATTGATATCTCCTCTTTATTGATCGAGTGTTGAAACAAAAGCCTACTCAAAAATTTCTTACGGAACTTATTGTATGGTTAGATCAATATGAACCCGATTGTGCCGTAAAAGGAACAAAACGGTTATTCATGAAATAATATTTGCAATCAGACTGTTTCTCTTTCCATTCCATTGTAAGAATGGATTCTAATGCATTCTGCAAATGAAAAGAGTTGAATGGCTTTACCATATAAAGATCTGCCTGGTGCAGGTAACTCTTTTGAATATCAGTCATGTGTGTAGAACTACTATAGACTACAATGGTCAACTGTTTAAATCTTTCCTGCTTTCTGATATCACTCAGGCACTCAAAACCATTTTTGCCGGGCATATTCAGATCCAGGAATAAAATGTCAGGTGTATGTTGCGAAAGCAAATCCATAAGCTCTCCCCCATCCTTCACTATGGTTAGTGACTGGGAAGGATCCACTTTTTTAAGTACATAATGAAACAACAGGCCATGGTCCCTGTCATCATCTGCCAATACAACGTGATGTAAATTTGAGGCGCTCATAATCTATTACACATTTTCAGCTACAAGCTGGTCATATCAGTACGAAATTCTGAAATTTTTATTGTCTATCGTCCTCTAAAAACAGGATTTAAACATTACCTTAATTTTAATTCTGCTTTCAATTCTTTGATCCCTTGCCATATACGACTCAGAGCATGAATATCAGCATTCACCTTTAATGCCTGGGTATACTCTTCTTCCAGTTGCGCAATCCGTTCCTCGATCTCGTTATTGGCCATTTGTTTTACGTCTGTATCCACACCTATTCTTTTCTTTCCTATAAACAATTTAAATACCAAGCTCATGCAACTTTTTGAATTATTGATGATCAGGAGGTTATAGTATCATGATCTTTAGAAAGCTTGTGTGGAATTGTGGCAGTTGAGGAATGCCTTGGTTCCCCAGGAATGGGTAAATAATAAAACCGGTTGAAAATTTTTCGGCGCCAGGTAGTGCGACCTCGCATTGATATGATTAATTAGCGGTGGTATGTTACACAGTAATGCACTGATGCAGATAACTGACTGTCTCCCTTTGTATGATCACCTCAATGATCTCCCTGGGCTGATGAAGAATAGAAGCAGGTTTGGATACGACAAATTTTTGCTTATCCTCACCTTCCAAAGAAATTACCAGCCATACATTTCCTTCACTGTTTACCTGGTCACTTAAAGTATCGGTAGTTAAGAAATAATCTATCCTGAATGTTTCGGTATTGGACCGGAAAAAATATTGGTACAAGGTGTTTAGCTGCATAGGTTAGATTTGAAGTTCAAGATAGAAACGTTATTTCTAAGTACTGGAATATACATTTCCACAAAAAAGCTTTGAACAGTTCTGAACCCCTTGCCAGTAAAGAGCTACATCCCGAAACTGGAATTTATACACATAAAAAAGATCTTACTGTTTACTTATAAAAAAGAAGCATAACTATCAAAAAAGAAAACAGTTTAATTTCTTACCTGACCTGATCCTTTCACTACCCATTTTTCTGTGACAAGCTTCTCCAGGGCGAAAGGTCCACGCGCATGCAATTTCTGGGTCGAAACACCTATTTCTGCACCAAGACCAAATTCTTCCCCATCGGTGAACCGGGTAGATGCATTAGTATAAACTACCGCTGCATCAACAGCATCTATAAACTGCTGGCAGGTTTTTTTATTTTTAGAAACGATGGCCTCAGAATGTTTGGTTGAATAATCACTGATATGAGCAAGAGCCTCTTCTATATTGTGCACAATTTTTACTGCACATTTCAGGCTTAAATATTCGATGCCATAATCCAGTTTTTCCTGTACATGCAAATAAGGATATGCTTTACATAATTTGCCAGCCCCTGGCTCTGCATAGATCACTACCTTATGTTCTTCAAAAACGGGTAAAAGCTTTTGTATAAACGATCTGGCTATGGCCGCATCAATTAACAAGGTGTCCATTGCATTACAAACAGAAGGTCTTGATAATTTTGCATTTTCAACTATGGCAATTGCCTTTGCCAGGTCTGCTTCTTTATGCACATACACATGGCATACTCCAGCACCCGTTTCAATCACAGGCACAAGGCTATGTTTGCGCACATGATCAATCAATCCGGCAGAACCTCTTGGTATTAATACATCAATATATTTGGTAGCTCCAAATACTTGATCAAGTACTTCTCTTTCCGGGGACAATAAAGTAACCACTTGTGGAGGCAGGCCAAATTCCTTTAAAACTCTATGAATAAGTTGTACAGCGATTTTATTAGTATGCAAGGCTTCCCTGCTGCCTTTTAATACACAGGCATTCTTGCTCCGGAGACACAATGCGGCAATATCAAATGTTACATTAGGCCGCGATTCATAGACCACCCCCACTACTCCCAATGGTACTGTCCAATTTTGAAGTAATAAACCATTAGGCAGGGTCTTTTCTTCAGCCAATATTCCAGCCGGGCAGGGAAGTGATGCGATCTTTCTTATGGAGCCGGCAATGCTTTGAATCCTTCCTGGTGTTAACAGCAAACGATCTACACGGGGATCATCAGCGTCCTGGATGGAAACATCTTTTTTATTTTCCTTTATAATGACCGCTGATTCCTTTTCGATCAGGACTGCAATGGCAGTCAATATTTTTTTGATCAATCCATTACTGGTTTGCTGTAATATTTTCGAGGAACTGTGCGCTTTTTTTAAAAGATTTTCTATTTGATCCATAAAAGGATTTTTAAAACATAACAATATCATCAGCTCTCGCAGCCACTGTATTTCGCTGCGGCTTACCTGTATCAATATCAGCAGAACCTATTTTCATTTTGGCTACTCCTGCAATATGTCCATTGCTATTTACCAGTTGCACCACTTCACCTTTTGAAAATGGACGCTGTATCAAAACGATACCAATAGATAACAGGTTCTTCCTGCCCGTCAAAGCTGCAATGGCACCATCATCTATTTGAACAGATCCAATAGTAACAGACCCACTGCTCAACCATTTTTGCCTATCCCGAAGAGATGAAACTTTTGGTTGAAAACTGGTGCCTTTTTCACCTTCTAATGCTTTGGCAAAAGCATCATCACCTGAAATGCCGCATATGACTACCCTGATGCCTAAGGAAGTTGCCAGCCTGGTAAATGCCAGTTTGGAAGCCATACCGCCTGTGCCAAATGAGGACTTTTCATTTTTCAAAAATGAGAGTATGCCGCTATCAATTTCCCCGACTTTTGGTATGACGTTGCCCTGGTCATCACGATACCCGCCGGCTGTGGTACATAATACCAGGGCATCCGCATTAAAAGCAATGGCCATCAGTGTGGCCAGTTCATCATTATCAGAAAATTTTAATTCATGGCTGCTAACAAAATCATTTTCATTTACAATTGTAAGAATATCATTCTTCCACAACTCGGAAATGGTTTCTTTTAATTGTACAAATTGTTCCCTGTTGGAGAAATGATGACGCTCCAGTAATGCCTGTGCCACCCGGATACCATAGCTTGAAAAAAACTTGCCGTATTGTCCTATCAGTATTGGATTGCCGATGGCGGCGGCAGCCTTACGCTCCAGCAGCCTTCCCTTATAAGATCTCATATATCCTTTTCCACTGCTAACCGCACCGCTGGAAACAAGTATGATCCTGTAAATTGTAGTAAGTCCGGCTATTTCTATGGCTATTTTTTTTATAACAGCAGCATCAATATTGCCCGAAGCATCAGCAATGACAGAAGATCCAATCTTTATGACAATAACAGGCTTGTCCATCTTGGTAAGAATGAAATAAATAATAGCAAGCGTTATCGTTTACTGCCTTCATGTAAATTAAAAGGTTTCCTGGTGGCAGTTCCTTAACTAATATAATTAAAATTTAGTTGTGACTGATAATCAGGATCTCTCATTGCATTAATGGTCCAGCAATGCTTCATATAAGATCTCGACAGGGTGTTTCGCCTTCCTGCTGGTTCCATCTTTGATCTGGTGCCGGCAACTGGTGCCAGGAGCCGCAATGATAGTTTCAGGTGATTGTTCACGAACCGTGGGAAATAGAACTAATTCACCTATTTGCATGGAAATAGCATAATGTTCCTTTTCATAACCAAATGATCCCGCCATGCCGCAACAGCCCGAAGGAATTGTCTCCACCCTGAAGTTTTTAGGAAAAGATAAAACCTGGATGGATGATCTGAGTGCATTCCAGGCCTTTTGCTGGCAATGACCATGGAGCTTGATAGTTCGTTCATCCGAAGTAAATTGATCTTTATTGATATTGCCCCTGTCCATTTCCCTTGCAAGGAATTCATCCACCAGGAAAACATGTTGAGACAACCGTTTTGCGGTTTCCAGTTTGTCGGCATCAACAAGATCAAGGTATTCATCCCTGAAGGTCAGTATGGCAGAAGGCTCTATTCCTATCATGGGTGTTTTTTCCTGTACCAGGTTACCAAGCAGATCCACATTTTTATTGGCAATCTTTTTTGCCTCCCGTAGCAATCCCTTTGAAAGCCAGGTTCTCCCGCTCTCTTTATGATTAGTAAGCAATACTTTGTAACCCAACCTTTCCAGCAGCAGGATGGTTTTGATACCCAATTCTACATCAGTGTAATTGGTGAACTCATCGCAAAATAAATAGAGCGAGCTTTTATAATTTTTATCCTTGTTGGCAGCCGCATGTTTTTTATACCAGCTACGCAAGGTAGTGCTGTACAATGTGGGCATTGATCGCTGTACCGCAAAACCTGAAAGTTTTTTAACCAGCCTGCTTATCCCCGCACCTGTCATTGCATAATTGTACAAACCAGGAAAAAGAGAACCCATGTTTGCTGTTGCTGTAAACCTGGCAATAAGCTGTGAACGCAATGGAACACCATTGGCATCATAATACTGCTGTAAAAACTCAGCTTTCAACTTGGCCATATCCACATTGGAAGGGCATTCAGTTTTGCAGCCTTTACAACTGAGGCACAGGTCCATGACTTCTTTTATTTCCTCATGGTCAAATCGATTCAACTTGGTTGAATGAGTAAGAAACTCTCTGAGTATATTGGCTCTTGCCCTTGTTGTATCTTTCTCATTTCGGGTAGCCATAAACGATGGACACATGGTGCCTCCCGATAGATGTGTTTTGCGACAATCCCCCGAACCATTGCATTGCTCTGCATGTTGCAAAACATCCTGGTTGGCATACCTGAAAATGGTTTGAAAGGCGGGTGTTTTTTGGCCAGGGGTATAACGCAGCATCTGGTTCATTGGCGGTGTGTCAACGATTTTGTGGGGATTGAAAATATTGGATGGATCCCAGCTGCGTTTAATCTCTTTCAACAACTGGTAATTTTTTTCTCCCACCATAAAAGGTATGAACTCACCTCTCAATCTTCCATCACCATGTTCGCCACTAAGAGAACCCTGGTATTTTTTTACCAGCACGGCAATTTCTTCAGCTATCTTTCTAAACAACCGGTTACCTTCTTCAGTTTTAAGATTGATTATGGGTCGCAAATGTATCTCGCCAGAACCTGCGTGTGCATAGTGCACAGAATACAGATCATATTTCTTTAGTATCTCATTGAACTCTCTTATATAGGCCGGCAGATCGTGCACATCTACAGCCGTGTCTTCAATAACAGCCACGGCTTTTTCATCACCCGGAAGGTTACTTAGAAGTCCAAGGCCTGCTTTCCGCAATGTCCAGATCTTCTTTGTATCATCGCCAAACAATAAAGGAAAATGATAACCTAAACCCTGGTCACGCATTTCAGCTTCCACTTTTTGGGCTATGTCTATTACCTCAGCACGTGTAGTCCTGGCATACTCAATCACCAATATCGCCCCCGGATCACCTAAAACAAAAAAACGGTTTTGTAATTGTTCCATATTATCCTTAGTGCACTCCAGTATATAATGATCAATGAGTTCACTGGCACTGGGTACATATTTCAGAGCAATAAGGTTAGCTCTTAATGCCTCGTCAATGGAATGGAAATGGACACAAAGCAGGCCTGCTTCCCTGGGTGGTAATGGAACAACTTTCAGTTTAATCTCAGTTAAAAATGCCAGCGTACCTTCCGACCCCGCAAGCAGTGTACAAAAATTAAAATCTTCTCCACCGGCCGTAAAAGGTGCTTGTTCCAATAAAAGGTCGATAGCATAGCCGGTATTGCGGCGCTCAATGCTCCTTTTAGGAAAATCCTTCCTTATGGCTTCCTGGTTCTCATATTGGCTTAATAATTTCCTGGTTGTCCTGTATATGGTTGCCTCCAGGTTTTCGCCTTCACATTTTTGATGAAATGTCTCCAGGTCCATTGTTGTAAAAACAGCATCAGAACCATCGCTTAGTATCGCATGAACTTCCATCAAATGTTCCCTTGTACTTCCATATACAACTGAATTGGATCCACAGGAATTATTGCCTACCATACCCCCGATCATTGCCCTGTTGGCAGTGGAAGTTTCAGGACCAAAGAATAAGCCATGTGGTTTTAAAAAAAGATTCAACTCATCTCTTATTACTCCTGGCTGCACCCGTACCCAACCCTCCTTTATATTCAATTCCAGTATCCTTGTAAAATATTTTGATACATCTACAATAATGCCCTGCCCTACCACCTGGCCAGCCAGCGAAGTACCGGCAGTTCGGGGAATCAGGGAAGTATGTTCAGCATGGGCAAACTGAACCAGCTTTTTGATATCCTTCACTGTTGAAGGCATAGCTACTGCCAGTGGTATTTCACGGTAGGCAGAAGCATCCGTAGCATACAGTATCCGCATGCTTTCATCATCATACAACTCACCATCCAGTTCCGCTTCCAGTTTTTTGAGTTTTTCCGTCATTTCTCGAAAGTTAAAAGATTAAACTGTTTGAGAGAGGGATATGGTGAAAAATTATAGTCAGAATAATGTACAGGTACATCCATCCAAGAATAAATTCATGGAAATATGTTGAACAACATGCCTATAACATATGGCATATATATATGACGCAAAAGCTTCTTGATATATTTGCAATGAAATTGCTTTAACTCATGTAAATGCACTTAGTCTATTATATTACTCACATACATTCCAGCTATCATTATTCAATTCCAAACAGATAGTATATGCAAACTAATTCAGCTACCTCGTTGCCCATTGTTAAGGAAGTTGTGCTCGATGCTCCCGTTGAAAAAGTATGGAAGGCCTTGACGGATAAAAATGAAATGAAGAAATGGTATTTCGATATAGCGGAGTTTAAACCTGAGGTTGGCTACAAATTCAGCTTCCTTGGTGAAAAAGCCGGTAGAAAATTTGTTCACCTGTGTACCATACTGGAAGTAGAAAAGAATAAAAAGATTAGTCACACATGGACTTATGAAGGAGTGGAAGGAGAAACTATTGTACGCTATGAATTATTTCCGGAAGGCAATCAAACCAGGCTGCGATTAACCCATGAAGGTTTGGAAAACCTTCCTCAAAATGAAGACTATGCCCGGGCTAACTTCCAGGAAGGATGGAACCATATTATTGGAACCTCCATCAAAAACTATATAGATTCCAATTAATAAAGCATACTCAACAAATACATCAAATGTTATTAATGGCTGTTTTCTGCTTAATAAAGAAAACAATTACAACAAAAATGCTTTTTGGCATTCATATTGACTTAGATCAATAGGCTTTATAATCTATGACTATTTCTGATAGTCTTAGGTGGATGTAGACTTAAACAATATACCAGGGCTGAATTTCTATTCCGGCCCTTTCTTTTTTTAATTGGAATGCTTAATTAATGCTTATGGATGGGGTAACTGGTCTATCTTTCAACAGCACTATCCTTACGATCATCCTCTCTGTCATCATTTTCTCTTAAAGATGGTTCAAACCTGATGGTGCAGTGTTCACGATCACTGTTAAGCGTACAATCATATTCACCTTCTTTTACGACTGTTTTATTAAGTAATATCTGCAATAATTCGTCTGCAGTTCTTTTATATGGGGAATTATCAGCCATTATTCTTCATTATGAACTCTTTAGCCCAATCTTCGTGCCCTCTTGTTATTTCATGGACTATACTTGATTTTAAAAGGATTTATAAAAATGATAGGAAGATTTTACCCGGCTCATCCGTTCATTTAAGGATAAACCCAATGATTAGTTCTTAAATACTATTTTGCGGTAAAGCAATAAGATCTTCCGTATATATCCCATGATGAGGAAATCTATTGCCAAAATGGTATTTTCTTCAACACTTCATACAAATAATCTTTTTAATAGTTGAAAGATTAAACTTTATGCTTGACGCCAAGTCACTACTATCCGGCCAGCAGCATAGGCAAATTATTCTGCCAGGGCTCGCTGGCAGATACAAAATGTAAATAATGAACTATATCACTATAGCCTTTGCATCAATGGAACAGCTTTGGGAATTTAAGCAACTCACCAATACCCTGAATTGCAGGATCCATTCCCTTGAATGTACAATTACTGCAGAATTCAACGAATCACAGGTTAAATTATCAGAGTCTATGTTCAAAGCCAGGGCTTTAGAAAATGACAGACTTGCAAGCAGGGCTGCAGCCTATGCATCCTGATCAGTATACTGACAGCTATTTTTCCAATCCTTCAGTTTACAGCTTTTCTTCAAAAAAATAATAATAGGCTTCATACAGCCTATTCCTATTAAAAAGCCAGGGCAATTTGCAGTGATGGGAATTCCCCATGTTCATACTATTTTCGCGCACTTACCAATGAACGTTCAATGAATAACTCCCTTGACCAGGTCAATGAAGCAAAACTGGCAAAGCTGAATGGGCTGACAAAAGGAAAATACAAAGCCTTTTTATACGACTGTGATGGCACCCTGGCGGACAACATGGGGGCGCATAAAGCTGCATTTGTAAAGGTAGCAGCCAGCCATAATATTGATCTTGATGATTCCATTATAGATGAACTGGCCGGATGGCCTACGGTGCTGGTAGTAGAAGAGATCTGCAAAAGATATGCTGTAACACTGGATATCACCGATTTCGCGCAATCCAAATCCAAACTCTTTGTAGAAGAATTTATTGCGAAAACGCTCCCTATCCCATTTGTAGTAGAGCACCTGCGGCAACACGCCGGTGAAGTAAAAATTGGTGTTGTAACTGGCGGAAGCCGTTCTACTGTTACTAAAACACTGTCCATAATTGGCATCGATCATTTGATAGAAGTGCTGGTATGTGCAGGAGAAACGCCCAATGGCAAACCCTTTCCGGATCCATTTTTATTTGCCGCCCGGCAATTAGGTGTTGAACCTAAAGATTGTATGGTGTTTGAAGATGGGGATCCAGGTGTGCAGGCTGCCATCAGCGCCGGTATGGATTGGATCAGGGTTGATCAATTATAAAATATTCCTTTAATAACCTGGCAGCAATTAATTTATCCCTGTTAAGGCTCTCGAATAGCGTGTCCGTTTGTAGTCAAACCCTATGGTAGAATCTTTGGAGTTTCCAATGGGTTTATCAAATCTGAAGTAAATGGTGTAGCCATGGTCATGCCTCCGGTAATATAAATTTCTATCTGCAAGGGTGACCTGGGAGCCATCAGGGGACTGGTTACCTCCGGGCCTGTAAAAAATAAATTGGAAACCGGTTTGTCTTTCAAAATAAACAGGTGCTCCGAGTGCTTTGGCCACCAGGATGATGTCTTCCATTTCATGGTTGCGCTGTACAGCTATTTCCCTGATATAAATTTTGGATGGATAGTTACTATTTACAAAAGGCCGCAGGTCCCAGGTCATGATCTTTTTACTGTCAATGGTTTCAAATGAAATGCTTTCCCCGTTTTCATCTACGGTACCGAAATAAAATGTACTGAGATCATACGTATTGATCACCGTGTCTGCAAACTGGTATTTGGAATAATACTGTTGGTATTTATCCGGAATAGTTGAAAAATACATAGCCATCCTGCGCTTCAATGACAACAACAGGTATTCTACCTCTACCCTTTTTACACATACCGTTTCCTGGCCCAGGGAACCTGTTTTTTCCTGCAAGCCATTGGCAGCTTCATCATCCCTGTTCACTTGCCTTACATACAATACAAAGCTGGTATCCAGCGCTAAGCTCCTAATGCCTGGCAGGTGGCCATCCCTGAAGCTGGGCGAAACAAAATATTCTCCCCTGCTACAGGCACAAAGGCAAAAAGCTAAAAGGAAAATTGTAATGATTTTCATCTTAGTCCAATATTATTGTAGTTATGCAGGTAGGAACCACCTGCAGAAAAATAATCTTTATAGGGAACAAGATGATAGGAATTGTAGATCGAAAAATGAATCAGGTGCTGCATATCCCAGGGCGTATAATTGTAACGGTTGAAATAGATGCCAAAACCTTTCTCAGGGTTAGAAATATTTAATGACCAAAGGCTTTTGTTGTAATAATTCTGTTCTTTGTTATTATAATTGACAAAGGCAAGGTCCAGCTTATTGGATACTTCGAAAGCATCCTTTGTATAGCCGGTGAACTTACTGAAGCTTAGTTCCACCAGGTTCAGGAAACCACTGTTCTTGCCATGAAAGCTTACCAACGCACCGCCACTATAGTACCTGTCCTTACCATCACCAAGGTAACTCCAGTCGAATGGTGCGCCTCCGTCATTATAATAGGAAAGCTGCAACCTGTTTAAATGGATATTCAGGAAGCCTACACGTTGACTGGTCTTTTGTTTGTCCAATGTAAAAATAAAATTGGTGCCAGCTGTTAGGGAATAATTATAAGGATTTTGAAGCGCGGGGTAAGTAAAATTGGAAAAATAATACAGGGGAATGTTTCTTCCATTGATGGCTGGCAAACTATCCTTATTTAAATAATTATTAAAACCCGTGGTCACTGAAAATGCACTGATAATATCAAAACTGTATTGGGGCTCGCGGTGATCCTTACGCCCATTGTTTCCGAGTCCTCCGTTATACAACTGGACTTCGGTATTAATGGAAAAATAAAGTCCACGGGCAAAAACATTAGACCCCAATCCCAGGTCAGAACACAATCGAAAAAATGGTGACTGGCCCCTTGAAAATGGAAATTCTACAATGCCTTTTAATGAAAATCCATACTGAAATCCCAACTCATTGGCTGAATAGATCCTTTTGGTCTGTGCAAAAATATTGAAACCGGGTAATAGGGTTAAGATGATCAATAATAAAAAGGAATACACCTTCATCGGGAAGCAGTTATTGGTACCTATAAGTTAGGAAAAATTCTGTATAGTTTAACCCTGCCAGTGGTGTTGTTTAATGGCGAATGGCCTTTATCACTTCCTTCAGCATTTGGTTTTCATCTATAGTGTGCAATCCCAACCTGACCACAACCATTTTTTCAGAGGGTATGATATAAATATCCTGGCCTCCATAGCCATCAGCAAAGTACATATCCGCAGGAACATCGGGATACATGCGTTTGGATGGATCCTTTTTATCATATCCATTCAACCAGAACTGGTAACCATAATGTTGCAGTTTGTCAGCGGCAGATGGTTGAACACTTTGACTTACCCAATCTTTGGGCAGGATCTGCTCACCATTCCAAACTCCATTGTTATAATATAACAAACCAAACCTTGCAAAGTCCCTTGCTGTGGCATAGCTGTAGGAAGAACCGATAAATGTGCCAGAGGCATCAGGTTCCAACAATAGGGAATACATATGGATCTTATGGAACAAAGAATCGTAGGGAAAGGCTACATAGTTTTTTTCGCCCACTGTGTGCCTGATAATGCGACTTAATATATTGCTGTTGCCACTGGAATAATTAAACACGGTTCCCGGTTCATACTTCAAGGGAAGTCGCGCTGTAAAGCCTGCCATGTCTCCATGTTTGAATAACATATTGGTCACTTCGGAAGGCTTTGTATAGTTCTCTTCGAAATCCAGTCCACTTGTTTGTTGCAGCAAGTCTTTTAACCTGATTCTTTGCTTCCGGGTATGTTGCCATTCGGGCACCGGGGCCGGGGCATTCACATCCAGCTTTCCCTCTTGTACCAAAACACCTGTTAATGCGCCCATCAGGCTCTTGGAAATGGACCAGCCCAACATCACTGTATGCTGGTCAAATCCTTTGGCGTACTGCTCCGCTATTAGCTTCCCATCATATACTACTAGAAAGGCCCTTGTATATGCAGGCTTCCCATCCTTTTGGGCATGTATGGCATGATCCATTGCTTCATTCAATAGTTCTTTATTTATCCCTGGTGGTATGGAATCATTGGCTCCATCTCCATACGGCCAGGGAAGGCTGTCTGTTTGTTCTGGAGTTGATGCCGCCAGTTGATAAACCTGTCTTCTCAGTTCTTCTTCTGTGATGTCATTGACCAGGGTACAGCCCAACCCGGGGCGGTAAATGGCTTTGCGTTTTGCCAGTCCCCATATCGAACCGGTAACAGAAGAATCCTTTCTATCCACACTGTACCTGCCAATAGTAAATGGAAATTCACCCAGGTCTTCTTTTAATATGGTTGCAGGGTCACGGTGTTGTACATACACTGCCGAAGCCATGTTCTTGGCACCATACCCGCTGATAATAGGGAATGCCTGCCAGGCATACATAACACCTGCAATCAATATTATTAAAAACAGTAAAGCAATGATCCGTGCAATGAACTTACGTGCAGGCATGTGAAAGATTGTGGTTACAACTGCAAAATACAATAACTGGTCTTGCTTCACATTTATGGGTATAAACAATTGATAACAAGGTAACATAAGATGATACACCTGAACACGGGAGTAGAAATACGCGACATACTCAGGTAATCATTCATACAATATTGAGTTGTTTACCTCTTGTGCAGCAACAGGCCATCGCTTAGTTTTGTATCAGAAGTTGATTGGTAGTTAAGTATTATCAATCATATCCAATTCCTGAAGAAAAACCAGAATCCAAACAATCCAACAGGAAAACCAAAAACCAAATCCAATATCAGTCAACTTCTTTTTTTTATCCTTTGAAAACCAAAAGAATCCATTAGTCCAGGTTAAACCAATTCAATCCTATCCAAAACCAACGGCATCCAATGATCCTTAACCATAGGAATCTGCCAAATTCGACTTTGATTATATTGATGCCCCTTTTTGAAGGGGCATCTTTTATTATTTTTATTAAAGCCGGTATGCCTTCGTTGGCTCTCGCCAACTTGATAGATAAGGGAAACAGGTACCATTTCATCATTCGACACCCTTTGTTCTATCGACCGACATTCCTTTTATAATCTTCTTACCTATCTTCTTCCTACCAACCCCCTAACTGGAGTATAGCTGCCCCCTTTCTACTCCCTACCTGCGGTATAGATACTGCGTGGTGATCACGCAGTATCTATACCGTAGCTATACTGCAGGTGGGGCGCTGGTATACTGTAGATAGGGAGAAGGAGGGGAATATAGAACAGATGAACAAGGAATGTTGAATGATGAAGTGGGGTTAGGGCGGAGAGGCATTGGTTGATGCGGTCCTGGCTTGGGTTGAAGGAGGAAGAATGCTCAATGAGCAATGCTCAATTTTCAATGTTCAATGAGGGAAAAAGAAGTAAGGATCAATGGGTTAGAGAGGAAAACGGTCAAAAGCTGCCAATACGGCCAAAAGCGGTCATTACCGGTCAAATCGGTCAAAAACGGCCAAAACGGACATAGGGGTTTTGAACTGAGAGGGATTTTCAAAAACTTGCAGCTATTAAAATCTAATACCAGTTATGGCCAGGCAAGTAGGATACATTACAGCAACAGGCACCGTGGATGGTGACACCAACTTTTATAAGGATGTGGAATGGGGATTTTTGGTAAGAATGCTTCCGGGCGTAAGCAGTAAGCGCTTCTGGAGTGATCCTGCCTTTGAAGGAAGTAGGAGAAGCGCAGAGAGGTTTGGTACAGGCAACATTATCTCTTCGATCATCTACCGCTTTGTACCGGTTAAAA